>JAJDNI010000099.1 GCA_022340755.1 Gemmatimonadota bacterium
ATCGTGGTGGCGCACGTTCGTGAGGGCCGCTACGAAGGCATCGTCACGCGCTTCCCCCCGGAGCCGAACGGGTATCCGCACATCGGGCACGCCAAGTCCGTGTGCCTGAACTTCGGCATCGCGCAGGAGTTCGGAGGCCGATGCCATCTGCGCTTCGACGACACCAATCCCGAGACCGAGGAGATGGAGTACGTCGAGGCCATCAAGGACGCCATCCGCTGGCTGGGGTTTGACTGGGGCGAACACCTCTATTTCGCGTCGGACTACTTCGAGCGCATGTACGACTGCGCCGAGATCCTCATCGGAAAGGGGCTCGCCTACGTCGATTCCTCCACAGAGGAGGAGATCCGGGAAGCCCGCGGCACCGTCACCGAGCCGGGGCGGCCCACCGCCTTCCGCGACCGCAGCGTGGAAGAGAACCTCGACCTGTTCCGGCGCATGCGCGCCGGCGAGTTCCCGGACGGCGCGCACGTGCTGCGGGGCAAGCTCGACCTGGCGTCACCCAACATGCTGATGCGTGACCCGGTCTTCTATCGGATCCGGCACGCGCACCACTACCGGCGCGGGGACGCCTGGTGCATCTATCCGCTCTACGACTACGCCCACTGCCTGGAGGACGCATTCGAGGGCGTGACCCACTCGTTGTGTACGCTGGAGTTCGACAACAACCGGGAGATCTACGATTGGATCCTGGACAACGTGGGCTTCGAGGAGCCGCGGACCCATCAGTACGAGTTCAACCGCCTGAACCTCGAGTACACGGTCGTCTCCAAGCGGAAGCTCGGGCCTCTGGTGAAGGCGGGGCACGTCGCGGGATGGGATGACCCTCGGATGTCCACCCTGGCGGGGCTGCGCCGCCGTGGCGTCCCTCCGGAGGCCGTGCGTCTCTTCGCGGACATGGTTGGGGTGGCGAAGACCGAGTCGTGGGTGGATCCGGGCAAGCTCGAGTTCGCCATACGCGACGTGCTCAACCGGACGGCACCCCGGGTGATGGCGGTGCTCCATCCCCTCAAGGTCGTCATCACCAACCTGGACGACGGTGACGTGGAGGAGCTCGACGCGCCCTATTGGCCTCACGACGTCGCCCGGGAGGGTTCCAGAAAGGTGCCCTTTGGCCGGGAGCTCCTGATCGAGCGGGAGGACTTTGCGGAGGACCCTCCGAAAGGGTTCCGGCGACTGATTCCCGGAGGCGAGGTCAGATTGCGCTACGGCTACGTCATCCGCTGTGACGAGGTGGTGAAGGGTCCGGACGGAAGGGTGATGGAGCTGCGCTGCACCTACGACCCGGACACGAGGAGCGGATCCGCGGGGTCCGGCAGCGGCCGGAAGGGGATCGGGACCATCCACTGGGTCTCGGCGGCCCACGCGCTGACGGCGGAGGTGCGCCTCTACGACCGGCTCTTCGACACGCCCAACCCGGAGGAAGTTCCCGAGGGTGGGGACCTCGTGGACAACCTCAATCCCGAGTCCCTGGTGGTGGTGCGAGATGCTCGGATCGAGCCCTCGGTGGCGTCGGACGCTGCGGGCACACGGTACCAGTTCGAGCGCACCGGGTATTTCTGGCGCGATCCCGTGGATGGTGTCGGGGACGCTCTGGTCTTCAACCGGATCGTCACATTGAAGGATACCTGGTCCGGGAGGGCCGTCTCGGGCGACACGAGCGACGTCTCCAAGGCCAGCGGGGAGGTTGCACCGGTCTCCATACGCGAAGCGTCCAGGAAGGCAACCGAGGCGCCATCCCAGACCCCGACAGGGGGCCCGCGCGTCAGCGAGGAGAGAGCCGGCAAGCGACGGGCAGATCCAGAGCTGGGCGCGCGCATGCTGCGCTACGTGGAGGAGCTCGGGCTGAGCCCGGAGGACGCCGACATCCTGACCGGATCGCGGGGGTTCTCCGACTTCTTCGAGGCTGCGTTGGCCGAGCACGGAGACGCACAGACCATCGCCGCCTGGGTGGTGAACGACGTCCGGGGCGTCCTGGGGCGCGGGTCCGTCGACGATCTTCCCTTCGGGGGGATGGAGCTCGGCAAGCTCGCCCGGCTCGTCGACGACGGCACGGTGTCTCGACGGGCGGCCAAGGACGTTCTTGCAGAGATGGCCGCCGAGGGTGGCGACCCCGCCACGGTCATCGCGCGGCTGGGCCTCGAGAAGGTGGCCGACACCGACGTCCTCGCCGGCGTGGTGGATACCGTGCTCGCGGCCTGGCCCGAGAAGGTCGCTGAGTACCGCGGGGGGAAGGTGAGCCTGATGGGCCTGTTCGTCGGTGAGGTGATGAAGGCGACCCGCGGTGCAGCCGATCCCAAGGCGGTCAGGGCTGTTCTTGCCGCGCGTCTGGGAGCGGACTCGTGACGATGCGCGTGCGGTTCGCTCCTTCGCCGACAGGCTACCTCCACGTGGGGGGTGCGCGGACCGCGCTGTTCAACTGGCTGCTGGCGCGCAAGGAGGGGGGGACCTTCGTTCTCCGCATCGAGGACACCGATCAGGCCCGCAACCGTGACGAGCACGTCGAGGCCATCCTCCACGGGCTCTCGTGGCTGGGCTTGGACTGGGACGAGGGTCCCCTGTATCAGAGCGAGGGCGTAAAGCGGCACGAGCAGGAAGCCTTTCGCCTCCTCGAGGAGGGGAAGGCCTACCGGGACTTCGCGACGCCCGAGTCCATACGCGCGGAGGCGAGCGCACGAGGCGTGCACCCCAGCAGTGTGGCGCGAGAGCGCGCCGCCCTGGTTACGGAGAAGGAGGCCGCGAGTCGCATCGCCGCCGGAAAGCCGTACGCGCTGCGCTTCCGGGTCCCGCCGGGGGAGACGTCCTTCACCGACGTCGTGCACGGCGACATGCGCTTCGCCAACGAGGACGTCGATGACCTCGTCATTCTCCGGTCCGACGGCACGCCGGTCTACAACCTCGCCGTGGTGTCGGACGATCACGCCCACGGGATCAGCCACGTCATCCGTGGCGACGATCACCTGTCGAACACCCCGAAGCAGGTTCTCCTCTACCGTGCGCTGGGGTATCCGGAGCCCGTCTTCGGTCATGTGCCCTTGATTCTCGGCGCGGACGGCAAGCGCCTGTCCAAGCGCCACGGGGCCACGGCGGTGGGAGACTATGAGAGTCAGGGCATCCTGCCCGACGCCATGGTGAACTTCCTGGCTCTTCTGGGATGGAACCCGGGCGACGAGCGCGAGGTCATGAGCCGTGACGAGCTCGTCGAGGCGTTCACGCCGGAGCGCATCCTCAAGAAGAGCTCGGTGTTCGACCTGGAGAAGCTGGCCTGGCTGAACGGACGCCACCTGGCGCAGCGGCCGAGCTCGACGCTGCTCCCGGGAGTGCGGGAGCGTCTCGCGAAGCGGAAGGAGGTCGATGCGGCGCGCACGGCCGACGACGCGTGGATGGAATCGCTCGTGGACCTCCTGAAGGTGCGGGCGCGCACCGTAGACGAAATCGCGGATCAGGCGATGCCGTACGTATGCGATACGCTGGCGTTCGACGAGGCCGCCGTTGCGAAGCACTGGCGAAAGGACCCCGCGCGATCCGCCGACTACATGGAGCGCACCGCGGCGGCACTCTCGGCGACCGAATGGAGCGCAGCCGCACTGGAAGAGGGCCTGCGCGGACTCGCCGAAGAGATGGGCGTGGGCGCCGGCAAGCTCATTCATCCCCTACGCGTGGCGCTGACGGGGCAGTCCGCCAGCCCCGGCATCTTCGACGTCTTGACGCTGTTGGGGAGTGCGAGGTCGCTCGCCCGCGTCGAGGAGGCCGTTCGCCTCGTGCGCGCGATGTGAGAAAAGGCTTTCTTGACACCTGTTCCGGGCGCACATTAGGATAGCCGTCCGCCGCACCAATCCGGGCGGGTTCACTGCCTCGAAAGGCACCTGTTCTTGGCACGTTCGGAACCGACTTCGCATCGCGACGCATCGTCGCTCACGGGCCACCGAATTCCGGAGGCGGTGGTCGAGCCGTTGAGCGAGATCGAGCGCAAGATCCTGGATTTCATGGTCCAATATCTCCGGGCGAACACCTATCAGCCGTCCATCAGGGAGATCGGGGAGCGGTTCGGCATCAAGAGCACCAAGACAGTGTCCGAACACCTCCAGTCCCTTGCCGACAAGGGTTGGCTGGAGCGCGACCCGTCCCGCTCTCGGGGTGTGAAGATCCTGGGAATGGACCTGAGCACCGAGACGGTTTCGGTACCGTGCTTCCGGGAGATGCCGGAGGACCGCAATGGGCTCCGGAGTGGCAAGGAGGAGTTCCACCTTTCCCTCGACCGACGGCTCGCCGGGGAGGGCGGGAGCTTCTTCGTCCGGGCTGGATCCAACGATCTCGCGGTGTTGGGCATCAACGCCGGCGACTTCGTCCTGATCGAGCCTGCGACCCTGGACGACCTCGAGGACGGCACCATCGTGGCGGCGCGGGCGGGGAGTGGCAACTGGTTCCATCGCCTCGCGCGCAACGGAGGAGGCATCCTCCTCGAGTCGATGCAGCCCGGGGGCGGGACCACGTTGGTGAGGGATCCCGGACGGCTCCAGATCATGGGACGGGTAACGGCGTTCTACCGTCGGATCGATCAGAGCGCCGGCGCCTTGAATCTCACGCAACACTGAGGCTCGGCCCGGGCGCGATGGCCGACGCCAATCTACCCACCTTCTCTCCACTCCAGTCGTCCCTTCCGGAGGCTGGCGACCGCTTGTGGATGTCCCGGGCACTGGAGCTTGCGCGCGCGGCGGCGGGACGTGGCGAGGTGCCTGTCGGCGCGGTTCTCGTGCGTGACGAACAGTTGGTGGCCGAGGGGTACAACCGGACGGTCTCCGATGCGGATCCCACCGCCCACGCCGAGGTGGTTACGCTCCGTGCCGCCGCTACCCGGCAGGGTGACTTCCGCCTCACCGACACGACGCTGTACGTGACGCTCGAGCCTTGTGCCATGTGCGCGGGCGCGGTCGTGCTGGCCCGCGTGCCACGGGTGGTTTTCGGCGCCACGGATCCGAAGGCCGGTATGGCGGGGACGCTGGGCAATCTGCTTCAGGACGCGCGACTGAATCATCGCTGCGCCGTCACCCCCGGCGTGCTCGCCGAATCGTCGGCGGGCCTGCTGCGCGACTTCTTCAGGGAGCGACGGTGAGCGTCTCCGGCACCTTGCGTCGCCTTTCCCTGTTGCTGTTCGTGACGGCTACGGGGTGCCGGGTCGTGTCCACGCCTCCTCCGGCTCCCGCCGGTGGCCCTGCCGTCCCGCGCGAATTACCTCATGTGGAGCCGGGGCAGAAGGTCCAGCCCATGGGTCCCACCCGGCGCTTCTCCGAAGTGCGGGGTGTCTGGGTGGTGCGCACGCAATTGGAAAGCCCGGATCGTGTCGAGGCCATGGTGCAGCAGGTCGCGGACGCCGGGTTCAACACCATCCTGGTGCAGGTCCGAGGCAGGGCGGACGCATTCTACGACTCGACCTGGGAGCCTCGCGGGGAGCAGCTGTGGGACGCTCCTGACGGCTTCGACCCGCTGGCCCTGGTCATTCAGGAGGCGCATGCCCGCGGCCTCGCCGTGCACGCGTGGGTGAACACGCACTTCATCTGGGAGGGCCCGACGCTGCCGGTGAGCCCGGACCACATGGTGAACGCGCGGCCGGAGTGGCTGGCGGTGCCGAAGGAGCTCGGTCGCGCGTTGTACGGCATGGATCCGTCCGATCCCCGGTACGTGGCCGTTCTTCGTCGCTACGCCGATGAGCATTCCGATCAGGTGGAAGGACTGTACTCCAGTCCGTCCGACCCGGCGGTTCAGGAGCGCGTGTACGATGTCTGGATGGATCTGGTGGAGCGCTATGAGATCGACGGGATCCATTTCGACTACATCCGCTACCCGAACGCGGACTTCGACTACTCCAGAGGCGCGCTGGATCGGTTCCGGACCTGGGTGACCCCACGGCTCACGCCCGACAGCCTCGGCGTGCTCGATGCGGCGTTTGCGGACGATCCCTACGCGTTCGTCGACGCGCTGCCCGATGCCTGGGACGAGTTCCGCCGGGCGCAGATCACGCAGCTCGTGGAGCGGGGCTACTACGGTGTGAAGGCGCGACGACCGGACGTGCTGGTGAGCGCCGCCGTCTTTCCCGACGCGGACATCGCCTCCCGGGAGCGCTTCCAGGACTGGCGTAGCTGGCTGCGGCGTGGGTTCCTGGACGTGGTGGTTCCCATGGCGTACACCACTGACGACGACGTCTTCCGCAGTCAGGTGCGTGCGGCTCGCGCCCTGGCCGGGAAACGCGACCGGATCTGGGCGGGGATTGGCGCGTGGGTGAACACCTACGACGGGACCCTGAAAAAGATCGACATCGCGCGGAAGGAGGACGTCGGCGGAGTGGTTCTATTCTCGTACGACTGGGCCAGCACGGAAGGGCCGACCGCAAAGGGCGTTCCGTATCTCCAGCGTGTGGGACGGGCACGCTTCGGCGCCCACTAGGGAAGCATCACAAGCCGGCTGGCCTCCGGGTGCCCCGTGTCGAGGCCCTCTCACGACGGTCTCGTTGACGCTTCCGAAACCCTCCGCTACGTTCCCGCCGCCCTTCCGCGGATCCCCCGAAAGACCCGCCGATATGAGCGCCGACCGCATCGCCGTGATGGACGAGACCGCCGTCCGCCGGGCCATCGCCCGGATGGCTCGCGAAATCGTCGAAAAGAGCGGTGGCTCCCCAACCCTCGCCCTCATGGGCATCCAGCGCCGCGGCGTCCAGATCGCCGCCCTCCTCCGCGAGGAGATCGAGCGCGCGGAGGGGCTTCGAGTGGCCACCGGAACGATCGACATCACCCTGTATCGGGACGACCTGGAGGCCATCGGGCCTCGTCCCGTGATCGGAGAGACCGTGCTTCCTCCTGGCGGGGTGGACGACCGGGTGACCGTCCTCGTTGACGACGTCCAGTTCACGGGGCGGACGGCCCGGGCGGCCATGAACGAGCTCATGGATTGGGGTCGGCCGGCCCGCATCCTGCTCTGTGTGCTCGTGGACCGCGGTGGTCGGGAGCTCCCCATCCAGCCCGACATCGTGGGGCGCCACGTGGAGGTCTTGAGCGGCCAGCAAAGCGTCGAGGTCATGGTCCCGGAGCTGGACGGGCGTCTGGGCGTCGATCTCGTGTACTCCCGGCCGGAGGTCGCGTGAACCAGATGACATCTCCGCTCGGAAAGGACCTCGTCGGACTCGAGCGCCTTTCCGGACAGCAGATTCGGGCGATCCTCGATACCGCCGAGCCCTTCAAGGAGATTTCCGAGCGAAGGATCAAGAAGGTGCCCGTGCTGCGGGGGAAGACCATCGTCAACCTTTTCTTCGAGGCGTCGACCCGGACCCGGGTCTCCTTCGAGTTCGCGGAGAAGCGGCTGTCGGCCGACACTGTCAACATCGCCGCAGCGAGCTCGTCGGTATCCAAGGGAGAGACGCTGGTGGACACGGCGCGCAACCTGGAGGCCATGCGCATCGACATGGTGGTGATGCGTCATGGATCCTCGGGAGCTGCCCGGTTCCTGGCGGATCGGATCCCGTCCAACGTGATCAACGCCGGCGACGGGTGGCACGAGCACCCCACGCAGGGGCTCCTCGACATGCTCACCATCCGTGATCATATGGGCCGGCTCGATGGGCTCAAGGTGTGCATCGTCGGAGACATCCGGCATTCGCGGGTGGCGCGGTCGAACATCTACGGCCTCCTGAAGATGGGAGCCGAGGTCGCTGTATGCGGGCCCCAGACGCTCCTACCCCAGGGGATCGGCGACCTCGGGGTGCACGTGCTCAGCCGTGTGGAGGACGCCATCCAGTGGGCCGATGTGCTGAATGTCCTCCGCCTCCAGCTCGAGCGCATGCAGGCCGGGTACGTGCCCTCGCTCCGGGAGTACAACCGGATCTGGGGCGTGAGCACGGCGCGTCTCGAACGTGCGCCCAGGGATCTGCTGATCCTGCATCCCGGGCCGATGAACCGCGGTGTCGAGATCGACTCCGACGTTGCGGACGGCCCGCATTCCGTGATTCTCAACCAGGTGACGAACGGTGTGGCCGTGCGCATGGCCGTGCTGTATCTGCTGGCCGGCGGTCAGCCGGAGAAGGCCGAGGCGGCGAAGCAGGGAGGTGAAGCGTGAGCGGCAAGATCCTGCTCCGGGGTGGACGCGTGTTGGACCCGTCACAGAAGCTCGACGATGTCAGGGACGTCTATCTCGTCGACGGACAGGTGGCGACCATCGGCGAAAGACTGACTCCGGGCGACGACGCCCACGTCATCGACTGTGACCGCCTCGTGGTGACACCCGGGCTCATCGACGTGCACGTGCACCTGCGCGAGCCCGGCGAGGAGCACAAGGAGACCATCACCACGGGTGCCAGGGCCGCGGCCGCCGGTGGGTTCACGGCTGTGTGCGCGATGCCCAACACCGATCCGCCCGTGGACGACCCGGCCGCCGTCGGATTCGTCGTGTCCGAAGGTCGGCGGGCCGGGGCTGCGCGCGTCTACCCGGTGGGGTGCATCTCGGTGGGTCGCCGGGGAGAGCGGCTCGCGCTCATCGGCGAGATGGTGGAGGCCGGAGCGGTGGCCGTCACCGACGATGGCAGCCCGGTCATGGATTCGGGGCTGATGAGGCTGGCGCTGGAGTATTCACTCGCCTTCGGCATTCCTGTCGCCGACCACCCGGAGGACCTGGGGCTCTCCGGAAGAGGGCACATGAACGAGGGCCTGGTCTCGACGCGTCTGGGCCTTCCGGGCAAGCCCAACGCAGCGGAGGACACGCACATCATGCGGGATCTCCTCCTGGCGGAGCTCACCGGCGGTCGTATCCACCTGCAGCACGTGTCCACGGCGCTGGGGGTGGAGATGATCCGCCAGGCGAAGGCCCGGGGCGTGCGGGTGTCGGCGGAGGCCACGCCCCACCATCTGATCCTCACCGACGAGGCGGTGGAGGGGTACCGGACCGAGGCCAAGATGAACCCGCCGCTCCGCTCGGTCGCCGACGTGGCCGCGGTGCGAGCCGGCCTGGCGGACGGGACCCTGGACGTCGTGGCCACGGACCACGCGCCTCATCACTACGACGAGAAGGAGGCGGCCTTCACGGATGCCCCCAACGGGGTCGTGGGCCTGGAGACCTCCTTGGCCCTGATGCTCACCAGGCTGGTGGGAGAGGGGGTCATCGACCTACCGACGCTGGTGGATCGGATGAGCTGTCAGCCGGCGAGAGTTTTCGGTCTGCTGGGCGGGACGCTGGCTCCCGGAGGAGTGGCGGACGTTACCGTCTTCGATCCGGAGGCGGAGTGGACCGTGGACCCGAAGGCGTTCCGGTCGAAGAGCCGGAACACTCCGTTCGGAGGCTGGACGGTGAAGGGGCAGGCGCGCTGCACCATCGTCGGAGGGAGGGTCGTCTTCGAGCGATAGGCCCCCGCGGCCGGCGGCAACGGTGTGGGAAAAGCCAGAGGACCCGCTCGGCGACGCCGAGTGGGTCCTCTCTTGCGACTGGAGGGCCGCGATCAGGCCGAGAGCGAGCTCACGTGCCGCTGGAGGGCGCTCTTCCAGCGGGCGACCGCGTTGGCGGAATGAAGCCCGCGGGTGGCCGCGCGATCCAGGACGGCCTGAGCCTCGACGAATCGAGCCTGGGCCTCCTCGGCGTTGGTGGCCTCGCGCACGTGCTTGACGGCGGTGCGGACCTTCGACCGTTCCGCCCGATTCTTGGCGCGAGCGGTCCGGCTGAGCTCCATGCGCTTCTTAGCGCTCTTGATGTTCGGCATGCGTCCCTCGGGGCGCGAAAAGAAACCGTTGTGCGACAAGCCAACAAACCTAGAAGCACAGTGGCAGCCGATCAATAGGCTGCGCCGTCAGCGGACGAGGTCCTCGTACCTCACCACGGGCGTGGGCACGTTGAGGGTCCCGCCTCTCGCGAGCGTCAGAACCATCATGAGCGTGTCCCCGGCCGCGGGGTGGCGCTTCAGGGCCATCAGCATGCCGTGCAGACCTCCCGGCGCCAGGCGCACCGTGTCGCCGGGCGGCAGCGCGATGAACGGCACGGGCTTCATGTGGGCCATGTTGTCCGTGTGCATGGTCTGGTGGAGGGACGCCATGGCGGCCACGTCGGAGTCGAGCCCCACCAGAGTATCGGCCGTGGCCCCCGTGTTCAGCAGGGTCAGGTACACCGCCATGGTGGTCGCTCCGGAAGGAGGGGCCGGAGCGTACGCCTCCAGAACCTGGATGCTTCCGGAGGCAGCGGTCGTGGGGGCGATCCCTGCGGGACCTCCGGCGGCCTCGCCCGGCTCGGGGGATGGAACGGCCGGAGACTCGGCAGCGGTCGCCGCGCCTGCGTGCCAGGCGTGCGCGGCGATGAGCTTCAGGTCATGAACCCAGGTGGCCTTCCTGGTGTCCGCACCGTACATGACCCGGCCTTTGTCGTCGGGGGTGAAGGCGTAGACCAGCGCGGGGTGGCTGACCACGTAGCCGTCACCCACGGATTCCTTCTTGGTGGGGGGGAAGCCATACACGCCTTCCAGGGAATCGATGACTGTCATGCTCCCGCGCAGGCCAACGAACGTCGTGTCGAAGGATCCGAGCCAGCTCCGGAGGCGCTCCGGCGTGTCCCTGCCAGGGTCCACCGTCACGAACACCATCCGGACCTGGTCGCGCACGGCGGGGTCGACTTCCTTCAGCGCCGCGCCCAGTGTGGCCATCATCAGCGGGCAGGTGTCGGGGCAGTACGTGTAGCCGAAGTAGAGGAGGGCGATCTTCCCGTCCGTCTCCTTTCGGAAGTCATATGGGTTGCCGTGGGTGTCGGTGAAGGTGAACTCGGGCTTGGGCAGAAGGGAAAAGGGCTTGGTCCCAAGGAGGGGAAGGTCGTCGGGGTCCTTGGGCTTCTCCGCCGCCGGGCCGCAGCTGACGCCAGCCAGCACGGCGGTCGCGGAAATCAGAAGAGCAGCGCGTCGCATGAGGGTCGGTCAACTCTGTATCGAATGGACGATGGGGTGCTCGTTGTAACCCCATGCGGCTCGTGAGTTGCCGTGCCGCCGGGGGCAAGGCTGGACCCCTCCACCCTCTGGTCGGTAGGTTTCTCCCGCTATGGATGCCATACTGCTCATCATCGTCCTCATCTTCTCGGTCGTGATCCACGAGTTGGCGCACGCGTGGCAGGCCCGGCGCGAGGGCGACGACACGGCGGAGCGACTGGGGCGGATCACGCTCAACCCGCTGCCGCACCTCGACTTGATCGGCTCGTTCATCCTGCCGATGGCGCTCTATCTCAGCCACGCGGGCTTCATGTTCGGGTGGGCGAAGCCCGTGCCCGTGAACCCGGCCAAATACCGCGACTACCGCGCCGGCGACATCCGCGTGTCCCTGGCGGGCATCGTCTCCAACATCGGCTTGGCTGTGTTGGCGACGTTGGCGGCGGCGGTCATCGTGAAGGTCGGGAGCGTCGTGGGGCACCTGGGAGGCGTCACGGACGCGCTCCTGCTCATGGCCCGCTACGGGATCCTCATCAATCTCGTGCTGGCCTTCTTCAACCTGATCCCCATCCCGCCCCTTGACGGGTCTCACGTGCTCGTCCATCTGCTCCCGCGCGAGGCGGCGGTTCGCTATCAGCGGGCCGGGCGCTACGGCATTCTGGTGGTGATGGCGCTTCTCTTCCTCGTCCCCCGGACCTTCGACTTCCTCCTGGCTCCGGTGACCTGGTTGATGGGGTTCGCCGACACCTTCATCCGCCTGTGGATCTGACGGTCGCCGAGGGCCTCCCGCGCGAGGGTTTTCTCCTCGTCGAGCTCGAGCGCTTCCAGGGACCCCTCGACCTTCTGCTGCACCTGATCCGTACGCAGGACATCGACATCTTCGACATCCCCATCGCGAAGATCACGGATCAGTTCGTGAAGGCCATCCGCGAAATCCAGGCGCGGGACCTGGATGCCGCGGGCGAGTTCCTCGAGATGGCCGCCACCCTCGTGCGCATCAAAGCGCAGATGCTGCTTCCCCGAACCGGGGAAGAGGAGGAGGAGGACCCACGCGCGGAGCTGGTACGGCGTCTCCTCGAGTACGAGCAGGTCCGGGAGATCTCCCATCGGCTGTCGGTTGCCGAGGCGGACCGCGCCAGACGCTTCAGCAAGGGATACAACCCACCCCGGCCGCGGCGGCCCGCGGCGGAGATGCCCCTGGAGACCACCTGGGAAGAGCTCTTCGCTGCGGCCCTTCTGGTGGAGACCCCGCTGCCTCGCGAGCGGCACCACCGGGTAACCGCCCGGACGGTTGCGATGGAAGACAAGATCGTCTTGATTCTCGATACCCTCCGAGACACCACGCGCGTCGAGTTCGCCAAGCTCCTCGAGGGCTTCCGCGAGAAGATGCACGGAGTCATGACGTTCCTGGCCGGGCTCGAGCTGACACGGCGGCGTCTCCTCTTCCTGCGCCAGGCCAAGCCATTCGCCGAGCTCTGGATCTATCGCCGACCTGACGAGCAGGACGAAGGACCAGCGGAAGAGCCCGACGAAGGATCCGAAGGACCCGCGCCGGAGGCCGGAGTCGAAGCGGCCACCGCGCGCGAGGCAGGGCCCCGGGAAACGCAGGGGGCTGAACCGGAGGAAGCAACGGACGCCAAGGAAGGAACGGTGGAGGCTTGAACCCACACCAGATCGTGGAGGCGGTGCTGTTCGCGTCGGACGCGCCCATCACCGCCGATGAGATCGCGCGCGCCGACGAGCGCCTGGACGAGGACCAGGTGGAGCAGGCCATTCGCCAGCTCCAGGCTGAGTACGACGATGCGGAGCGGTCGTTCGAGATCGTCGAGGTCGCCGAGGGCTACCAGGTCCTGACCCGGCCCGAATTCGCGCCCTACCTGGAACGGTTCGACAACGTGCCGCGGCCGTCCCGACTCTCGGGCCCGGCGCTCGAGACACTTTCGATCATCGCGTATCGGCAACCCCTGGGGCGTCTGGAGATCGAGTACATCCGAGGGGTGGGTGCTCAGGGCGTGCTCAAGACGCTTCTGGACCGCGAGATGATCGAGGTCGTCGGAAGGGCGGAAGGTCTTGGTCGGCCCGTGCTTTACGGTACCAGCTCGAAGTTCCTCGAGCACTTCGGCCTGAGGTCACTCGAGGATCTGCCACGCCCGGAGGAGCTGCCCATCGTGCTTCGCGAGAGGATCCCCCTGGGGCCGGAAGAGGCCGGCGGAGCGGAGGGCGAAGGCGGAGACGATGCCGCTCCTGGGCCCGATCAGCTCACGCTGGGAGAGGGCGACGGACGGGCGGGTCCGGAGACGGGCCTCCCGTCCGAGGAATCCGCCGCGTCTGCGGATGACGCGGAGGATCCTGCACCGGCCGCCGGAGATCCGGACCTCCGGCCCCCGGCGACCGGATCGGAGGCGAGTGAAGACCAGAGTGGGGAGGCCTCCGATTCCCAGGGAAGTCGTGGAGAGCTCCGCTAGCCAGGGCGTTCGCGGTGGGTGAAGGAATTCGGGTCCAGAAGTACCTTTCCATGGCGGGACGAGCGTCCCGCAGGGAGGCGGAGCGGCTCCTCGTGTCCGGACGGGTGCGGATCAACGGGGAGGTTGTGATGGAGCTGGGGACGAAGGTCGTCCCCGGACGGGATCGCGTGGAGGTGGACGAGGTCGTGGTGGAGCCCGTGGAGGGCTCTACGTGGATCGCGCTGCACAAGCCGACTGGCGTGCTCACCACGCGCTCCGACCCTCATGGTGGCCGTACCGTCTACGACATCCTGCCCACGGACGCCGGAGGATTGCGCTACGTAGGGCGATTGGACCGGGACACGGAGGGTCTTCTGCTGCTCTGCAACGAAGGAGACGTCATCCACGGGCTGACACATCCCGGCAATCAGGTGGAGCGCGAGTACCGTGCGTGGGTCCTGGGAGTGCCCAATCGTACGACGCTCCGGCGGCTCGTGGAGGGCGTGGCGCTGGAGGACGGTCCCGCCCGTGCGCGTCGTGCGCGCCTCCTCGAGCGCGAAGGGGATCACGCGCTCGTGGGGCTGGTGCTGACCGAGGGGCGGAAGCGCGAAGTGCGACGGATGCTGGACACGGTGGGGCACCCCGTGCGCCGCCTGACGCGGGTCCGCTTCGGTGCGGTCGAGTTGGGAGATCTGGCGCCCGGGCATTGGCGCGAGCTGGATGAAGAGGAACGAACGAAGCTGCGGGCGCTCGCCGGCGCCCGCTGATCAATAGAGAGGGGAGAGACGATGGATCTCAGAGACAAGACGGTCCTCATCCTGGGTGGGGCAGGGCTGGTGGGCCTCGCGGTAGCGCGTAAGATGCTGGAACGCAAGCCTGCCCGGGTGGTGATTGGCTCGCTCAGGCGGGAGGAGTCCGAAGCGGCGGTTGCCGAACTGGCGCGAGAGCCCCTCGCCGAGGGGGTCTCTCTCGGGGCGGTCTGGGGGGACCTCTTCGTTCCCTTCGCCCTGAAGGACCGGCCCCGTGGCGAGGTTGTCGCCGACCCGGACGCCCTCTCGCTTCTCGTGGATGATCTCTACGGAGAATTGACCGAGGAGGTCCTCGACCGCTCTTCGCTGGGGCGGCTCCTGGCGGAGGTGAACCCCAGGATCCTGGTGGATTGCGTGAACACGGCGGGGGCTCTCGCATACCAGAACGCCTTCCTGTCCGCTCAGCAGCTGCGAGCCAGCGCCGCCGAGGGGAGCCTTGACCTGACGGCGGTGGAGGCGCACCTGGCCACGCTTTATCTGCCCCAGCTCATCCGCCACACGCAGATCGTCCTGGAGGGGATGAAGCGGGCGGGAACCGAGGTATTCGTGAAGGTGGGCACCGCCGGCACCGGGGGAATGGGCTTGAACATTCCGTTCACCCATTCCGAAGAGCGGCCGTCCCGTGTCCTTCTGGCGAAGTCGGGGATCGCCGGCGCGCAGACGCTGTTCCTCTACCTGATGGCGCGCACTCCCGGGGCCCCCGCCGTGAAGGAGGTCAAACCCACGGCGGCCATCTCGTGGAAGTCCATCGAGCGGGGTCCGGTGAAGCGCGCGGGGCGGACCATCATGCGCACCGACGCCAGCGAGGCGCTCCCTCTCGCTGACGCCTTCGGGCCGGGCGCCCTCGAAGCGTTCACCACCACCGACAAGCCCCTCGAGGGCGTGTACATCGACGCCGGTGAGAACGGCCTCTTCAGCCTCGGCGAGTTCGAGACGCTGACGGCGCTGGGTCTGATGGAGTTCGTCACCCCGGAGGAGATCGCGGACAACGTCGTGCGGGAGATCCTATCCCACCCCACGGGCAAGGACGTCGTCACAGCCCTGGATGCAGCGACCATGGGGCCGACGTATCGCGCTGGAGTCCTGCGCAGCCTGGCCATCGACCACATGGAGACGCTGGAGGCTGACGCGGGCATCCGCTCGGTGGCGTACGAGATGCTCGGTCCTCCGCGGTTGTCGAAGCTGCTCTTCGAGGGCGAGATGCTGGCACGGATCTTCGGAACCCTGGACGCGGCCGCCGACCTGGACCCCGACGACACGGCCACAAAGACCCACGAGATGATCCGCGAGGACGACGACTTCCGGCAGCGCATGCTCTCCATCGGGATCCCTGTGCTGCTCCCGGACGGCGCGAGCCTGCTCCGCGGGCCGGACGTGAAGGTACGGCCCGAGGAAGGGCTAGCCGCGGACGATCCGCGGCTGGTGGATCGAGGCTGGGTCGACCTGCGGCCGGAGAACTGGAAGCGCTGGGCCGGTCGCTGCGAGCGGCTCGCGCGTGAGCTGCGGGATCGGCCGGGTGTGGCTCAGGGCTCGACGGGGGATCACGAATACGGCGACCTCAGCGGGAAGATCCGGCCTGGGCGGGTGGCCGCGTGGATCTTCCGCTACGAGGACAAGGGCGAGCGCATCAAGCGGTAGCTCGTCGCGGCGTTCCGAGCTGAAGCAGGCGGGAGGGGCCGGGGACCACCTCCCCGGCCCCGCCCTTCAGGCGTCGTCGTCAGGCCATCCCTGGAGCCCCACCAGAGGGACGAATCGGCACGGTGTGGACTTCTCTCGGGAGAACGCAGTGCCCTGCCGTCGAATGTGCTCGATCTGCTGCAGGCTCTGGCTTCCGACGGGAACGATCATGTGGCCGCCGTCCGCATCCATCTGGTCCAGGAGCGCCGGCGGCGCGCCGGGCGCCGCCGCCGTGACGATGATGGCGTCGAACGGTGCGGCTTCGGGCCACCCCAGAGTGCCGTCGCCGGCGTGCACGTGGACGTTCGAGTACCCGAGCTCGTAGACGAGGAGCTCCTCGGCGCTCCGCGCGAGCTCGGGGATCCGCTCGATGGTGAAGACCTCTCGAGCCAGCTCCGCGAGGATGGCGCACTGGTACCCGGAGCCCGTGCCGACCTCCAGGACCTTCTCCCACCCGTTGAGGCCGAGCGCCGCGGTCATGACCGCCACCATGTAGGGCTGCGAGATGGTCTGGTGGTGACCGATGGACAGGGCGTGATCGGCGTAGGCCCGGGAGCTGAACTCAGGGGGCACGAAGCGCTCCCGGGGCACGCGTCCCATGACGTCGAGGACGCGCGAGTCTTCCACGCCCCGACGCCGGAGCTGTGCCTGAACCATGTGGGCGCGCTCGAGCGCCCGATGGGAATCGATCATGTCGTGTCGAAAGGTGGGTACCCTTTCGGCTCCCTGCGCTCGCATGCAAGATAGCGGTCCGTATCCCCCCGACCCAGGCTTATTCGCCCATGGCCGACTTGCCGAACCTCACCGTCATCGACCATCCGCTCATTCGCCACAAGCTCCACCTGCTGCGGGACCGAGAGACTCCCAAGAAGCTGTTCCGGGAGCTGGTGGACGAGATCTCCATGCTCATGGCCTACGAGGTCACCCGCGATCTGGCGGTGGAAGAGGTGGATGTGGACACCCCCCTGGAGCGCACCCGGGGCCACAAGATCGCCGGCAAGAAGCTGGTCATTGTTCCCGTGCTCCGTGCTGGGCTGGGGATGGTGGAAGGCGTGCTCCGGCTGATTCCCTCGGCCAGGGTAGGGCACGTGGGCTTGTCCAGGGACGAGGAATCACTCCAGCCCGTGGAGTACTACTTCAAGGTGCCCGCCCAGTCCGAGGTGCGTCGGTTCATCATCGTCGATCCGATGCTCGCCACCGGCGGATCGGCGGCCGCGGCCATCCAGGGGTTGAAGGACCGAGGGGCGGAGGAGATCACCCTCATGTGCCTGGTGGCCGCGCCGGAGGGGGTGCAAGCCCTGAACCAGGCGCATCCCGCCGTACCGGTCTTTGCAGCGACCCTGGACCGCCAGCTCAACGACCGCGGGTACATCCTTCCCGGTCTGGGCGACGCGGGAGACCGCCTCTTCGGCACCAAGTAGGGCACCGTTGCCGAAAGCCGGGTGGTGGAGGGGCGCCGGTGGCCCCGGGAACGGGAAGTGGCTACCGGGGGCGCCCTTTCTTCATGAGCGCTTCGAGGGTTTCGGTCGGGCCGGCGACGATGGCCACGTCCGACTCGGTGAGCAGTCGCTCGGCGGACGGCACGACGTCCCAGGTCCCCCGGAGCACGTCGAAAATCGCCACGATCTGGATGCCGTGCTGGTGGGGCAGGTTGAGCTCGCTCAACGGTTGGCCCAGCCAGGCGTCGGGAATGGCGACCTCCTGGATGGAGTACTTGTCGCCGAGGGGGATGTACTCCAGGACCGAAGTGGAGGCCAGCCTGTAGGCCAGGCGCTCGGCCGCTTCGCGCTCCGGGAAGACGAGCTCGTCCACGTCGAAGCGCTCCATGGCCTTGGCATCTCGCGGGCTGGCGACCTTGGCCACGATGCGCGGCACCTGGAGCTCCTTGAGGGCCAGGGTGGCCATGATGGTCGCCGCGAGATCGGATCCCGTGCTCACGACGGCAGCGTCGGCCTGGCTCGCTCCGGCGCGGCGGAGCACCTCCACGTCCGATGCATCCCCGACGATGGCACGGGTTACCTCGTGGGAGAACTGATCCACGCGGTCACCGTCCCGGTCGATGGCGATGACGTCGAAGCCCTGATGGTGCAGCGCGCGCCCCACCCACGACCCGAAGCGGCCCAGCCCGATCACCACGAAGCGTTTCATCGATGTATCCCGTGTAGCGTTGGGGCCGGACGTCTGTACGACGCTCAGCCGATGAGCACGTCCTCCCGTCCGTAGCGGAAGCGGGATTTCGGTCGCCGGCGACTGGTGGCCATGGCCGCGACCATGGCGGCGGGTCCCACCCGACCGATGAACATGAGAGCAACGAGAACGAGGCGTCCTGCAGGGGTCACGACGCTGGTCACCCCCATGGAAAGGCCCACAGTGCCGAACGCGCTGTGGGCCTCGAACGCGAGCTGGATCACGTGCTCCCGGTCCCTGAATCCTCCTACGTGCGCCTCGGTCATCATGAGCAGGAAGATGGCCACCCCCAGGAGTATCACTCCTCCTACGACCAGGCTGGCCGCCCTGTCGAGGGTCTCACGTGGGATCGTGCGCCCGAAGGCGTGTACCTCGGTGTCGCCGCGCACCCGGGACAGGAAGGTCAGGAAGAGGAGCGCGAACGTCGTGGTCTTGAAGCCTCCCGCGGTGGAGCCCGGGGAGCCCCCGACGATCATCAGCAGGATGGTCAGGAAGAGGGATGGGTTGCTCACCTGGCTGTAGTCGACGCTGTTGAAGCCCGCGGTGCGGGGAGTCACCGACATGAACATGGCGTTGGCGATGCGGTCCACGACGCTCATGCCCGCCAGCTCGTGCCCCCACTCGAAGATCAGGAACGCCCCCCATGCCACCAGGATGAGAATGCCCGTGGAGGTGAGCGCCAGGCGCGTGTGGACGGAGAGCCGCGGCACCGCCCGACGGGCGCGCATCCGGAGCTCTTCCATGACCAGGAAGCCCAGGCCTCCCGCGACGATGAGTCCCGCTATCACGGTGAGGGTCCACGGCGATGTCCGCAGCGAGACCAACGAGTCCGAGAAGATGGAGAAGCCCGCATTGCAGAAGGCCGACACCGCGTGGAAGACCGCCGGCCACACTGCTCCCGCCGACCCGAAGCGACCGCGCCAGTCCAGCCACAGGAAGAACGCGCCCAGCGCCTCGAGGGTGAAGGTCACTCCCACCACCGTCCGCAGGAGCGCCCGCTCGTCCACAAACCGGACCGGGATCCCGGTGCCGCCACCGCTGGCTTCCTCCAGGTTCAGCGAGGGGCGGCCCAGGGCGTACATGATGAGCGTGGTCAGGGTGAGGATGCCGATGCCACCGGCCTGGATGAGTGCGGCCACCCACGCCTGACCCAGCGGCGTGAAGTAGGTGGCCGTGTCCACCACGATCAGCCCGGTGACGCACACGGCGCTGGTGGCGGTGAAGAGGGCGTCCACAAAGCCCAGCCTGGGACCGGTGTACAGGCCGGGCAGGAAGAGGAAGCCGGCGGTGCCCACGGCGATGAGGGTGGAGAACGACAGCACGAAGAGCTGCACCGGTGAGAGCCGCCGGGCAGGACTTCCCTCAAAAGGCAGATGGTGGCTATCGTGAAACGGCATCGGGTGATCCGGCCTGCTTCGCCTTGGGTTCTCGGCGGAATCAAGGTAGCCACCGTGACGGTGGGGCCATAGTGCGACGCGTGGAATCGGCCCCACGAAGGGGTTGCCGACGGCCTCCCACGGGAGGTGTGGCACCAATCCTGCATCACCCTTTTCGGACCCCACCGCGGGCGCGGTCGGGGGCGGAAAAGCACCGGCAATAGGAGATCTACATGACCCGGCTCGAAAAACCGATACGGCTTCTGACGATGGCGGCCATCGTCGGCGCTGCGGGCCTCAGCACCGGGTGTGCGCACGTTACCCCCAAGCAGCTGGACGCCAGCCTCGCCACCATGCGCGCCGATATGACGCAGCAGATGAAGGCGGGCGACGACAAGGTCGCCGGCGACCTGGGCGCACGCATGGATGCTCTGGAGGGGCGCGTCGCGGCCTTGGAGCAGGATCTGAAGTCGCTCCATAACGACTTCGACGTCACCGTGCAGCGGCTGGAAGGCCAGTTGCGCTTCGACGTCCCGGTCTACTTCGGCTTCGACTCGGCCGAGATCGGCGGGGACGGGAAGGCCGTTCTGACGCGTTTCGGGGAAGTGGCACAGAAGTACTACCCCGGCGCCGCGATCACCGTGGAGGGCTTCACGGATGCGTCGGGATCTGCCGCCTACAACATGCGCTTGGGCAAGCGCCGCGCCGACGCGGTGGTGGCCTACCTCACCAACAACGGCATCTCGGGGGACCAGCTGAAGGCCGTGAGCTACGGTGAGAACACGGCTCGCCTGGTGAAGCCCGGCGAGAAGGGTCCGGGTCAGGCCGGCTGGCAGAACCGCCGCGTGGTCATGGTGATCGACGATGCCGGCCAGACGCCGTCTTCGGTGATCAGCAGCTCCCAGGGCAACTGAGGGACAAGAACGGGAACACCCAGGGCGACGGCTCGGCGTGCCCAACGGCCTCCCCGGAGGCTATGTTGGACGCGCCGGGCCCGTAGCTCAGTTGGTCAGAGCGCCCGACTCATAATCGGATGGTCCTGGGTTCAAGTCCCAGCGGGCCCACTGCTGTAGGACACGACGCTAGGAGCGGTTACGCAAACGGCGGAGGGGGTGATGTCCCCCTCCGCCGTCTTGCTCGTGGCGGGGTTGTGGCCGAGGTCGATACCCTGCCCACCGCAATACTTGCCAGCTGCCGCGCCGTATCTGTAACGTGCCACCTACCTTCAGACCTCGCGCGGTGGAACGTCCCGGACGTTCAGAGGGTGCGCTTCGAGAATGACGAACGTCGTTACTGCCCGATGACGGACGCCTTCACACGCCTTGCCGCCTCCCTGGCGGACCGCTACCGCATTGAGCGCCAGCTCGGTGAGGGCGGAATGGCCAGTGTGTATCTCGCCGAGGACGTCAAGCACAACCGCAAAGTCGCCATCAAGGTGCTGAAGCCAGAGCTGGCGGCGGTGCTGGGGGCCGAGCGCTTCGTACGGGAAATCCAAACCACGGCCCAACTGCAACACCCGCACATCCTCCCCCTCTTCGATTCGGGCTCGGCGGGTGGATTTCTCTATTACGTGATGCCGTACGTCGAGGGCGAGACGCTTCGTGACAAGCTCGACCGTGAGAAACAGCTCGCCATCGACGAAGCGGTACGGATCACCACGGAGGTGGCCGGTGCCCTCGACTACGCGCACCGGCAGGGGGTGATCCACCGCGACATCAAGCCCGAAAACATCCTGTTGCACGACGGGCGGCCCATGGTGGCGGACTTCGGAATCGCGTTGGCGGTCAGCACGGCCGCCGGTGGACGTATGACGGAGACCGGGCTCTCCCTGGGCACGCCTCTCTACATGTCGCCGGAACAGGCATCGGCCGAAAAGGAGCTGACCGGTCGATCGGATGTGTACTCGCTCGGGGCCGTGCTCTACGAGATGCTGACGGGGCAACCGCCGCATCCGGGAGACTCGGCCGCCAGGGTCATCGCCGGCATCCTGACCGAGGCGCCCCGACCGGTCACGGAATTGCGCAGGAGCACGCCACCCAACGTCGCGGCTTCTGTCGCGAAGGCTCTCGAGACGCTGCCCGCGGATCGGTTTGCGGCTGCCGACGCGTTTGCGGCGGCACTGGCCGATCCGCATTTCGTTGGCCGAGCCGCCTCTGCCGCCGGGGACGCACCGTCCGTGCGGGCCTTCTTGCGTCCCCGGTGGGCGTGGCTACTCGTGGGGCTCGGCCTCGGTGGGCTGGTGAGCTGGCTGCTGCATCCTTCACCTCCATCCGACGCAGGGCGGGTGACCCGGTTCTCCATTCCCGTGCCCGAAGGCCACAAGATGGAGAGCTGGATCCCCAACCTGGCGCTTTCGCCCGACGGCGGAACGGTGGCGTATCTCGCGAATGGTGTGCTCTACGAGCGGAGGCTCGACCAGAGTCATCGTGCGGCGCTCGCTCGAGATCTCCGCGGCGCTTGCTGTCTCCGGTTCACGCCGGACGGACAGTGGATAACGTTCGAAGCCCCCGAGGGAGAACGGGGCGTGGGTATCTCCGGTGGACCCGTCGTCGACTTCTCGGACCGCACGGTGGACGTTGACCTCGTGCAGCAGGTATTCCAGGGGCCTATCTATCGTCGCAGGGCGGGAGACACGACGTGGCAGCAGGTGACGGAGCTCGCTCCCGATGGCTCGGAGGGTGGACACGCATGGCCGCAGCTCGTAGGGCATGGACGATTGTTGTTGTTCACCGTCGTCCCGCCGGGGATGATGTGGAGTGGGGCCCGCGTCGTGCTGCAGGATCTCGAGACCGGGGAGCGCGTCACCATCGCCAACGACGCGACCTTCGGCCACTACGTGCCCACGGGGCACGTAGTGTACGTCCGCGCCGACGGCACCGTGGAGGCCGTCCGGGTGGACCTGAAGCGTCGTCGCGTCGTCGGTGCACCCTTCGTGGTGCAGGACAGCGTCCGCACGGAGTACTTCGGCGGGGCCGCGTCCATGGCCATCTCCGACAACGGGACCTTCGTTTTCGTGAAGGGCTCAACCTGGCGGAACCACTGGCTCACCTGGGTGGACCGCGAGGGCAGGGTTCTCGGCCGCGTGGGGGATCCGGTAACCGTCGAAGGGATCTTCCTGTCACCCGACGAGCGGTATGCTGTCAGCTTCGTCGCCTCGCCCAACGCCGACATCTGGCAATTCGATGTCAGCACCGGAGAACGACGGCGGGTGACCGTGGACCCCAGGGCGGAGGACAACCCCATCTGGTCGCCCGACGGGCGGACGCTGGCGTATCGCAGGCTCGTCGGCGGCCACGACAACCGCATTCTCGCGCAATCCGTCGATGATCCGCAGGCTGTCCGGCAGCTCTATGCCTCCGAGGATTTCGTGGCTCCGCGCTCCTGGTCCCCGGACGGCAAGGCCATGGGGTTGTACGGTGGCGGCATGCTGTTGGTGGTGAATCTCGAGAGTCAGGCGGTGGACACCATCACGACCCGTGCTGGCGAGGAGGGAGGCCGCTTCTCCCCGGGCGGTCGATGGCTGGCGTACACCTCCGGCGAGACCGGTCGAAAAGAGGTGTATGTCGTGTCGTATCCAGGGGAGGCCGTCAAGCATCAGATCTCACTGAATGGCGGATCCCTGCCGGAGTGGTCGCGTACGAGCGGTGAGTTGTTCTTCATCAATGGAGACACGCTGTTCGCGGCCCGTGTCTCGACCTCCGACGGTTTCGACTGGAGCGAGCCGCGCCCGCTTTTCGTCAACCCGGGCCTTCAAGAGGTCATCGTGGGATATGGAGTGTCCGCGGACGGACAACGCTTCCTGTTCCCCTTCCCGAACCCTGACGCTCCGGCCCACGAGATCAACGTGGTGCTGAACTGGTTCCAGACGCTGGCGGAGCCGCGCTAGGGCCCCGGCCGATACCAGACTGGGTTGGTGGGTCGGTTGCGTATGGCTGGACGGCAGTCACCCTTCGTCGGTCTCCGGCGGTTTCCTTCGGCGCTTCACCTCTCCTCGCCGGCGCTTCTCCTCCAGGCGCTTCCGCTTTTGTCGGTTCGGGACGGACGTGGGCACGCGGGGCGCGCGTTCTTGATTGAGGGCCTCCAGACGACCGCGGAGGCGCTGCAGGGCCAGCGCCCGGTTGCGGTGCTGGCTGCGCCGGTCGCGCGCCACCACGCGGATCCCCGTGGGCTCGTGGACGAGGCGCACTCCGCTGTCGGAGGTGTTCTGATGCTGTCCTCCGGGTCCGCCGGAGCGGAAGGTCTCCACCCGGCACTCGGCGAGGAGATCCTCGTCGGAGTCGGGGATCGCGATGGGGATCGAAATGGGCTTGTCTTCTGCCATGGGATCGTTCCCCTGGAGTACCTGTTCAGCTATGGCACAATGGAGCCCGCGGGGGTACTCTTTGACGCGCCGGGCCACGGACACGTCACCGCAGGACGTTGACGGGCGGGCGTCACCCAGCGCCATGGTTTCTCAGCACCGGCACGCCATGATCCTCGACACCACGGAACAGAACCCGGGCGCCAGGCTCCTGTTCAATCTGGCATGCCTGGTCATCGTCGTGTACGGCGTCAAGTACGCCGCGCCGATTCTGCTACCGTCCTCCCTGGCGCTCTTCCTCGCGGTCCTGTCGCTGCCGGTCATGACCTTTCTCCGGCGCCGCGGCATGCCCGCGCTGGTGGCCATCGGCCTCACGGTGCTGGTGAACGTCGCCGTCATCGGCGTCCTGATCCTGCTGGCCAGCTCGTCGTTCTCTGAGCTGCAGACCCAGCTCCCCCGCTACGCCGCCCGACTCCAGGACCTCCAGACTTCCGCCATCGAGTGGATCGTGACGAGGCTCGGGCTCCCCCTGGGGAGCTACACCCCCACGGACCTGGTGAATGCCGAGGCCATCGTCGCCTTCGCCGGCAACGTCGTGGGTAGGATCGCCCAGTTCCTGTCCACGACCTTCCTGGTCTTCCTCATCATGATCTTCATGCTGTCGGAGGCCAATGTGTTCCCGGACAAGTTCAAGGCCGCTCTGGGGGATTTCGGCGACGCCGATCGCCTGACCAAGGTGGTGGACGAAATGCAGTCCTACCTGGTGATCAAGACCATGATCTCCTTGGCCACGGGACTGCTCATCGGGGCATGGTCGTTCGTGATGAAGCTGGACTTCCCCGTGCTCCTGGGACTGGTGGCGTTCCTGCTGAACTATGTGCCCACGGTGGGATCCATCATCGCGGCCACGCCCGCGATCCTCCTGAGCCTCGTGCTCCATGGATCGCTGCCGCAGCTGCTACTGGTCGTGGCGGGCTACGTCGCAGTGAACACCATCTTCGGCAACATCCTCGAGCCGAACCTCATGGGCCGTCGGCTTGGGCTGTCCACTCTGGTGGTGATCCTCTCGCTTCTCTTCTGGGGATGGGCGTGGGGGCCCATGGGCGCGCTGCTCTCCGTCCCCCTCACGGTGATCGTGAAGATCTGGCTGGAGAACACCAGGGACCTGGCCTGGGTAGCCGTGCTCCTCGACAAGTCCCCTCCCAAGTCGGCCAACGCCGAGGACGCGGGCGTGGGAGAGCTCGCGGAAGGCTGAGAAGATGCCACGCATCGATTTCCACGACATACCTGATCAGGGCCGGCTCTGGGTCTTTCCCGCCAGCCGGAGTCTGACGCCATCGGAGGCCGACGCCCTGCTGGCCGAGGTGGACGCCTATCTGGCCGAGTGGGCCGCCCACGGTGTGCCGTTGAGCTCCGGCCGGGAGCTGCGCGAGTCCCACTTCCTGCTGGTAGGTGTGGACGAGGACGTGGAGGCGCCTTCGGGGTGCTCCATCGACGCGCTGGTGAATCGCCTCAGGGCTCTGGGCCAGGAGTTGGGTGTGGCCATCATCGACCACGCGTCGGTGTGGTACCGACGTGACGGGGACATCCAGCGGGTGTCACGGCCGGAGTTCCGCCAGCTGGCCGCGGCCGGCCAGGTAGGCCCGGACACCACGGTATTCGACACGACCTTGACGCAGATGTCGGCCCTGCGCGACGGGAAGCTGGAAGTCCCTGCCAGGGAGAGCTGGCACGGGAGGACGTTCTTCCGGGGGGCCCTGGACCGCTAACAGGTCGCTGAAAGAGGCCGCTGGCGGTAGTGGTAGCTTACAAGCTTCGCGGGAGTAGATCTGGGGCGTAGGAGGACCACTTCTCCCGCGGAGCCCCCGGATGCGCGGCAAGCCTGATTACCGTCGCAGATCTACTGCCCGATCGACATCGAGTCCTGGATCGCGCCGGACCACCCACTGCGGGCGGTGAAGCGGCGGGCAGACGAGGTGTTGAACTCGATGCGGAAGGACGTTGATCGAGCCTACGCGAAGCTCGGGCGGCCGTCGATCCCGCTGGAGATGTTGTTGAAGGCACTGTTGCTTCAGGCGCTGTACTCGATCCGGTCGGAGCGGCAGCTGGTGGACCAGATCCAGATGAACTTGCTCTACAAGTGGTTCGTCGACCTGTCGCTGGACGCGGCGGCGTGGAACGCGACGACGTTCACGAAGAACCGGGAGCGGTTCGAGAAGCACGGGCTGCTTCGGGAGTTCTTCGAGCGGGTGGTGAAGCAGGCCTATGTAGAGCAGTGGGCGTCGGACGAGCACTTCACGGTGGACGGGACCCTGATCGAGAGCTACGCCTCCCTGAAGAGCCTGAGGCCGACGGATAGTGGGGTGAAGCGGGTGAGCGAGGGCTCGGACGACGACGATCCGGGCAACCCGACGGTGAGCTTCCGGGGCGAGAAGCGGAAGAACGACACGCACGGTTCAGTCGTGGATCCTGAGGCGCGACTATACCGGAAGGGCTGGGGCGTGGGGGCGCAACTGTGCCACGGTGCGCACGTGCTGATGGAGAACCGGCCTGGTCGTGGACGTGAGCGTCGGCGAGGCGAACGGTCGAGCAGAACGCTCGGAGGCCTTGAAGCTGGTGCGGCGGGCGAAGCGGCGACACAAGCTCAAGATGAGGACCCTGGCAGCGGACAAAGGCTACGCAGCGGGCGCGTTCCTACACGAACTCGAGTCAGAGGAGGGCGTGGTCCCGTTGGTGGCGATGCCGGACGTGCCGATCCGGAGTGCAGGACCGGAGGCCGATGCCCGGCGACGTGCGAAGCGCCGCCAGAGGACCCAGCGGTACGCGGTGGCGCAACGCATCCGCAAGCGCGTGGAAGAGATCAACGGGTGGACGAAGGAGATCGGAGGCATGCGACGAAGTCGACACGTCGGACGCTGGAAGATCTACCAGGTCGCCCTCGTGGTGCACGCAGCGTACAACCTGCTCCGGATGGGGCGGCTGGAGGCGTTGGCTCAGTCCGCCTGAGCACTGAGCTAGCGGTCTCTCGGTGCCCACGCCGGCACCGGAGAGGCCGAGGAGGGGGTCGATCCGGGTTGCGGACGGCGCCTCCAACCGACACACAAGGAAGAAACCACCCCTCAACGGGCTGCTCCAGCGACCTGCTGGCTAGCGGTGGCGGGGGCAGGGGGGTCTCGTTCGCAGGGCCTCGCGACGCTCCAACAGGTAGGGGGGCCGGTTCCCACGCGATGCCTGCATGCCGGGTCAGGAAGCCTGTGCGGCGTCCGTCGTCCCTCGCGCCAGCTCCCCGGACAGGAACCGGGCGGATTCCTCGTCGGCCCAGAGCCGCGGGTGCCAGGGCGTGCCTGCCAGGAAGCCCACGTGACCTCCCGACTCCGTGAACGCCGGGACGAGGTGCGGGTTGGACCGGATCGCATCGGTGGGGATGGCGTCCCGAGGAAGGAACGGATCGTCCCGGCTGTGGAGGATGACCGTGGGCACACCGATGCTCCCGACGAAGCGAGCGCTGCTGCATTCCCGATAGTAGTGCGCGGCATCGTCGAAGCCGTGCAGTGGTGCCGTAGCCGCGTCGTCGAACTCCCGGAGCGTGCGAGCGGCCAGAGCCGACTGCACGTCGATGACGCCCTCCAGGAGAGAAGCCTTGGCGCGGATCTTCGGGCGCAGGGATCTGAGGAAGTAACGCGCGTACAGTGCCCCCATGCGCGTGGTCTCTAGGAGCCTGCTCCCGCGGTCCAGATCGAAGGGGATGGAGATGGCCGCCGCCGCGTCCACCAGGCCGCGTCCGCCGTCGTCGCGCTCGCCCAGAAGCTTGAGAAGCGCGTTGCCGCCAAGGGAGAAGCCCAGGGCTCCGACGGGGCGTCCGGGGTGACGCTGGCGGACAAGCACGAGGGTGAAGGTGAGATCCCCGGTTTCCCCGGAGTGATAGAAACGCGGGGTTCGATTGGGCTCGCCGCTGCATCCACGGAAGTTCACGGCCACTGGGCGGACACCACGAGCCAGGAGCTCCCGGGCCGCGCTCAGGACGTAGCGCCTGCGGGACGAGCCCTCGAGGCCGTGGAAGATCACCACGACCGGCGCGGACTCGTGGGGGTCGGGGCCCCAATCCACATCCAGAAAGTCTCCGTCGGCGGTCTCCAACCGTTCTCTCACGAAGTCCGGCACGGCGGAGGAGCGGAGCACCCTGGCAAGCAGAGTCTGGGCATTGGCGCCCCTGGCCCAGAAGGCCGCGCGGAACCGAGCGGGGTGGAAGGGCAGCATGTCCTCGTGCGTCCTGAGGAAGAAACGTGAAGTACCTTTGTATGATGCGGGCGGCCTGCGGTTCCATCTCCGCGGCGTGAAACGAGGGCGCCGAACGTCGCGTAGGGTTGATGACCGGCCGATACCACCTGTGGAGGGGGCACGATGGGATCGTCGAAATGGACCGCGATCATCGCGCTGTCCCTCGGGGTCCTCTGTACCTCGCGAGCGGCAGGGGCGCAAGCATCCGACGGGGCGGACGAGGCGCTCTCGGTCTCTGGGAGCTTCGCCGACGCATGTGCCGCAGCGCTCTACCGCGCTGCGGTGAAGAACCGGGATCGTGTCCATGACATGGTGGTGCGCTACCAGGCTCTGGTTCGGCAGCGTATCGGAGCCCGGCTGCGCATGCCATTGAAGGATCGTACGCTCTACCGGGCGGAGGCCGCCGACCGGATCTGGTGGGAGCGCGACGGAGAGACGGTGGTACAGGTTCTGGCACGGCGTGAGCAGACGCCACTGGGGCTGAATGAACACGCGGATCCGAGGGGGGCGATCGGCCAGTTCTTCGATCCTTCGTCCGACCGGCTCTTGTTCGGGTTCGTGGCGACGGACGACGACATGGGGAGGAACGATCCGGACGACTTCTGGTTCGAGCATCCCCTGGTCCCCGAAAATCGCGACGACTACCGGTTCTCCACGGGGGACACCGTCACGGTGTCGCTTCCGGACGGTCGCCGGATCCGGGCGGTGGAGCTCCGCGTGGTGCCCAAGGTGGCCGACGTGCACCGCATGGTCGGATCACTCTGGATCGAGCCGGAGTCGGGGGCGTTGGTGCGGGCAGTGTATCGCCTGTCGGATACCCTGGAAGCGCTCCGCGACCTGGCGGATGTGCGGAGGGAGGACGAACGCGGCGAGTTCAAGTACGTGCCGCCGATGTTCAAGCCGTGGCGCTTCGATCTTTCCATGGTCGCGGTGGACTACGGGCTTTGGGACGGGAAGGTATGGCTGCCGCGCAGCATGCGCGCGGAGGGAGTGGTCACCGCCGGAGTCCTGAAGGCGCCGGGTGAGGTGGACGTCAGTTACCAGATGGAGTCCGTGGTCATCGACTCCGACCTGGAGGCCGATAACGCGGCGGCGGAGTCCGAGACAGCTCGACATGCCCTGCAGCGGATCGAGGAGGAGCGCGGTGATGAGGGTGGACCGGACTATGTCGCCGCCGGCTGGTCCCACAGCGGACACGGTTCCGATCGACGCACGGTACGTTACCTGGTGCCGACGAACCGACGGGACCTCCTCACGAGCCCGGAGCTGCCTCCTCCTGTATGGGAGGATGCCCCGGGCTTTGCTACGGAGGACGAGCTGAGTAGCGCCTTCGGAGTCCTGGCGGATCTTCCCGAGCCTCCCCACGAGACGACGCCGAAGACGCTCCGCTGGGGACTCCAGCGCACGGACCTCGTGCGCTACAACCGGGTCGAGGGCCTGTCGGTGGGTGCCAGAGGACAGATCAGACCGAACCGTTTCGTCGGTAGCCCTGTCGGTCCACTTTCCCTGACCGCCACCGTCCGCCTCGGCACAGCGGATCTGCAGCCCGATGCCCGTCTGGACGTCACCCGGGAGCGGTTCCGCAGCCGCCTGACGCTGAGCGTCTTCCACGGGCTCGCTGCGGTGGACGAAGACGCCCGCCATCTGGACGTGGGCAACTCCATCCTGGCTGCCATGGTGGGACGCGATGACGGTGATTACTACCGGCGCTCCGGCGCGTGGCTGGAATGGAGTCCCCCTGCCGCCGCTCGGCAGACCGTGCGGGTCCGTGCGTACGGCGAGTACCATCAGCCGGCGCAGACCAACACCGACCTCTCTCTCCTTCACGTCGGGAGCTCGAGCTGGACGTTCCGTCCCAATCTGCAGGCCGACGAGGGCTGGGAGGTGGGCGGCCTCGTGCGTCTCGAGCCATGGTGGGGCACGGACCCGAGGTCACCTCAGGGCGGACTATCGCTCTTGGCGCAAGCCGCGGGCGGTGACTTCGAGTACGCGCGCGCGTCTATCGTGGGACGGCTGGCGGTGCCGCTCCCCGCCGACTTCAGGGTGGGGCTCGAGGCCGGAGGGGGTACCAGCTGGGGGCATCCCCCCGTGCAACGACACTGGCTCATCGGAGGGCCGACGACGCTGCGGGGCTACGGCCCCGACACCTTCGAGGGTACCTCGTACCTGCGTGGGCGTGCGGAGCTGGCGCACCTCTTCGACTTCGGAGCCTTGTCGCTCTTCTCGGACGTGGCGTGGGCGGGAGACCGCGACGCGGCGAGTCTCGACGCTGCGCTGACCTCGGTGGGAGCCGGACTCTCCATCCTCGACGGGCTGATCCGTGTGGACCTGGGATGGGGACTTCGCTCGCCGCGGGGCTCCCGCCTGGACGCGTATCTGGACGGCATCCTGTAGGAAGCCCCGGGTCGCCCTTTCCCATCGTGGGCCGTCCCCGCACAATAGCCCGTCGCCGGGCGCGGCCGAGTGGCGCGCAACGCACGCCGTCGGAGCCCGGATCCGACCCAGGTTCACCGTGAGGGAGTCATGGCGTCGCGTACGGTCCGCCTGTTCGGTCACACCTTCGCACCCACTTCGTCGGTCTGGCCCTTGATGTTGTCTCTGCTCTTGTTCTCCGCGTGCCAGGCACCGCCGCTCGACACCGACGAGGGGATTCCGTGGGCTCTGGCGCAGCACCGCCGGGAGACTATTTCCGAGCTCAACTACCGGATCGACCTGGACATCCCGGAGGAGCGGACAGCGCCCATCCAGGGCACGACGCTCATCCGCCTCCAGTGGCACGATCCCCACCGGCAGAGCCTGGTGGTGGACTTCAAGGATCCGGCGGCGAGGGTCCGGTCGGTGACGGTGAACGACAGCTCCGTGACGTGGGAGCCGGTGAACGACCACATCGTCATCCCCGCCTCCGACCTCGTCGACGGCTACAACGAGGTTCGCCTGGAGTACACCGCCGGCGACGAGGCCCTCAACCGCCACGACGACTTCCTGTACGCTCTCTTCGTGCCCGATCGGGCGCACTTCAGCCTTCCCCTGTTCGACCAACCCAACCTCAAGGCCTCGGTAGAGTGGACCCTCACGGTACCGGAGGCGTGGAAGGCCGTCACCAACGGGCCCTCCGTCGAGCGTTCGGTGGAGAACGGGCGTCAGCGTGTGTCGTACCAGGCCACGCGGCCCATCCCCACCTATCTGTTCGCCTTCGTCGCTGGCCGGTTCATGGAGGAGCAGGAGCTCGTGGACGGCCGCACGATGCATATGTATCACCGCGAGACCGACACCGCGAAGGTCGCCCGCAACCGCGACGCCATCTTCCAGCTGGAGGGGACAGCACTCGCCTGGCTGGAGGACTACACGGGCATCGATTACCCCTTTCAGAAGTTCGACTTCGTGCTCATCCCCTCCTTCCAGTACGGCGGGATGGAGCATCCCGGACAGATCCTCTACCAGCAGTCGTCCCTGATGCTGGACGAGGCGCCCACGCAGAATCAGATCCTCGGGCGCGCATCGGTCATCGCCCACGAGACGAGTCACATGTGGTTCGGCGACCTGGTCACCATGAACTGGTTCGACGACGTGTGGATGAAGGAGGTCTTCGCGAGCTTCATGGCTGCCAAGATTGTGCATCCTTCGTTCCCCGAGGTGGACCACGACCTCCGGTTTCTCATGGCAAACCAGCCGGCGGCCTACGGGGTGGACCGGACGGAGGGGGCCAATCCCATCCGCCAACCCCTGGAGAACCTGAACGAAGCCGGCTCGCTGTACGGTGCCATCATCTACCAGAAGGCACCCATCGTCATGCGGCATCTCGAAGCCCGGGTGGGCGAGGAGACCTTCCGTGACGGGCTCCGCGAGTATCTGAAGGCACACGAGTACGGCAATGCCACGTGGACGGACCTCGTCGGGATCCTCGACGGTCTTTCGCCCCAGGACCTGAAGGCGTGGAGCCACGTCTGGGTAGAAGAGCCCGGGCGGCCGACGATCCGGGTCACCCGCGAGGGGAGCGACGTGGTGTTGGCCCAGGAGGATCCGGCGGGGAAGGGGCGAGTCTGGCCCCAGATGCTACACGTCCGGCTGGGGTACCCGGCTCGCGACACCCTCCTCAGCGTGGAGCTGGACGCCGAGCCGGTGCGGCTGGCCGGTGTCGCCACCCCGGAGCTCCAGTGGGTGCTACCGAACGGCTCGGGCCTCGAATACGGCGACTTCGTGCTCGATCCGGAAAGCCTGACCTACCTGAGCACCCACGTGGACCAGTTGGCGCCGGCCCTGGTCCGTGGCGCGACGTGGGTCACCCTCTGGGATCAGGTTCTCGACCAGCGCCTCGGGCCCAGCGTCTTCCTCGAGGAGGCCCTCAAGGCGCTCCCCGGGGAAGACAACGAGCAGAACATCGGACGGATCCTGGCGTCGCTGTCCACGACCTACTGGCGGCTGCTGAGCGCACAGGACCGGACCGTTGTCGCCGAGAACGTCGAGGATACGGTGTGGTCGGGCGTGACCTCGGACCGACCGACCACGGCGAGGTCGGCGTTCTTCTCGACGTACCGGGGGATCGTCCTCACCGGGGAAGGGGAGGCGCGTCTGCGCCGCCTGTGGTCGGGAGCGGAGAAGATCCCCGGATTGCCCATCTCGGAATCGGATCAGACCGCCATGGCCACGCAGCTGGCGCTCCGGGAGGTGGACGGGTGGAAGGAGATCCTCGACCGGCAGGAGTCGCGTATCACCAACCCGGACCGCAAGGCGCGATTCGAGTTCGTGCGCCCCTCCCTCGACGCCGATCCCGCGGTGCGGAAGGCGTTCTTCGAATCCCTTCGAGATCCCGTGAATCGCGCGCGGGAGCCGTGGGTTCTGGCGGGACTCCGGAACCTGCACCATCCGCTGCGTGCGGGCTCGTCCCTCGAGTTCATCGAGCCCGCCCTCGAGATGATCGAGGAGATCCAGCGCACGGGAGACATCTTCTTCCCGGGACGGTGGCTCGACGCCACCCTGGATGGTCACAACGAGGCGGCCGCCGCAGAGACGGTGCGCACGTTCCTGGACACGCACCCGGATCTCCCTCCGCGGCTTCGCGGCAAGGTGCTGCAGTCCGCCGATATGCTATGGCGTTCCGCACGGATCGTGAACGGATGGAAATGATCGCCGAGGCCCGGGAGTGCAGGGTTGTTGCCCTGGATGGGAGAGACGAGAATAGGACGCCCAACGCCGCAACCTGAACTGCTTTCGAAGATGAACAGACGCCCCTTCTACGCTGCCCGTGGCGCCGCCCTGACCGGGGCGGCTGCGCTTCTCGTTCTGGCAGGCGCCTGCCACCGGTACGGTCCCATTCCCGTCGAGGTACCGGACGCACGTCCACCGGACGCGCTCCTCACCGACCCGGAGCTACAGCAAGTCGTGGAGCTCCAGGTGCGCCGTGAGGGTGCGGCGCTGACGGCAGAGCTTTCGAGCCCCCGAAGCGCGGTCCGTGCGAGGGCCGCGTTCGCGCTCGGCTCCGTGCAGGACCCGGGAGCGGTTCCCGCGCTCATACAGGCGCTGGCGGACACCGCTGCCGCCGTCCGCCGGGACGTGGCGTTCGCTCTGGGCCAGGCCGGGGACACGATGGCCCTGGCCCCCATGGTGAGCGCGTACGGCATGGAGAAGGACCCCGAAGTACGTCATCGCCTCCTCGAGGCCATGGGCAAGCTACCCGCTCCGGGGGCACCGGCAGCGGTGTTGGGTCTCGACGTTCCCGCAGGCGAGGAGGCGGACCGGGCGTTGGCGCTGGCACGGCTGGGCGCCGTCCGCGGCATCATTACCGAGGACGCGCTGCGGTGGCTGTTGAATCACCTCAAATCACCGGACCCCGCCGTGCGGGAGAATTCCGCGTACTTCATCGGACGAGTCCGGACCTCGGCCCCGTGGACGGACCGCGCCGCCATCGTGCGCGACGCCCTGGAGTCCTACCGGAAGGACGACCCGGCGGGCATGTATCTGATTCAGGGTCTGGGACGACAGGGGGACCGTCGGAACGCCAAGCCCATCGCGGAGTGGGCCACCTCGTCGCCCGACTGGCGAATGCGGGCCAACGCCATGACGGCGATGCGCCCGTGGGCTCCCCGGGAGGGGCGGGAGGAGCGGGGAGATCGAGAGGAGCGGGAGGAGCGGGAGGAGAGAGAGGTGGGCGACGTGGCGATGAAGGGGCTCGACGATCCGTCGATCCACGTGGCCGTGAACGCCGCTCAGACGATCTCGCAGCGTCCGCCGAACCCCTCCGATCTGTCGGAGGTGGAGGAGTGGATCGATGAGCACCCCGGGCGCTGGCAGGTCGCGGGCCCCCTCCTCGTCTACCTCGCCAAAGCCGACGAGCGGGAATACGTGTTCGACTGGCTGGACAGCCTCTCTCCCGACGACCAGCCGCGATGGAACATCGGCCTGCAGGCTCTGGCCTACATGGGAGGGCAAGAGGCCATGGACAGGCTGACGCGCACCATGAGGTCGGGACAGGGTCCCGTGGCCGCCGATGCCGCGGTGGCGCTGGTCGGGCGCTGGAGCCTCGACCGCGCCCCCCGGAACGCGCCGACGTACTTCCCGCTGTTCTCGGAGGCTCTCCGGCTGGGCTCTCTCCGGGTGACGTATAGCGTGGCGCCGGTCCTGGCGGACTCGGTCTTCCTGCGGTTGGGTAGCGCGGACACCCTGGTGGCCGCCTACCGGCGCATGTCGCCTCCCGACGACCTCGAGGGCATGCTGGCGATCCTCTCTGCGCTGACGTCCGCGGGAGATCATGCGGCCGAGCCCCTCATGCGTGAGGCGTTGGCCAGCCAGCACCCAGCCATCCGCCGGGAGGCCGCCGTCGACCTGGCCCGCCTCACGGGGGACACGACGCTAGCGGCCCAATCGGGCCCAACGCCCGCCTCCGGGGACACGGCGGCGGGGAGCACTACGGATGCCGCCAAGCTCGACTGGAGCTACCTGGCCGCTCTCGGCGTCGCGCCCCGACTCGTTTTGGATACAAACCGGGGCAGGGTGGTGGTTCGCATGGACACGGACGAAGCGCCGCAGACCGTGCAGACGGTTGCCCGGCTCGCGGAGGCGGGCAAGTACGACGGCGTCCCGTTCCACCGTGTGGTCCCGAATTTCGTCATCCAGGGAGGGGATTTCACCAACAAGGATGGCTCCGGCGGCCCGGGCTTCACCATCGATAGCGAGCTCACGCTCATCCCCTTCCTGAGGGGCGTCATCGGCATGGCCCGAAGTGAGCAGAAGGACACCGAGGGCTCGCAGTTCTTCATCACGCACTCGATGCAGCCCCGTCTGGACGGGGCGTACACGTCCTTCGGGTGGGTGGTGCAAGGGATGGACGTGGTGGATCGCATTGCGCAGGGTGACACCCTGGTCCACGCGTCGATTGAGCGGGGAGGCTGACGGGCCCCAGATCCCCTGGCCGGGGATCGCGTCGCCCTTCACGGCGGTGCCGCCCGGGCTGCAGGCTATGGCGGTCAGCGCCTTCTTCTTCGCGCTCATGGCGGCGCTGGCGAAGGTGGCCGGCGGGTCCGTGCCCCTCTTCGAGATTGTCTTCGCGCGCTCGTTCGTGGTGGCCGTCCTTTCGGGGACTGCGCTGCTCCGCACGGGGTCCGGCTTCCGGGGAAGGGAGACCGGGCTCCTCGTCCTCAGGGGGGGTCTGGGGTTCGGAGCGCTGAGCTGTTTCTACTACGCCGTGGTGCACCTCCCGCTGGCCGATGCCACGGTGATCCACTTCACCAACCCGGTCTACACGGCGTTCATCGCGGCGCTCGTGCTGGGTGAGCGCATCGGCTTGCTCGAGGCCCTGTTGGTAGGGGTGAGCCTGGGGGGGGTCGTGATGATCGCCCGGCCTGCCGTGATCTTCGGAGGCGCCGACTTCCTGGACCCCGTCGCTGTGGTGGTAGGGCTGTGCGGCGCTCTTCTCTCAGCGAGCGCTTACGTCGCCGTGCGACGACTGCGGCATGAGCGGCCCATGCTCATCGTCTTCTACTTCGCCACCGTGTGCACTGCACTCTCGCTGCCTATGGTGTTGGCTCACCCCGTGCTCCCCGGACCAGGCATGTGGCTCGTCCTGGCCGGCGTGGGCGTCACGACGCACATGGGGCAGTGGATGATCACGTGGGGCTTCCGTCTTGAGCGGGCGGGGCGAGCGTCGGCGGTGGGGTACCTGCAGATCGTGTTCGCCGCCGGATGGGGGTGGCTTCTCTTCAGGGAGATCCCCGATTTCTGGACGTGGGCCGGCGCGGCGGTGATCGTCGGCAGCACGCTCGTTCTTATTCGCCTGCACCCGGTTCGGTAGCCGCTGGGTCGCGGGTGGGGGCGGCCTGGCCGCGCCTGTAGCCCGGCTTCGGGCTGATCCGATGTCTCGCGCCCTTCCCGTTTCTGGCCGGCACCCTGTGTGCTCATGCCCATTTGCACCATTTGGAACTAAACACTGTTATCGATCGTAGGGGCGGAGGCATTGACCGCATTTCAAGTCGTGTTTACAGTGTTCACCATGTCAGATCTACAACGAGACCGGATTCTCACGTGTGCCTGCGAGCTCTATCTCAAGGATGGGCTCGACGGCTTTTCGATGCGGAAGCTCGCCCGGGACGTGGGCGTCACCGCTCCCGCCCTGTACAGGCACTACCAGAACAAGGAGCACGTCCTCGCAGATGTGGTGCGGGAGGCGTTCCGCGAGTTCACGGCGTACCTGTACCGGGCCTTGGAGGGCCGCACGCCCTGGGAGCGGCTGGCGAGGGCCGGAGAGGGATACCTCGAGTTCGCGCTGGAGCATCCACGCTGGTACGAAATCCTCTTCATCGCGCCGGAACAGATGGGCATGGCAGCCCTGCCGGACGACCTCGAAGCTCAGGGGTGCGCGGTGCATCAGTTCTGGGTGGATCGCGTGCGGGAGTGCATGGACCAGGGCCTTCTTCGGCAGGGTGATCCGCTTCAGGCGTCGCTGACCATGTGGGCCCACGCCCACGGGCTGGTGACGCTGTTCAACCACGGGGCCTTCCAGGTGGACGTGGACACCTTCCGCGCGCAGTTCCGGGCCTCCGGTGCGCGGATGCTCATGGGCCTCGCCACTGATGAATTCGCGGCGGAGGCGGTGGAGCAACTCATGGGAGCGGAGCCCGTCGAAGTCGATTCACCAACCGTGAAAGGGATGATGCAGGGATGACTGTTCTCACAGCCCGGGAATTGCTGTGCCTGGGATCTTGGAAGCGCGCGCTGATCGTGGCGGTCGCAGTGATCCTCACGTTGACGTGGGTCACCGCCGAGGCGCTGTTGGGACAGGAAGCGACGGCGACCCGCACGTTCTCGCTGGGACAGGCGGTGAACACTGCGCTGCACCAGAATCGTGACGTGCAAGCCGCTCGCCTGGCCCTGCAGGAGGCGGACAAGCAGGTCACCGAAGCGTGGAGCCAGGTCTACCCGTCCGTGGACTTCTCCGCGAGCTACACGCGCAACGTGTCGCCTTCGGTGAACTTCCTGCCGGCCGTCTTCTTCAACCCGCAGGCGGGTCCCGACGACTTCATCAAGGTCCAGTTCGGGGCGGACAACGTCTGGAACAGCGCCATCAACGTGGAGCAGCCGCTCTTCTCCGGGTCCGCGTTCATCGGGGTAGGTGCCGCAGGCCGCTACAAGGACCTCCAACGGGAGATGGTGCGGGGGATCACCCAGAACGTGGTGACCCAGGTCCGAACGGCGTACTACCACCTCCTTCTGGCCCAGGAGCAGGTCCGCCTGACGCAGAACTCGGTGCACCGCGTTCAGGAATCCCTCAAGGAGACCCAGGCCATGAACAAGGCCGGCCTCGCCTCGGACTACGACGTCCTCCGCCTCCAGGTGGAGCTGGCGAACCTCGAGCCGAATCTGCGTCGCTCGCAGAACGCCGTGTCGCAGGCCCGACGAGAGATCGCCGTTCAACTGGCTCTGCCGGACAGTGAGAGCGTGGCCGTGGAGGGATCCCTGGCGGAGATGAACCTCGATTCGCTGGACGCCAACAGCGCCGCCAACCGCGGCGTGCTGGCGTACGCCGGCTTCGACGGAGAGGGAGCTCAGGAAGCACGCGAGGCCGTGGGCATGGCTGAGGACCAGCGCTCGGACCTGCGGCAGCTCGAGCTCACCCAGTCGCTTCGAAAGACGGAGATGCGGCTGGAGCAGATCGCCTACCTGCCCAAGATCACGCTCTTCGGATCCTACATCATCAACGCGCAGAACAACGGCTCTCCGGAGTTCTTTGGGCAGCCCGGTCTGCGCGCGTATTCCCGCAACGTGGGGGTGCGGGTCACCGTACCCATCTTCCAGGGCTTCCGACGGAACGCGCGCATTGACGAGAAGCGGGCCGCGCTCCGGCAGGCGGAGACCCAGACGCGGCTGGCGGAGGCCCAGGCCAGGGCCCAGGTCCAGACGCTCGTCGATCAGACGGACGAGGCGCTCCTCCGGGCGCGGGGGCAGAAGCTGGCCGTGGGGCAGGCACAGCGGGGCTTCGACATCGCCAGCGCGCAGTATCGGGAAGGACTGTCGAGCCAGCTGGAGCTCACCGATGCGGAGGTCGCGCTCCGGCAGAGCGAGTTCAACTACGCACAGGCCGTCTACGACTACCTGGTGGCGAGGGCGCAGCTGGATCAGGCGACGGGCAGGGTTCCGGGCGTGGACGTGGACGTCCCGTCGGCGGGAGCCTCTGAGAACCAATGAGGAACCAGAACGTGAAGACGATCCTGAGGAATAGAGGGTTGGCGTGGGGCACCTTCGCGATCGCCGGCATCCTGGGGATGTCCGGGTGCGGCCCGGCGGCCGCCGGCGGCATGGATGACGCGCCCGCGACGAAGGACTTCGCCCGCGTCGTCAACGTCGAGGTGAGTGAGCTGCACCCGCAGACGTTCGTCGACGAGATACGGGTCACCGCCGTGGCGCTGGCGAACCGGGACGTGAGGGTGGCCGCCGAGGAGAGCGGCGTCATCACGCGGATCCTGGTGGACAAGGGACGCCGCGTTCGGGCGGGTGAGGCCATCGCGAAGATCGACGACACCGTCCTCCGCGCGCAGGTGGACCAGGCTCAGGCTCAGGCGGATCTGGCGGCGCAGACATGGGAGCGTCGCAAGCGGCTGTGGGAGCAGGATAAGGTGGGCTCCGAGATCGCCTACCTGGAGGCGAAGTATGCCCAACAGCAGACCGCCGCGAACCTGGCCGCGCTTCGAGCGCGACTGGAGCGCACGACGATCCGCGCCCCCTTCGGCGGGATCCTGGACGATCGGAGCATTGAGGTGGGTACCATGGTCGCCCCCGGGCAGACCGTGGCCCGGGTCGTGGACCTCAATCGGGTGAAGATCGACGGCGGTGTTCCCGAGCGATATGCCGCCGACATCCACGTCGGCACGCAGGCGCTGGTGAGCTTCGACGTGCTCCCGGGCAAGGACTTCCCGGCGAAGCTCGACTACGTCGGGGCGGCGGTGAACACGGAGAACCGTACGTTCCCCGTCGAGATGGTATTGCCGAACGAAGAGGGGCTCATCAAGCCCGAGATGGTGGCGAACGTCTCCATCACCCGGAACCGCCTCGAGAACGCCCTGGTCGTACCCCAGGACGCGCTGGTGAGGGTGGAGAAAGGGTACGTGGTGTTCGTGGCGGTGGACGGCTCGGAGGGCACCCTCGCCGAGCAGCGTGACGTGACGCTGGGGCCGAGCCGGGACAACACGGTGGTGATCGACGCGGGCGTGAGCGCCGGTGACCGGCTCATCGTGGTGGGCCAGAAGACGGTGGCGGCGGGCGATCATGTGTCCATCGTGGGCACGCGAAGCCAGGGGACCCCATGACCGGACAGCACGACCACCGGCCGCCGGAACCCCGGGCCGACGAGGGCGGCGAGCGTCGCGACCTCCGATTCCTGGAGCGGTTTCAGGAGTTCAGGCCGACCAGCTTCGCGGTGGAGCACCGCACCAGCATGGTCGTGCTTCTCATCATCATCACGATCATGGGCGCTCTGTCGTACAAAACGACGCCGAAGGAGTCGTTCCCGGAGCTCGCCATTCCCATGATCGCGGTGAGCACCATCTACCCGGGGGTGTCGCCGGCCGACGTGGAGAGCCAGGTGACGCGGGTGCTCGAGGAGGACCTGAGCACCATCAGCGACCTGAAGGAGCTCACCTCGACGTCGGTGGAGGGCTATTCGAACATCGTCGCGGAGTTCCAGACCTCGGTGAACCTGGAGGACGCGCTGGCGAAGGTCCGTGAGAAGGTGGACCTGTCCAAGCCGGACCTTCCGGACGACGCCGAAGATCCCATGATCATCGAGTTCAACTTCTCGGAGATTCCCGTGATGCAGGTGAATCTCGCCGGGGAGTATGGGCTGGTGCGCCTGAAAGACATCGGGGAGGACCTCCAGGACAAGCTGGAGCAGATCCCCCAGGTGCTGCGCGCGGATCTGAGAGGTGGGCTGGAGCGCGAGGTGAAGGTCGACGTCGATCTCGCCAAGCTCCAGTTCTACGGCCTCTCCCTGAACGACGTCACCGACGTCATCAGGAACGAGAACGTCAACATCCCCGGCGGCAGCATCGACGTGGGGGACACCAAGTACCTCGTGCGCGTCGACGGAGAGTTCGTCGACCCGAACGTCATCCGAGACCTCGTGGTGAAGACCAAGGCCGGACGACCGGTCTACGTGCGCGACGTGGCCACAGTGGACTTCGGCTTCAAGGAGCGCGAGAACTACGCCCGCATGGACGGGAAGGCCGTGGTCACCCTCGACGTCGTGAAGCGTTCCGGGGAGAACGTCATCGAGACGGCCGCGGCGGTGCGCAAGGTCATTGACGAGATGAAGTCGGAGTTCCCGCCGAGCACCTCCGTGAGCATCACCGGCGACATGTCGGACCAGATCCAGAAGATGGTCTCGAGCCTGGAGAACAACATCGTCTCGGGGCTCATCCTCATCGTGGGAATCCTCCTCTTCTTCCTGGGTCTGTCCAACTCGACCTTCGTCGCGGTGTCGATTCCCTCGTCGATGTTCCTGTCCTTCATTGTTCTGAAGATGATGGACATCTCCATGAACATGGTGGTGCTCTTCAGCCTCATCCTTGCCCTGGGAATGCTGGTGGACAACGCCATCGTGGTGGTGGAGAACATCTACCGCTTCATGGAGCAGGGGTGGGACCGCAAGCTCGCCGCCAAGAAAGCGACGGGGGAGGTGGCGGTGCCGGTGATCGCGTCCACCGCCACGACACTGGCGGCATTCACGCCGCTCCTCTTCTGGCCCGGCGAGGTGGGGGAGTTCATGAAGTACCTCCCCATCACGCTCATCGTCACGCTCACCAGCTCGCTCATCGTCGCGTTGATCATCGTGCCCGTGTTGTGCGCGATGTACATGAAGCTCGACGACGGCAAGCCGCGACGGCCCCTCAGGCCGGCGGCGCGGTGGACGCTGGTCGGCTTGGCCGGCGTGCTCTTCCTGGTCATCGCGGGGTCGAACCCTCTCGCGGCGGTGCTGCTGGCAGTCACGGCCATGGGCTTGTGGGCGTTGCACAAGTACGTCCTCGACTCCACGGGCAGGCGGTTCCAGGAGCGGGTGCTCCCGGCCATCATCGCCATGTACGAGCGGCAACTGCGCTGGGCGCTCGACCACCGTGCGGCGGTGATCGGCGGAACCGTCCTGGCGTTCGTCCTCACGGTGGCGGCGTTCATTCCCTTCAACGCGGGGATCGAGTACTTCCCCGAGGGATTTCCTCCGCAGCAGCTGCTGGTGGACGTGAAAGCACCGGTGGGCACGCGCGCGAGCGTGACGGACTCCATCGTCGGCAAGCTCGAGCAGGATCTGAGAAGCGTCGGCGGCCGCGAGGACTGGGAGTCCGTGGTTGCCGTCACGGGGAGTGGGGGATCTCAGGGAGGCGGGAGCTTCATGGGCGGGGGCCCCAGCGGACCGGATGAGGGGCGCATCACGGTATCGCTCGTGGACTTCCAGAAGCGGAAGCGGGACGCGTTCGCCACCCTGGAGGAGATGCAGCGGAAGATCGGCAAGGACATCGCCGGCGCGAAGGTGAGCGTAGACAAGCCCCGCATGGGTCCCCAGCAGGGCAAGCCGGTGAACATCGAGATCGTGGGCGACGACCCCGGTCAGCTCAAGACCCTGTCGGACAAGGTGGTGAGCATCCTCGAGTCGTCGGCCGTCAACCCGCAGCTGGTGGACCTGCAGAGCGACATGGACGATTCGCGTCCCGAGCTCTCCGTGGAAGTCGATCGGGAGAAGGCCGCACTCTACGATCTCAACACGTCCAAGGTGGGTGGGGCCATCCGTGGCGCCATCAACGGCGTCACGGCGGCGAAGTACCGGACGGGCAACGACGAATACGACATCGTCGTCAGGTTGGCCGAGCCGTACCGGAGAAATCTCGAGAGCCTGCGCGACCTCAAGGTCGTGGCCGAGAACGGGGCGCAGGTGCCTCTGGTGTCCGTGGCGAAATGGAACGTCGAGGAGGGGTACGGCTCGATCCGCCGCAAGGACCAGACGCGTATGGCCACGATCAGCGCGGACGTCGCGGCGGGCTTCAACTCCAACGCCGTGCTCCGCGAGGTGCAGGGTACGCTGGCCAGCTTCGAGAGCTCGGCGCTGCCGCCTGGGTACACCATGCGCTACACGGGGCAGACGCAGGACCAGACCGAAGCGGAAGACTTCCTGGTGGGCGCATTCCTCACCGCTCTCATGCTCATCGGCTTCATCCTGATCAGCCAGTTCAACTCCGTGGTGAAGCCCGTGATCATCCTGACGTCGGTGATGATGTCCACCATCGGCGTGCTTCTGGGCTTGATGATCTTCCGCATGCCGTTCGGCATCATCAACACGGGGGTCGGGATCATCTCGCTGGCGGGCGTGGTGGTGAACAACGCCATTATCCTCATCGACTACATCGACGTCCTGAGGGACCGTGACGGCATGAACCGCCGAGAGGCGCTGATCAAGGGCGGCAAGACCCGCTTCCGCCCCGTGGTGCTCACGGCCACAACCACGGCCTTGGGTCTGGTGCCATTGGCGGTGGGCCTGAACTTCGACTTCTTCGGGCTGTACGGCTCGCTGAACCCCGACATCTACTGGGGTGGCGAGCAAGCCGCATGGTGGGGTCCCATGGCCGTGGCGGTGATCGCCGGGATCCTGTTCGCCACGTTCCTCACGCTGGTGCTGGTACCGGTGATGTACTCGTTGGTGGACGACTTCGCTGCGTTCTTCGCCCGGCACTTCAAGCACCAGGAGGAGTTCGAGGGCGTCGCTTCCGGTGCGGGCGTGGCCGATGCCACCACCGCCTTCGATGCGGAGGGCGCGTACGCTCCGGCGGAGAGCTCCGTAAGGAGGGGTGAGGCGACCCGGGCCGGCGGGCTGCCTCCGGGTCTGGCGCCGGAGCCCGATACGCCCTAGCAGGTCGCCGAAGACGGGGGCCGCCGGCTTCCTCCGGCGGCCCCCCTCCGTCGCTCGCAGCGCAGCAGCCCTCTCGCGCTACGCGGCATGCGTGCCCACCTTGGATATGCGCACCTTGGTTCAAGGTGCCGGGCCCGCGTGGGGTCCGCCTGCCCATCACAGCGCCGGGAGAAGCGTGAGCGAACGATCGGAGCGGCACGACTCCGCGCTCGAGCCCCAGCAGGTGGTCGGCGGAGCCATCCAGCGCCTGGCGGCGGCCCGGCTCGGTCGTGCCTTCCTTCCCCTGGCCGTTCTCCTGCTGGTGGGCCTGGGCGAGATGATCGCCGGGCAGGTGCCGGGTCTGGATCCCTTTCTCCTCGCCGTCGGGGCCCCCGCATCCGCCGGGGCCATGCTGGCGTACGGTCTCGGAGTCGTGCAGCGGGCCTTCGGGCGCCGGCCGAGCTGGTGGCCTTTCGCGATGGTGGGCGGCCTGGTGCCGTTGGCGTTCGGAGTCTACGTCCTGGGCTGGCGCGGGCTCCGGCTGGTGGCGCGCTGGGACGGCATCTCGGGTGTGCTGACGGGGATCTTCTTCTCGATGCTCGGCTACTGGATCCTGCGGGCCTGCCAGCGGCTCTCCGAGCTGGAGACTCTGGCCACGGTCATGAGCCTGGGCGGCGCATCGGTGGAAGAGGTCCCTCGGGGCGCGACCGGGCGCTCGGAGCCGATCCCGGACAAGGGGGAAAAGGCCGAATGAACACGTCGAGACTCGTGACGCTGGCCCTCCTGGGAGGCGTCTGGTGTGCCCCGACGGCGGCCCAAGAGATGCCCGTGAGGCAGGGGCTCGTCAGCCTTGAGGACGGGCGCCTCGCCTACCAGGTGGTAGGTACGGGGGATCCCATCATCGTGGTCCATGGCGGACCGGGGTTGGACCACAGCTACCTTCGACCGGGCCTGGACGTGCTGGCGTCGGCGCACTCCCTCGTGTACTACGACCAACGAGGGACCGGACGGTCGGACTTCCCGCTGGACTCGGCCTCCATCAACCTGGCGAAGTTCGTCTCGGACATCGACGACCTGAGGCAGGTCATGGGATACGAGCGGGTGACGGTCCTGGGCCATTCCTTCGGTGGCCTCATCGCGCTCGCGTACGCGAGGGCGCATCCGGATCACCTCACCGCCCTCATCCTTATGGACACGGCCGAGCCGGGCGAGCGCTGGCGGACGGCGGCGTCGAGACGGACCAAGGCGGCGCGCACACCGCAAGACTCCGCCGAGCTCTCGCGGCTGTTGGCATCGCCTGGGTACGCAGCCGACGACGCGGCGACCTTGAGTCAGATCTATCGGGTCTCGTTCCGGTCGACGTTCCTGGATCCATCACGCATCGACGAGCTGAACCTCACGCTCGCTCCCAAGACGGCCCGTGACGGCCAGGAGGTGGCGCGCCTTCTGGGGGGTGACATGGCACATTTCGACTGGTGGCCCGATCTCGCTTCGTTGACGGTGCCCACCCTGGTCATCCAGGGAAAGGCCGATCCCATGCCGCTCGCCATGGCTCGGGCGCTCGCGGATAGCATTCCCAACGCCAAGCTCGCGGTGCTCGACTCCGGCCACTTTCCGGAGATCGAGGACCCCGCGGGGCTCGTGGCCGCCGTGTCGAACTTCCTGGCGCAACTGGTGCGGTGATCCGGCCGATGGCCGCGGGCGACTGGCCCGCCGTCGCCGAAATCTACCGGCAGGGGATCGCTACGGGCGACGCCACCTTCGAGACGACCGTACCGACCTGGGAGGAGTGGGATGCCTCCCACCATCCGACCGGACGCCTCGTGGCGGAACGGCCGAGGGGGATCGAGGGGTTCGCGGCGGTGAGCCCTGTGTCGAAGCGGCCCGTCTACGCCGGGGTCGCGGAGGTCATGGTGTACGTCGCGGAAGATGCCCGCGGGCGCGGGGTGGGAGGCGGCCTGCTTCAGGCCCTCGTCGAGGCTACGGAATCCGCGGGGATCTGGACGCTGCAGGCCAGCATCTTTCCGGAGAACAGCGCCTCCATCGTCATCCACCAAGAGATGGGCTTCCGTGTCGTGGGCGTGAGGAAACGGTTGGGCAGGTTCCACGACGGCCGCTGGCGCGACGTCGTGCTCATGGAGCGGAGGAGTGGAGAGGTGGGGCGCTGAGGACGGCCACCTCGACGATTGTCACGCCGACGCCCGCGAAGACGATGTCGCGCAGGCCCGACGCCATCGCCTTCAGGGCTCGATCCCGCTCTGGGAGGTCCGGGTAGTCGATGCCGTCACCGGGCCGAGCATCCACCGGGCGGTGAACGTGGCGACCTCGTCTCCACCGGCGTCGCGGATGTGGGCCGTGACCCGACGCTCGCCCCGTGCATCCGGGGGCGGCGTCTCGCACCGGCTTTCGGCCGAGAGGCGCCCGCGGGCCTTCTTGTGGTACACGACCTCGATCCCGGTCACGATTCCCCGCACGCCGGGAGGGAGGGCCAAGGTCAGGGCGAGGCCGCTGGTCAGCTCCCCGAGGTTGGCGAGGGCGACGGCGTGCACCGACCGCAGATGATTGCGGACCGCCCGGCGATCCGAGAGGACGACCCGAGCGTGCCCGGGCTCCAGCTCGTGGACCACCGCGCCGAGCGCCCCGGAGTAGGGGACGAGACGGTCGAGGAGTCGGCTGAAGAGCCAACGACCCCCTGGGAGGGGCACCAGGCGCCGCCAGAGTCGATGCACCTTGTCGCCCGAGAGGGAGGGAGTTGATGAGGGTGGCATCGTGATGTCGCCGATCCCTGTCGGCTATAGGGGGGGAGAGCGCAGGGCCCGCGAGGCCCACGTATGTTCGGAGGGGTCCGGCCGAGGGGCAATGGCTCACGGTCCTCATCGTCCAGGGTCGGTGGAGGCGGAGTCCCGGCCGGACGTTGCCCGAGAGGGCGGCCCGAGCGCACTATCCGGGCTGGCATGGGGCTCGGGGTGGTGCTCCATCCGCGGGGCCTCTGCTCGTTACCTCAATTCGACTTCCTCATGACCTCACGCTTCGCGACGACCCACGCCGATCGGCGCTCCGGACACTGATGGCCGGCGTGGAGCGCCATCTGGAGGTCGTCCGCACTGCGCGGTACTGGACGCTGGGCGATGACGTCGCCTCCCCAAGTGAGGTGTGGTTCGTCCTGCACGGTTACAGGCAGCTGGCGGGGCGGTTTCTGGCCCGCTTCGCGGCCATCGACGACGGAACGCGCCGGATCATCGCGCCCGAGGGACTCTCGCGCTTCTACGTGGGAAGGGAGGCGGGGCGTCACGGACCTGCATCCGTGGTGGGAGCCACCTGGATGACCCGCGAGGACAGGGACCGTGAGATTCACGACTACGTGCGCTATCTCGACCGCCTCGCGGAGGTCTCGCTGGCCGAACTCGAACCGGAGATCCCCGTGGTGGTGCTCGGCTTCTCGCAGGGAGTCGCCACCGCCGCGCGGTGGACGACCCTCGGAGCGATGCGTCCGCAGCGCCTCATCCTGTGGGGGGACTTCCTACCCCCGGACCTCGACGGCTTCCGCGCGGTCACGGCCTGGGCGGATACCGAGGTGCTGCTGGTGCGGGGAGCGGACGATGGCGTTTTCGCCGACGAGGACCTGCTGGCCGCCGAGCGCCAGCGCCTGGAAGCCGTCGGGCTGCGTCTCCCCGCCCACACGTATGTGGGAGGTCACGATGTCCTCCCGGAGGTTCTCGCAGCGGTGGCGACCCGAAGCGGGCCCTTCGGCGCCTGAACGAGTCCGCTAGGCGCGGCGATGGGGGCGGCCGAAGGACACGTACGCTCCCTCGAGGGTGGCGACCACGGTGCCGCCGGAGCGCACTTCCACCTCGAGGCGGACCCGCCCGCGGCCCTTCCGTTTCAGGGCGGCGAGGAAACGCTGCCACGCCGCCGAGGCGGGCGGTCGTGCTCGGGCTTCGAAGGGTGCCGCGATAGGCGCCAGATACCGGATCTCGCTGGTCTGGATGACGGTGTGCGCCGGGATGCCCTCGTTCCCGAGGAGTAGGTGCATGAGGCTCCACCCAGCGAGGATGGCGAGAGCGGCCACCGAGCCTCCGAAGGCGGTTTCGCGGTGGTTGACGTTGGGTTCCAACGGAGCGCCGAGCGTGACCCCTGCGGAGGTAGCCTCCACGACGCGGGTTTCCATGGCCAGCGACAGCGGGATGTGCTCGTGGAGGTAGGCCTCCACGTCTGCCGGGCTCAGAATTCCCCCACGAGCGTAATCTCGGGAACCAGCTCGTGGCCGGTTTCTCTGGCCACGGTCTCCTGCGCCAAGGTCATGAGGGCCCTGACATCCGAAGCGGTGGCGCCTCCGAGGTTCACGACGATGTTGGCGTGCTTGTGGAAAATTCCCGCGCCTCCTTGGGTCGCGCCCTTCAGGCCCACCTGGTCGATGAGGCGGCCGGCACCGAGACCTTCGACCTTCCGGAATACGGAGCCCGCCGAGGGATACAGCCGGAGATCGGGATGGCGATCGCCACGCCACGCCAGGTTCTCCCGGACCACGCGCCGGAGCTCCTGGACGGGGGCGTGCTCGAGGCGGAACGTCGCGCTGAGCACGACGTCGGAACGATGGTGGAGCACGCTCTCGTCGTACCCGAATCCGAAATAATCCACGCCCACCTCGCGGCGCTTGCCCTCCTCGGTAAGCAGCTCCGCGGAGTCGAGGAACTCCTCGATGAACATTGTGCGCTCCCGGGCCGGTGCGGGGGCGAGGAAGTGGAGGTTCTGCCACAGGGCACCGCCGACGGTGCTGGGAATGCCCGCGAAATGATGCAGGCCGCCCAGGCCGCGAGCCACCGTGGCGTCGATGAGCTCGGGGTAGGTCCGCACACCGGCGCCGGCGCGCACGCGGTCCTCCCCCGTGAACGCGATGCCCCCGACCTCGGAGCGCACCACCAGGCCCCGGAAGCCGCGATCCCCAACGAGGATGTTCGCACCGCACCCCAGGAGGAACCACGGGATCCCCTCGTCCCGCGCTGCCTGCACCGCCGTGGCCAGCTCGTCCGCGGTACGCGCCCGAAAGAACAGGTCCGCGGGACCACCGATGCGGAACGTGGTGAACGGGGCCAACGGGACGGCGCTCTCCAGCCGCGCCGGGTCGAGATGGCGCGCCAGGGCGTCGCGGGCCGGTGTGGCGGCGAAATTCATCCCGAAAAGATAGTCCGTCTGGCCCATGTCGTCTTGAGATTACAACTTCCGGGCCAGCCCCCATGCTTCCGAAAGGACGGGATCACTCCATGAGCAATTCTCTCGCGGCGGATCTGGCTCTCCTGTTGGACCGGGACCTCTCGAAGCTGGCGGATGAGCTGGGCATGTATCCCGACGACACCAGCGTGTGGCGTGTGGGGGGGACCATTGCGAACTCCGCGGGGACCCTTGCGCTGCACCTCGTGGGGAACCTCGAGGCGTACGTCGGGACCTTCGCCGAGACCGGGTACGTGCGGGATCGAGACGCCGAGTTCCGGGACCGCGACGTCCCCCGAGAGGAGCTCCTCGAGCACATCGCTCGTTGCCGGAGGAGCGTGGCGAACGGCCTCGCGACCCTCACGGATGCCCAGATGCTGGAGCCCTACCCCAAGGATCTTCCGGAGCGATTCCGCGGGTGGACCACGCACCGCTTCCTGACCCACCTCGCCGGCCACTTCCTGTGGCACCTGGGGCAGATCGACTACCACAGGCGGCTCCTGGTCGAATCCCTCGGCGCCTGACCGTCTGTTCTCAGGCTCTCCAGAAGCCACCCTCTGCCGAACCCACGGCGGAGGCCACGCCTGCAACTTCCTGGGCCGCCCTCACGTAGGGCCCCAATGCATTCTCGGTTGGTGTCCGAAAATGGGACGACTGTTCCCGGAGACGCACGGGAAGCATGTCATACGAGACATGAGAAGAGTGGTGTAACACGCACTCTCTTTTATAGATAGGACACAGAACACGTCTGGCACGAGGCTTTCATAATGGTGTGCGTCAGAGGCGTTCGGTGTCCGGCCGGAGGGGGGGACGTGGTGAGGTGCGGACGAATCGGTGATCAGCCCGCCGACTCCGGTCGGACACTTCGGCCTCGATGGAAAGCGAACAGAACAGAGCCAGACCAGCTCATATCGGAATAGAGTCGTGAGAACATATCGCAACCTCAGGCTTAC
>JAJDNI010000104.1 GCA_022340755.1 Gemmatimonadota bacterium
CAACAGGCCAGATACACTACCTCCGGAGTGGGCCTGTCCGTTCCGAATGTGCGCATAAACAACCCACGAATGCCTCCGGCGCGACCATGTGGTGAGGGTCCTGAGTAATCGCTCGGGCGGCCGGACCGCGAGGGGGGAGGGCGTCGCTCCGAACCGAGGTGCGCGCCCGGGTTGCGCGGCCGCCGGGGACTCCTGACTATCCCGAGCGTAGCCCGCGGTCCTCGCGCCGGCTCCAGAGCGCGGGGATCACCCCCGTCCTTGCCTACCTTGTCGAGGCCCGAGAGGGCATATGAGCGCAATCGCACTGCTCGTCGTCGGTCTGGCCGCGTTCCTCACGGGATATCGGTTCTACTCCCGATACATCTCCGAGCGCATCTACCGCCTCGATCCGGATTACGTGACGCCCGCGCACCAGTTCGAGGACGGCACCGACTACGTGCCCACCAACAAGCACGTGCTCTTCGGGCACCACTTCACCTCGGTGGCCGGCGCCGCCCCCATCGTAGGGCCCGCCATCGCGGTGATCTGGGGATGGCTCCCGGCGTTCCTCTGGGTGGTTTTCGGCACCATATTCGCGGGGGCGGTCCACGACTTCGGCGCGCTCTGGCTGTCCACGCGCCACCGCGGGCACTCCATCGGTACCGTGACCCAGTCGGTGCTGGGCTCGCGTGCCCGGGTGCTCTTCCTGTTCATCATCTTCTTCCTGCTGCTGATGGTGAACGCGGTCTTCGCCGTGGTCATCGCGAACCTCTTCATCGCGAACCCGGGCTCGATCTTCCCCATCTGGATGGCGATGCCCACCGCGGTCGTGGTCGGGATCCTCGTGTATCGGACCCGGGCGGGCATCCTGTGGCCGAGCATCGTTGCCCTGCTCCTGCTCTACCTCTACATCTGGCTGGGCCAGTACATCCATCCACAGCTCCCCGACTTCTTCCACTTCGCACCGACCGCGACGCAGATGCAGGCCGCCGGGGGAGACATGGCGGCCGCCCAGGCGGCGGCGATGACGGATGGCATCCGCGCCGGATGGGTCATCGCCATGATGATCTACGCCGGACTGGCGTCCACCCTCCCCGTCTGGCTCCTGCTGCAGCCACGAGACTACATCAACAGCCACCAGCTGTTCGTCGCGCTGGCCGTGATCTTCGCCGGAATCGTGGTGGTGCATCCGGTGGTGGTGGCACCGATGATCAACCACCACCTCCCGGCCGACAGCCCCAGCTGGTTCCCGCTGCTCTTCATCACCATCGCGTGCGGGGCCATCTCGGGCTTCCACGGGCTGGTGGCCTCGGGCACCACGTCCAAGCAGCTCGACAAGGAGACCGACGCCCGCTACGTGGGTTACGGCGGCATGGTCGGCGAGGGCACCCTGGCGCTAACCGCGATCCTGGCGACCACAGCGGGCTTCGCCATCTACGCGGGGGTGGATGGCTGGCACGAGCACTACGCGTCGTTCGCTTCGGCATCTTCGGGCGGCGTCAACGCGTTCGTGCACGGGGTGGCGTCGCTTTGTGAGGGGCTCGGCATTCCCCACGAGGTGGCGGCCATCTTCGCCGCCGTGGTGGTCATATCCTTCGCCGTGACCACCATGGACACCGGCGTCCGGCTCCAGCGCTACATCCTGGAGGAGCTGGGTTCCCAATACCGCATCAAGCCCCTCCGCAACGGCATCGTCGCGACGCTGGTGGCGGTGGCCACCATCGGCCTCCTGGCGTTGGGTGTCGATCGGGGAGCTGGCGGCATGCGGATCTGGCCGCTCTTCGGCACCACCAACCAGCTCACTGGCGCCCTGACCCTACTGGTGATCTCCGCCTTCCTGTGGCGGCTCAAGCGGAACGTGCTGGTCACCGCCGTTCCCATGGTCTTTCTCTTCGTGATGACGACCTGGGCCATGGTGCAGCAGCTCGGAGGGTACTTCAGGCATCAGTGGCTGCTCTTCGGGGTGGGTGCGTTCATCTTCGTGTTGGAGCTCTGGCTGATCCTCGAGGCGGTCGTGGCGTTCCGGAAGATGCTGGGTGGGGGGGACCCGGGTACACCGACAGAGAAGGTGGTGTACGACGTCCTCGGAGACGAGTGAAGGAAGGGGGCCTCGGGCCGGCCGGGGCCGCAACCGAACAGTGAGTGACATGGTCGGACGCATCCGTGGGGCGCTGCGCGCGTTTCGGGACATCTACGAGGCGCTGTACTTCGCTCCCTATCGGTCGCAGATCCACAGGGAGTACGCCCGCCAGCGCGACCTCTTCCTGCTGCTGACGACGTCCGAGATGCTCGGCGTGCCGAACCCCGTTGAGTTCTACACGCTCGAGCTCCTTCCCGAGGCCATGGAGCAGTTCCACGAGTGGCATCTGCGCATGGGCCTGGAGCACGCTCCGGAGGGTGGCTTCCGGTGCTGCTGAGCCTCACGACCCCCATCACGTTCTTCGGTGGCAAGGGAGGAGTGGGCAAGACCACGCTGGCCGCGGCCTTCGCCCTTGACGCGTCCGAACGAGGCGGCCGCACGCTGCTGGTGTCCACCGATCCCGCCCACTCCACGGGCGACATCCTGGGCGTGTCCCTGGGCGGGGAGGCTCGCGAGATCACACCGACGCTCCATGCCATGGAGATCGACCCCGAGGCCGAGGCGGATCGCTACATCGCCGACGTCAAGGAGCGGGTCCGGCAGGTGGCATCGCCGCGCATCCTCGACGAGGTGGAGCGCGAGATCGAGCTGGCGCGCACTTCGCCCGGAGCCGAGGAGGCCGCCCTGCTCGACCGCTTCGCGGAGCTCATGCGGTTGGCCGGGAGCGCGTACGACCGCGTCGTCTTCGACACCGCTCCCACGGGCCACACCGTGCGATTGCTGTCGCTGCCGGAGCTCATGGGCCGCTGGATCGACGGCCTGGTGTCTCGCCGACGCAAAGTGCGCTCTCTGGGCCGAATGTGGCGGAACGTGGCGGGGGCGGCGGCGGGCAGCGCCGGTGCGGAAGACGATCCGATCCTGGACTCGCTGGAGGAAAGGCAGGAGCGTTTCCGCACCGCGCGCGCACTGGTGACCGACCCCGAGCGCACGGCGTTCGTCTTCGTGCTCACACCCGAACGGCTGCCCATCCTCGAGACCCGGAAGGCGACCGCCGCTCTCGAGCGCTCGAAGATTCCCATCGCCGCCGTGGTGGTAAACCGGGTGCTCCCAGGCGAGGCCGAGGGCGCCTTCCTGGCGAGGCGCAGGGAGCGCGAGGCACGGTACCTGGAGGAGATCGACCGGGATCTCGCGCGCTATCCCAGGGCGCGGGTGCCTCTCTTCGACTCGGACATCCAGGGTATGGACGGGTTGCGCCGGGTGATCGCGGCCCTGGAGGGTGCGGCGTGATCCGCTGGAAGGAGGTCCACGTGTTCACCCGGAACTCTGACTCGGCGCGGAGTATACGCTGACGGGCGAGAATGAGTCTCCCTGTTCCCGGGATTCTCTCTCATAGCGTCCCTGTTTCTTCCTCACCCTCCCCTGGATCCTGCCAGGAGGAACAGACATGACGGAACGCCCGGACTCCACGTCGCGCTCCGGCGCCCCCCAGGTGGTGGGTCCGTACCACATCGTCCAGCTCATCGGCGAAGGGGGCATGGGCGTCGTCTACGACGCCGAGCAGTTCGAGCCGGTGCGTCGGCGCGTCGCCCTGAAGATGATGAAGCCCGGGATGGACTCCCGGGAGGTGGTGGCGCGCTTCGAAGCCGAGCGCCAGGCGTTGGCCGTGATGGACCACCCGGGTATCGCCAAGGTCCTCGACGCGGGCGTCGCCGACGACGGCAGGCCGTACTTCGTCATGGAGTTGGTGCGGGGGGTGCGCATCGACGAATACTGCGACCGTTTCCGTCTGACCCTCCGGGAACGGGTGGAGCTCTTCATTCAGCTCTGCTTGGCCGTGCAGCACGCCCACCAGAAGGGTGTGATCCACCGGGACCTGAAGCCCTCCAACGTCCTGGTCGCGGAGCAGGACGGCCGGGCCGTGCCCAAGGTCATCGACTTCGGCATCGCCAAGGCAACGGGGTGGCAACCCGCGGACCTCCCCGCCCTCACGAGCCTGGGCGTGCCCATCGGCACGTTGGCGTACATGAGCCCGGAGCAGGCGGAGAGCTCGGAGCTCGACGTGGATACCCGCGCGGACATCTACTCCCTGGGGGTGATGCTCTATGAGGTCCTCTCGGGAACGGTTCCGGTGGACCTGCGCGTCAAAGGTGCGCCGGCCTTCCTGGCGGAGCTGATCTCCAGGGATACGACCTTCCCGACGCCCACCCAGCGCCTCACCGCGACGGGTGACGCGGTCCGGCGGATCGCCACCTCCCGGGGCACCAATCCCGACGGACTGAAGAAAGCTCTTTCGGGCGACATCCAGTGGGTGGTGATGCGCGCCATGGAGAAGGATCGCGCTCGCCGGTATAACACGGCGAATGGCCTTGCACTGGAGCTACGGCGATACCTGAACGACGAGCCCGTGCTGGCTCGACCCCCGTCCGCGGCGTACCGCCTGAGCAAGCTGGTGCGGCGGCATCGCGGTGTGGTGGCGGCTCTGTCCGTGGCGGCGTTGGCTCTGGCCGTGGGAACCGTCGCGGCGACGGTGGGCATGGTCCGGGCTCGTGCAGCCAGGGAAGCGGCTCTGGCGGCCGAACAGCAGGCGGCTACGGAGGCGCGCACCGCGACGCAGGTATCCGACTTCCTGGTCAATCTGTTCGAGATGAACGATCCCAGTGAGTCCGGTGGCGCGACGGTGACCGCCCGCGAGATCCTCGATCGGGGAGCCGACCGGGTGAAGACGCAGCTGGGCGACGACCCGGTAGTTCAGGCACGGCTCATGGGCACCATCGGCAGCGTGTACGATGCTCTCGGTCTCTACGACAACGCGCTCGACCTCCTCAAGAGGGCCAACGCGCTTCAGGAGGCGAATCTGAGCCCGACCGATCCCGAGCTCGCCAAGGGGCTTCGACTGCTCGGTGCAGCGCAGCAGTCTCGCGGCGGCGACCTGGAATCGGCGGAGCGAAGCTATCGCCGTGCGCTGGCCATCCTCCGGCAGGAAACCGCGCCGGACTCCACCGAGCTCGCGCGGACGATCGCGGGCCTGGGCGCGACCGTGCTGTCCCGGGGACGGGCGGAAGAAGCCGACTCGCTGCTCCGTCGCGCGATGGACATCGAGGAGCGCATCCCGGGACTGGACGACGGCATCCTGGCCAAGACGGTCCGGAATCTGGGGGCCGCGGCCTACTACCGGGGGAAATACCCCGAGGCGGCGCAGTACTACTCCCGGACGGTGGCCATGGAGCAGCGCCGCTTCGGGAGGGATGCGCCGGGCGCCGCCGACGCGCTGAACAACCTGGGCGCCGTGTATTTCATGGAAGGGCACTACGACGAGGCCCTGGCGGCGTACCAACGGGCCAAGGACATCTGGACCAAGACGCTGCCTCCCGGGCACCCACGGCTCGCCGCCGCGCTGACCAACATCGGGGAGACATACGACAAGCTCGGGCGCTACAAAGAGGCAGAGCCGCTCCTCCTGCAGGCGCTCCGCATCAAGGAGCGGACGCTCTCCCCGGACGAGACCAGCAACGCGGTGACGCTACGCGTGCTGGCGGACGTGTACCGGGACGAAGGCCGGTACAAGGAAGCCGAGCCTCGGTACCTGCGCGCCATCCAGATCCTGGAGGATGCGCTGGGCCCGAAGCACCCTCGTCTGGGTATGGTGCTGGACGGGTATGCCAAGATGCTCCGCGCCTCCGGCAGGAACGACGAGGCCGCCCGGGTGGAAGCACGCCGGGCGGCCCTGAACAAGAACTGACGTTCCCGTCCTCTCGCCGCGGGCAGCCTACTCTCCTCCTCCGATGACGATGTCGGGGTCGATGACCTGTGAGCTTCCGTCACTGCAGGTGATGGTCACCATGTACCGATAGGGGTGCCCCGCCGCCGCCGACTCGAGCGGCTCCGGAGACGTTGCCGGTTCCTCCGGGTTTCCGGTGATGCTGTCTACCGCGAAGAGCCAGTCCGTCGTGTCCTTGGGGGTGATGGTCCAGGACGTGGCCCCGGAGGACACCGACCGCCATTGGACGATGTCCGTCCTGGCCATGGCCACGGTTGCGGGCGTGACCTGAGGAGTCGATCCCGGCGTGCACGCCGCGGTGATCTGCGCCTGCTGCGGCACTCGCGGCAGGGCTGTCCGGCTGGTCGTCACGGCCGTCGCCGCCACCAGCCCGGCGAGCGGAAAGGTCAGGACGCGAAGTTTCATGGTGATACCTCCTTGGGAAGGTCGATCCCACGAATAGGGGATTCGGCATAAGCCGCACTATTGTGCCAGGGGCACCGGAAGGACAAGGAAAATCGGAATCCGGCCACACGGCGGCTGCAGGCGGGCGACCCCGTAAACCCGCCAGGCTCCCCTTCCATCCCTTACAGGACTCGTAGGGGAATTCCCGACTGGCCGAAACGCGCCGATCCTGGAACGGTAAGGGACCCTCATCTCGCCCCGCCGGAGGAGCACGCAAATGCGCGAGACGATTCGCTTCCGGCTGAACGGCCGGGACACGACACTCGAGACCGACGGGACCCGGCGATTGCTGTGGGTCCTGCGTAACGACCTCGGCCTCACCGGAACCAAGTTCGGCTGTGGTATCATGCGATGTGGTGCATGCACCGTCTTGGTGAACGGCAACCCCGTCCGTACATGCCGAACCCCGCTGTCGAGCATCCAGGGGGCCGACGTCCTCACCATCGAGGGATTGGCCAACGGAGACGATCTCCATCCTCTCCAGGAGGAGTTCGCGGACAGGGGAGCGTTCCAGTGCGGCTACTGCACGTCCGGAATGATCCTGGAGGCCTACAGCCTTCTTCAGAGGAACCCGCACCCGACCCGAGAGCAGATCGTGAGCGGGATGGACCGCAACCTGTGTCGCTGCGGCGCCCACAAGAGGATTGTGGAAGCTATCGAAGCCGCCGCGGCGAGACTGTGAGGAGGTTGCCATGAACAGGAACGATCTGGGACCGATGGCGGTGGATCGCCGGGACTTCCTCAAGTTCACCGGGGGTGGCATCGCGGTCTTCGTGGCATTGAAGGACTCCACCCTCATCACGGAGGCGATGGAGCAGCAGCGGGGCTATCCGGAGGACTTCAACGCCTACCTACGCGTGGCGGAGGACGGCCGGGTGACGGTCCTGTCCGGGAAGATCGAGATGGGCCAGGGCGTCGAGACATCCATGGCCCAGATGGTCGCGGAGGATCTGCGCGTGTCGCTGGACTCCATCGACATGATCATGGGCGACACCGACCGCTGCGTGTGGGACGCCGGCACCTGGGGATCCCTCACCACGCGAGTATTCGGTCCGGCGCTGCGTGCCGCTGCAGCCAAGGCCAGGGAAGTGCTCCTGGAGCTGGCCTCCGAGCGGCTCGGCGCACCGATCGCCCAACTCCAGGTGGAGAACGGCGTGGTGACGGTGAAGGGTGGGCAGGGTCGGGTCTCCTACGGTGAGCTCGCCAAGGGACAGAAGATCGAGAAGACCCTCGACCACGAGGCGGTCCTGCGGAGCGTGAAGGAATTCACCGTGATGGGCACGTCGCCCAAACGCTTCGACCGGATCGAGAAGGTCACCGGCCAGGCGCACTACGCCGGCGACATCCGTCTGCCGGGGATGCTGCACGCGCGACTGCTGCGGCCACCCGCACACGACGCCACCCTGAAGAGCGTCGACACCTCGGCGGCGGAGGCGGTTCCGGGCGTGACGGTGGTGAACCAGGACGGCTTGGTCGCGGTTCTGCACGAGGACCGCGAGGTGGCGGATCGGGCGCTGGGGCTCATCAAGGCCGACTTCGACGTTCCCCAGCCCACGGTGGACGACAAGACCATCTGGGATCGTATGCTGGCGGCGGCCCCGACCGGTCGCACGACGCACGAAGCGGGGAACCTCTCGACCGGTGAGGGGGCGTGCAAGAAGGTCATCGAGAGCACGTACTACGACGGATACGTGGCGCACGCGCCCATGGAGCCTCACACGGCGCTTGCGTCCGCACAGGACGACCGGATCACGGCGTGGATCTCCACGCAGAGCCCCTTCGGTGACCAGGGGAGAATCGCCCGGGCCCTCGGACTCGATCCGTCCAAGGTCCGCATCATCACGCCGTACGTCGGCGGGGGCTTCGGCGGGAAGTCTTCGTCCGGACAGGCGATGGAGGCGGCGCGGCTCTCGTGGATCCTCAAAAAGCCCGTGCAGGTCATGTGGACGCGCGAGGAGGAGTTCTTCTACGACACGTTCCACTCCGCCGCGGTGGTGAAAGTGCGCTCGGGGGTCGACGGCAACGGCAAGGTCCAGCTCTGGGACTACAACGTGTACATGGCCGGCACCCGCGGCTCGGAGGTCCTCTACGACGTTCCCAACGCCGCGGTGGTCTCACACAGCGCCCGGGACGTGCATCCCTTCGCCACGGGGCCCTGGAGGGCTCCCGGGGCGAACACCAATACCTTCGCGCGCGAGTGCCAGATCGACATCATGGCCGCCGACGCGGGGATCGACCCCATGGAGTTCAGGCTGAACAACGCCACCGACCCGCGCCTGCGCAGCGTGCTCGAGGCCGTGGCGAAGATGGCGGACTGGAAGCCGGGGGCCGCGCCCAGCGGACGGGGTCTCGGAGTGGCCTGCGGCCTGGACGCCGGCACATACGTGGCTCACGTGGCCGAGGTCACGGTGGACAAGTCCACGGGCGCGGTGCACGTGGACCGCATGTGGTGCGCGCAGGAGATGGGAATCGTGGTGAACCCCGTGGGTGCCATCATGCAGATGGAGGGATGCATCACCCAGGGTCTCGGATACGCGCTCATGGAGCACATCCGGTTCCGGGGCGGCGACATCCTCGACCGGAACTTCAACACCTATCAGATTCCGCGGTTCTCGGACCTCCCGGAGATCGAGACGGAGCTGGTGCCCAACGACGATCTCACGCCCCAGGGTGGCGGTGAGCCCGCCATCGTGTGCATCGGGGCGGTGATCGCCAACGCCATCTACGACGCGTGCGGAAGTCGCGTGTACACGATGCCGTTCACTCCTGAGTCCGTGCTTGCCGGGATGAAGACCTGACGTCCCTTCTCGGGCCCACGAACGTGACCCGCGCCCCGTCCGTCGGGGCGCGGGTCACTTGTCTTCTCGCTGGACGATGTGCCTCTTCCCGGCGGTGCTCGACGGACGCCTGACCGACCACACCAGAAAGCGAGTCGATCCAGAATGCTGCTCACCCTCGTCCTCGTCGGCTTCTCTGCCGTCGTCCCGGCAAGAGACATCCGCGGCGACACCGTGGCTTCCGCGCCGTTGCGCCTATGTCCCACCGCCTCGCAGGTCACGCTGTTCACTCCGTTGCCGGCGAGGCCGCGGCTCATCGGGCTCGTCGATCTCCCCATGACCGGGGTGACACCGTCGGAGGCGGAGGAGCAGGCCGGCTCGACTCCTCAGTTGGTGGAGTACAGCGACGCGTACTTCACGCGCCTCACCATCCACAAATGGGCGAGCTGGCTGACGTTGCCCCTCTTCGCGGGGCAGTACGTGGTGGGCCAGAAGCTCATCAACGGAGAGGGCTCGGACCGGCTACGGGGAGTTCACGGGGTGCTGGCCGGAGGCATCGCCGGGCTCTTCGTCGTGAATACCGTGACCGGAGGCCTCAACGCCATCGAGGCCCGAAAGGACCCGGAAGGGAAGAACCGACGCACCCTCCACACCGTGCTGATGCTCCTGGCGGATGCCGGCTTCGTGATCACGGGCGCCACGGCCCAGGAGCGAGAGAACGAGGGAGGGCGTGCATCCACGGCGAACAACACCACGCATCGCAACGTCGCGCTGGCATCCATGGGCACGGCGCTCGTGGGGGTGGCGATCATGCTGCCTATCTTCGGGAGGTAGCGGAGTTCGGCGGGCGCTCAGGCCTCTCCTGGAGGCGCTCCCAGGCGCTCCGCAGGCGATCCCAGGACACGCTCCACGGCCAGAGCCGCCGCCAGCACCCGTTCATCCTGGCCGTCCGGCCCGACGAGCTGTAGCCCCACGGGCATACCGGTACGGTCCAGGCCCACCGGGACGGTGACCGCGCAGAGCCCCAGGATGCTGACGGGGCAGGTGGGGTGGAGAGCCGCCGCGTTGGTCTCCACGTAGCGGTCCAGGTCCTCCAGGTCCGCTACGGGCGGGGGAGTCACGATGGCGGTGGGCAGCGCGAGGACATCGACGCCGTCGAAGAGTCCCGTCGCGGCTGCGGCCAGGGATTCGCGACGAGCGAGGGCCTTCCGATACGCGTTCTGGGTGTGTGCCGCAGCACCGGCGATGCGCTTTCCCACGATAGGGTGGAGGATCTCCAGCCACCCCGGCAGATCACGTTCCAGGAAGGCCAGGCACTCGACACCGGTGATGGCGCCGGTCATGTACAGGTCGACCGCGTGGTCCAGGAGCGCGCCGTCCGCGTCGATCCGATTCCAACCGGCACGCTCCAATCCGCTGAACGTCTCGGTGAGGACCGCGCCGATGTCGCCCTGGCAGTCGTCCCAGATGCCACACCGAGGCACGGCGAAGCGCATGCCGTCTGCGCCGCGGGCGGTGAGATGGCTCAGGAGAGCTTCCGGGTCACCCCAGGAGGGGTCGATCGCACCGAAGAACCAGACGCTGTCCTCCACCGAGCGCGTCAGCGCGCCCACCGTGTCGAGGGTGTGGCTGAGAGGCACCACGCCGGCGGTGGGGAGTCGGCCGTGGGTGGTCTTGTGGCCGACGACGCCAGTCATGGATGCGGGAATACGGATGGAGCCGCCGGTGTCCGTGCCCAGGGCGACCATGGCCGATCCCTCATGAAGGCTGACCCCCGCCCCCGCGGACGACCCTCCGGGGATGCGATGGACACGGGCATCCCAGGGGTTCCGGGGAGTCTCCCAGTTGGGGTTCATGCCCACCGCGCCATAGGCCAGCTCGACGGTGTGTGTCTTCCCGGTGAAGACCACACCCTGCGCACGCATGCGGCCGACGAGCCACGCGTCCCTCGACCACGAAACGGGCAGCTGCCGCGGAGTGCCCGCGAAGGTCGGCAGGCCGTCCACGCCATACAGGTCTTTCACCGAGACCGGGATGCCGCAGAGGGGAGGAGCCGGGGAGCCGTCCGCGAGCATCCGGTCCGCGGCGACGGCCATGGCTCTCGCTCCGTCGGCGTCGAAGAGCTTGTACGCCCGGTGCCTCGCGTCGCGCTCCTCATGGCGGTGAATGGCTTCGTCGGTCAGCTCGGCCGCTGAAACCCGTCCACTCCTGAGGGCGTCCGCGGTGGCTCTGAGCGATGAGAAAGGCTCGTCGGACATGCACGAAGGATAGGTCAGGCGTCCGGGGTGGGGGAGGGGCCGGGAGGAAGGCACGTCGCGCCCGACTCCGGCGTTGGCCCGGCGCGCTCGGGGCTGAACGTCCACGTGCTGCAACCCACACGCGTATCTGGCGGTAGATTGATGCAGTTCACCGTCCGGTTCGGGAGGGGAGCCGTGGCACGTCGATGGTTGGTCGCGCTCTGCGCCCTGTTGTTGCCCGCCCCACCGCTTCTTGCCCAGGTGGTGGTGGGCACCGTGCGCGACCGTGAGACACGCCAGCCCGTGCAGGGGGCCATGGTGAGGCTCATGGCGGGTACGGCGCCGACCGGGGTCCTCTATCTCACGGGCACCGACGGTCACTTCAACCTGGAAGCCCCGGCGGCCGGTCGATACACCCTCGCGGTGGAGCGCATCGGGTTCGCTTCGACCACGGCGGGTCCCGTGGACCTCGAACGGGGGAAGACCCGGCGCTTCGACCTGGACGTCGCGACCTCGCCGATTCGGCTCGAGGGCCTTCAGGTGCGAGGAGCCAAGCGTCGCTGCAACCTCGAAGACGACCCGGGAGGGGAGACCCAGCTTTTGTGGTCGGAGGTGCGCAAGGCCCTCGATGCGGAACAGTGGACCGAGCGGAAGGCCGGGCTGGCGTTCGAGCTGGAGCAGCGGACCGTCATCCTGGACGCCTCGGGGCGCCGGGTCCTCGACGAGCAACGCCGCACGACGACGGCCTTCGGCGGTAACTCGATGCGGACCCTTTCGCCGGCCGAGCTGGCCGAGAAGGGGTACGTTCACGAGACCAAGAACGCCACCGCGTACTACGGCCCCGACGCCTCCGTGCTCCTGTCCGACGCGTTCCTGGCGACCCACTGCTTCAGCGTGGTCGAGGGCCCCCGGGGCGAGCCCGGTCTGATCGGCCTGGCCTTCGAGCCGGTTTCGGGACGGCGCGTCCCCGACATCCAGGGCGTCCTCTGGCTCGAGCGGGCGACCGCGCGCCTCGAGCGACTGGAGTTCGAGTACTCCGGGCTGAGGTTGAGACCCGGACACGAACAGGCCCGAGGGGCACTCCACTTCACGGAGCTCTCCGACGGCCGGTGGATGGTCCGGGACTGGAACATCCGTGCCCCGTTCCTTCGCGTGGACCACACGTTCGTCGGTGGTCAGATGAGGGGACGGACGGTGGTGGGGGAGGTGCGGGAGCAGGGCAGCCGGGTGCTCTCGGCGAAAGGACCCGATGTGGACTGGAGGGCACCCGACCGCGGCGGCGGAGGTTGATGCCGACGAGGGGAAGCGCCGAGTCGGCTCGAGGGAGCCGCCGGCGTCTCGATCACCTTGACCCCAACCCGCTCCGGAGCAAGCGTATCGGTAGGGTAGAGGCGACCGATGGACGCGAGGTTGTCACCATGCCCATCTACGACTACGTCTGCCACGCCTGCGATCACGAGTTCCAGCTCGTCGAGCGCATCTCCGAGCACGAGAAGACCAAGCCCAAGTGCCCCGAGTGTAAGAGCACCAAGGTGGAGCGCGTGCTCACCGGCGCATTCGTGAAGACGGGGAAGAAGAGCTGACGTCGGATCTGTGCGGACACCCGACGACCCATTGGCGCCGTCTCGACGACGGGCGGCTCCAGTGCGACCTATGCCCCCGGCGGTGCAGGCTCCGCGAGGGACAGCGTGGGCTCTGCTTCGTCCGCGCCGCGGAGGGTGGTGAGATCGTCCTCACCACGTACGGTCGATCCAGCGGCTACTGCGTGGACCCCATCGAGAAGAAGCCCCTGGCCCACTTTCTCCCGGGCACGCCCGTGCTCTCGTTTGGAACTGCGGGGTGCAACCTGGCGTGCAGGTTCTGCCAGAACTGGGACATATCCAAGTCGCGGGAGATGGACACCCTGGCGGACGCGGCAAGCCCGCGGGCCATCGCCGACGCAGCCCATCGCCTGGGGTGCAGGAGCGTCGCGTACACGTACAACGACCCGGTGATCTTCCACGAATACGCCGTGGACGTGGCGCTGGCGTGCCGAGAGGTCGGCGTCCGCTCGGTGGCGGTGACCGCGGGGTACGTGCTGCCCGAGCCCCGCAATGAGCTCTTCGCCGTGATGGATGCCGCGAACGTAGACCTGAAGGCGTTCACCGAGACGTTCTATCGTGAGATGTGCGCCGGTCACCTGGAGCCTGTTCTCGACACCCTCCGATATCTGGTGCAGGAGACGGGGGTGTGGACGGAGATCACCACGCTCCTCATCCCGGGAGCCAACGACTCCGACGCGGAGCTCGACACCATGACCCGTTGGATCGCCGAGGAGCTGGGCCCCGACGTTCCCGTGCACTTCTCCGCATTCCATCCGGAGTGGAGGATGCGGGATGTGCCATCCACCCCTCCCGCCACGCTGCAGCGGGCTCGGCACCTGGCCATGTCCAACGGGCTGAGGTACGTGTACACGGGCAACGTCTACGACCCTCCAGGGCAGAGCACGTGGTGCCACGCGTGCGGCGAGAAGCTCATCGGGCGGGACGGCTACACCCTGGAGACCTGGAAGCTGACCGCCGACGCGACGTGTCCTAAATGCGGCACGGCATGCGCGGGCGTGTTCGAGGTGCGACCCGGCACGTGGGGTGCCCGCAGGATGCCGGTGCGACTGTCCGCTCGGGAGGCCTGATCCGGTTCAGCGGCGCGGAAGTTCGTGGGCAGCCGGGCGTCGCTCTGTCGACGCACCACCCCAGCAATCTGCTAGTGCCCGCTTTCCCAGAATCCGAAGGCGCCGTACCCCACCACCCGACTCTTCGGCCCCGCTGTATCCCCGGAGTTGCGCAGGTCCACACAGTGCGCTTCGAGCCCCCGGCGTCGCGCCCACGCCATCAGCCCGCGCAGCGCCACCGATCCGCAAGCGCGGTGCGGACCGATGCCGTCGACGTCCAGGGCTTCCACCGCTGCCGCGGTGGCCGTGTCGACCTCGCGGGCCCGATCGTAGGGCAGGTAGTGACTCAGATCCGAGCTGACCACCACGAGGGTCTCGGGGGTCCACAGTGTGTCGAGAACGTCCGCGATCTCGTCGGGCTCCGCGTCTCCGGTGACGATCGGGACCAGGGGGAGCGCGCCCAGCGCGACCCGGATGAAGGGGAGCTGGACCTCGAGGCAGTGCTCGTCCCGGTGAGGCCGTGCCCATCGCGCGACCGCCCCGACTGCGAGTGCCTTGACCCCGCCGGTGTCCACGGCGTGCTCGCCGAGGGGCGTGGCGAACGCGGCACACTCGGGTAGCGCGAGGCCCTCGAAGGCCACGTAGTGACTCGGCCCCAGGAGCACCGCGCGGTGGAAGCGGTCTCGCGCCTCGGTGACCAGGGCGTAGGCACTGCCCGCGACAGGCCCCGAATACTCGTGTCCGGCGTGGGGCGCGACGAGCGCGACGGGCAGGGCGTCTCCCGGCGATCGTCGCCCGGACGCGGTCTCGAGGAAGCCGCGAACCGTGGCTTCCAGCTCGCGGGGGTTCTCCGGATAGAACCGACCCGCGACGGCGGGCGGGCGCACTGATCCTCTCATGCTCACGGATGGGAATACCCGCACCCGGCGGGCCGGTTCTCGTGGGCCTTACCAGCCCGTAGATTCCGACGAGCTCCGGATCCCGGTTGGGCGCCAGGCGGGTGCGCGTCCGGGATCGTTCCTATCCTTCCGCCGGCTCGCGCAGCGCCGCTGCCGGCGCCAGATGATCCCGACGTTCGCGTCGGGACGAGGTTCTCGTTTCATGAAGATCCACCCGCCATTTCGACGCACCTCCGCTGCCGCCTCTCTTCTGCTGACCCTGGCCGTCTTGGCCCCCACGGCGCTTGCCGCCCAGCAGCCGGCGGCGCAAGAGAAGCCCGCCAAGACCTTCACCGACGTCAAGGTGCTTCCCGCCACTTCGGTGAAGAACCAGGCGTCCACCGGCACGTGCTGGGACTTCGCTACCCTGAGCTTCCTCGAGTCCGAGCTGCTCCGGATGGGCAAGGGGGAGTACGACCTCTCGGAGATGTACATCGTCGATCACGTCTACCGGGAGAAGGCGGACCTCTACTACCGCTGGCACGGCAACCAGACCTTCGGCCCCGGAGGCCTGAGCCACGACGTCCTCACGGCCATCGCCAAGTGGGGGATCGTGCCCAACAAGGACTTCACCGGCCTGTGGCCGTACGAGACCCGGCACAACCACGGGGAGTTGCAAAACGTGCTCAAGGCGGACCTGGACGCGGTGCTTCGCACCCGGCCGGGCCCGTCGCCCAAGTGGTCCAAGGGCTTCGACGCCCTCCTCGACGCGTACCTCGGGCCCCTGCCAGAGCGCATCCAGGTAAACGGGACGTCCATGACGCCCGTTGAGTTCTCCCAGGACGTCCTGGGCCTGGATCCCAGCGCGTACGTCGAGATCATGTCCTTCACCGACCAGCCGTACTGGACTCAGGGAGCCCTCGAGACCACGGACAACTGGGTCCACGATCAAAACACCTGGAACCTGCCCCTGGACGACGCCATGGGGGTGATCCGCCACGCCGTGGAGAGCGGGTACACCGTAGCCATCGGCGCCGACGTCAGTGAGCCCGAGTTCGACCAAGGGGCGGGCTACGCGTCGTGGCACGAGGGCGAGACCATCACCCCGGAGGCTCGCGAGGCGGGATGGGACCGGTGGACCACCACCGACGACCACACCATGCACCTGGTGGGCATCGCCCACGACGAGAACGGGGTGACCTACTATCGCGTCAAGAACTCCTGGGGCGACGTGGGACCGTACCACGGCTACATCTACATGTCCGAGAACTACATCCGGGCGAAGTTCGACCTGCTCATGGTGAACAGGGACGCGCTGCCCGCGGACGTGCGGGAGAAGATGGGGGGCTGAGCGTCGGCGCCGGGAGGCGCGGAAGGTGAAGAGCGCGGGTCGGGGCGCTATCGTGGTGCGTCCAAAGCGGCGCCGGGATCCCCCGGCGCCGCCACCCGCGTCCGTCCAGCGCTTCCCGGAGCAACCGCGATGTCGTCCCTGTCCCGCCTCAAAGACTTCCTGGCGCCCCTTCCCAGAATCTCCCTGGCTCGGCTCCCCACGCCGCTGGTGCGGCTGGAGCGTGTGGGCGCGGACCTGGGCATCGACCTGTGGATGAAGCGTGACGACTGCACGGGTCTCGCCCTGGGTGGCAACAAGGCGCGCAAGCTCGAATACGTGGTGGCCGACGCCCAGACGCAGGGGCACGACACCCTGGTGACAGTGGGGCCCCTGACGTCCAACCACACCATGATGACCGCCGCCGCAGCCCGGCGCGCGGGCATGCAGGTGCACTGCGTCGTGGGCGGCGGTCGGCCCGGGACGTTCTCGGGGAACCTCCTCCTGCTGGAGTACTTGGGCGCCCGGCTGCACTTCGTGGACATGGAGTACGCCACGCCGACGGCCGAGCAGAACCGCGCCCTTCGGCAGCGGTGCCGGGAGGTGACGGAGGAGACCGGCGGTTACTGGATTCCCGGCGGCGCCACCATGCCCCAGGCGGAGCCCGGGTACATGAACGCCGTCCTGGAGATCTGCGGACAGATGGATGGCGCCTTCGACTTCCATCAAGTGGTCCTGGCCCTGGGCACGGGGTCCACCACCACCGGGGTCATGCTGGGCCTGGCCATGGCCGGCATCCGCACGCAGGTGGAGGCGGTGCGCATCCAGAGCCGCCACGTGGTGGAGGAGGTCTTCAAGCAGCGAAAGGTGGCGGCGCTCTTCCAGGAGAGCGTCGAGCACTTCGACCTGCCCGTCACCGTGGCCGACGTCCCCCACCGTGAGATCTTCGGCTTCGCCGACGAGGGATACGGCGTGCCCAACGCCCACAGCGACCGTGCCATCCGGATGATGGCGGAGCGGGAAGGGTACTTCCTGGATACCGTCTACACGGCCAAGGCCTTCGGGGGCCTCGTGGGGATGACCGCCGACGGACGCGTCCCCAGGGGAGCGAAGGTGCTCTTCCTCCACACCGGGGGGCTCTCCATGACGCCGGCTGCGGAGAAGCGCTACGTGGCCGAGTAGGAGGGGGGTAGGCGGGCGTCGGCGCACGCCTGGGTCTCTCGGGCGGTGGGAGCCACCTCCGCCTCCTGCGCGGACATGGCCGCCCGCGTCCGCTACGACCCCGGGTTCCCGTGCCCCCCCTCCACCCGGGGGCGCGGTGTCTGCCGGCCGGGAGCGGGTCGATAGGGAACCGGCGCCGGGTAGGGGCGTGTGGCGTGCAAGGAGTGGATGCCCCAGGCGGTGAGCACCGCGCCTACCCCGATGAACACCTTGGGTGGTCCGTCGTCCTTCAACGACGGGTCGTAGATCAGAAGTCCGATGCCGGTTCCCGTGACCACCAGGCCGCCCACGGTCTTTCCCCAGGCGCCGCGGCGGTCCGGGCGGATCAGCGTTTCGGCGGGTATGCCTGCGGTAGGGGGCTCGCTCAGGAGGGTTTCCGGGGAGGGCGATCGGTCGAAGGTCGCGGCGACCCAGCGCGTGACGAGGTTCCCCACGAGTGCGCCGGCAACCAGGCCGGCCATTCCACCCAGGATGGCTCCATCTCGTTGCGCGCCGGGGTCCGGAGAGCATTCTCCACCGAAGAGGGAGAAGCAGAAGCTACCGACACCGTAGCCCACCAGCGCGCCAATGGCCCCGCCCGTCAAGGCCCCGACCATCGCATTACCCCCGCACGCCACCCGCGCCGACGTGACATCCGCGATGGCGAGATTCGTCGGCGTCGCGGAGGGGCCCGCCGAGAGCGTCACGGTGTCTGCCGACAGCCTGACCACCGTTCCCCTCAAAGGGCCTACGGTGGCAGAAGAGGGCTGGCCGCCG
>JAJDNI010000130.1 GCA_022340755.1 Gemmatimonadota bacterium
GTCGCACTATGTGGAGTCGCTGGGGAAGTTCGATCACCACGACGATCCGGCGGAGGAGGCGGACAGCCTGGACGCCCGCTACCACTTCTCGGAGGGCGAGCACGAGCCCAACAAGGTCGCTGTCCCCGTGGTGATGAAGCACGAGGAGGCGGAGTACGTCGCCCCGCCCCCGGTAGGGATGCCCTCCGCTTCGGCCACCGGGGTGGGCGCCGACCTGTGCCGGCGGTTGATCGCGGACCCCGTCCGGGCCGCGGAGGTGCTCTCCGAGGTGCCGAATTGGCGCGAGAGCCTGGACGCGTTCGCCCGGGCCGCCATGGCCGACACCCCGCGCAACGGTTTCCGGTCGGCGGTGGCCACCCTCGATCGGACGCAGTGGCAGGCCTTCCACGATGAGGTTGCTGCGCTGACTCCGCGCCCCTGAGGCGACGACGGGGCCCATCCCAACTGCGTCGTCCACGCCGAAAATGCGAAGGCGCTCCATCGGTGCATCTTCGGGTCGAGGCAGCTTGCGACCGCGGTCAGAGCAATTGTGCTGCGCCGTCAACTGGTTGGCACGGAAGAGGCGCCGGAGACCCGTGGCGTCCCTCGCCCTCCCGGCGATAGCTTCGCCGGACCCCGTCGACCCGTGGCGCCAGACAGAAGATGCCCGGGACCCCAGAGTTCTCGCACGATCCAAGGTCGATGCACGATCCGTCGTCAAGCCTACCGGACACCTTCGCGCGCTGGCGTGTCATCTTGCTGCTCGCGGCCGCCGAGCTTCTGGTGCTGGGTCTCTGGTTCTCGGCGAGCGCGGTGGTGCCCGCGCTCGAGCGGGATTGGGGCATCACCGGCGGACAGGCCTCGTGGCTCACGATGGCCGTCCAGCTCGGATTCGTGGGGGGAGCGCTCCTCTCGGCCCTCTTCAACCTCGCCGACGTCTGGCCGGCCCGGGCCGTGTTCGCGTGCGGCGCGCTGGCCGGCGCCGTGCTCACCGCCGCCATTCCTCTGCTCCGCCTCGGCTTCCATGCCACCGTCGTCGTGCGCCTCGTGATCGGCGCCACCTTGGCGCTGGTCTATCCCGTGGGCATGAAGATCATGGCGACCTGGACCAAGGAGGATCGCGGGCTCGGCCTGGGCGTGCTGGTCGGCGCGCTCACGGTAGGCTCTGCGGCGCCCCACCTCCTGCGGGCCGTGGGGGGCGTCGGCGCCTGGCGGCCGGTGCTCTATCTTGCCGCGGCGCTCGCTGCCGTGGGCGCGGTGCTCGGAGGAGCCGTCGGCTCGCTCGGTCCGTACCGCAGCGCCGCGCCTCGATTCCGCTGGAGACTCATGGGGCACGCGGTCACGGTGCGGCCGATGCGCCTGGCGAATCTCGGCTACCTCGGGCACATGTGGGAGCTCTACGCGATGTGGACCTGGATCCCCGCCTTCCTCGCCGCGCGGTACGCGACGGCCGGTTGGCCCGAGCGGAGCGCACCCGTCGCCGCGTTCGCGGTGATCGCCGCGGGGGGGCTCGGCAGCGTTGCCGCGGGGTATGTGGCAGACCGCTGGGGTCGCACCCGGACGACGATCGCGAGCATGGTGACGAGTGGGGCGTGCGCGCTCGGCATCGGGTTCCTGCCCCAGGGCTGGAGCGTCGCGATCACGGCGGTGGCGCTGCTGTGGGGGTTCGCGATCGTCGCGGACTCGGCGCAGTTCAGCTCCGCCGTGAGCGAGTTGGCCGAACCGGAGTACATGGGTACGATGCTCACCACGCAGACCGCCATGGGATTCCTCGTGACGCTGGGCTCCATCCGCCTCGTGCCCGCCATCGTCGCGCACGGCGACTGGCGCTGGGCGTTCGGCATGCTCGCCGTGGGCCCGGCCGTCGGAAGCTGGGCCATGTGGCGCCTCAAGCAGTCGCCCGACGCTGCGCGCCTGGCGAACGGGCGGGGCTGAGGGGGTGACCACCATGGGCCAGCCGGAGCCCAGGACGTTCTCCGAAAAGCTCGATCGGAGCCGTATGCTGGCGCGCGCAGCGTACCTCGGGATCCTCCTCCTCGCCACGCTCTCCTGGATGCGGCTGGGTGGCCCGGGTCTGCATGGGCTCTGGCGCATGTTCCACCCCTCCCTGTCCCCGCGGGACGTCATCGACGGAGCGCGCAACGTGGTCCTCTTCGCGGGATGGGGACTCGTCTGGATGATCACCGCGCCGCCCGGACGTTCGATGACGAGCCTGCGCAACGCGGTGCTCACGGGCGCGGGCGTGAGCCTCTTCGTGGAGGGCACGCAGCTCTTCTCGAGCACGCGCACCGCGAGCATCCTGGACGTCCTCACGAATACCGTGGGATCCCTCCTGGGCGCCGTCGCCCTGGTCGCCCTGGTCATCGCCGTGGCCCGGCGCCGCCGCGCCCGGTCGTTCGTCGGCATCCCCGCCATGCTGTTCGCCGTGTGCTACGGAGTGAGCGCGTTCGGGGAGGCGCTGGTCCCGCTCTTTCGTCAGACCACGCTCCCCAATGTTCACGGGGGACCGCTGGGTCGCTTCCAACTGGTGTGGAGCATGTTCACGTGGAGCTCGCTGGCTCACGTTCCGCTGACGGACATCCTCCTCTTCGCCCCCGCCGGAGCGTTCGCGGTCGCGGCGTTGGCGGAAGCGGGCCACGGATACCGAAAGGCGGTGGCCGTGGTGGCCGCGGTGGGCTCGGCGCTGGGCCTGCTCGCGGAGATCGCCCACGGACTGCTCGGGCTACGCATCGACGCCGGTGCGGTGTTGGCGCACGCCCTGGGGATCGGAGGCGGTGCGCTCGTGACAGCGTGGCAGCTGCCGCGCCTCACGCGGCACCTCCGCGGGCGGGAGCGTCCTGGGTGGCTGCTTTCCGTGTATGCCGTGGTCCTGCTCCTCTGGGCGCTGCGTCCCTTCGCGTTGGAGACCTCGCTTTCGGCCATCGGCGCGCAGCTTACGGACTACTGGTGGATCCCGCTCCGGTTCCTGGGGCAGCGGGTGGACCTCTTCAGCGTGGTGGACGTCGTGTCCCCCTTCTTCCTCTACGTTCCCTTCGGCGCCCTTCTCGCGGTGTGGCCTCTGGCGCGACGCGGCGCTCTGGCGGACTTCTGGCCGGCCGTGTACGTGGCCGCCGCCACGGAGCTCCTGCAGATCTTCGTCCAGGGGCGACTCCTGGACTCCACTGACCTTCTCGTGCAGGCGGCGGGTGCCCTGGTTGGGTGGGCCGTGATGCGGCGGGCGGGCTTCACTCCGTACGGCTCGGTGCTCCGGCGGTGATCGGCGAGGGTCGTCAAAGGTGAGCGCGTAACCGCCGGCGGCTTGGGCTGAGGCGACGGCCTACTCTCCCGACCGCTCCGTGAGGCGGGCCAGGTCCTCCACCACCTTCTGCAGCTTCGCAGATTCCGAGCCCACGTACCGGCTCAGGATGGTCCGCAGCACCACGTGGAGCGTGGGCACGACGACTAGGAAGACCACAAGCCCGGCCACGGCTCCGTCCTCGAAGAACTTGCCCAGCCCGATCAGGGAGGTGATCCGGCCGATGATCCTCCCGGCAGGAACGTGAGCAAGGCCGCGTTGGACAGGTTGGCGGAGCCCTGAATGCTGGTGGCGCGGTCACGGGACGAGACGTCACGAAGCGCTCCCCCGAGTCGCCCTTCGAGCTCCATTCCAGGGAGCCGCGGATCTCGTTCGCCTCACCTTGCTGGCCCATCACCCTCCGGATGGTGGTGAGCACCTCCCGGATGTCCTCCGGATCGAAGGTCCCGTCGGCCTTCCTCTCGAAGTTCAGCGTCGTGGGCGCTCCCAGGATCCGGCCCGCTCGGTTGACGCCCTTGAGCGCGACGGACCGGGCGGCATCCTCGACCCGATCGGGATCGATACCCACCTCGGCGCCGATGGCCTTGAGCTCCGCCAGCGAGAATCCCTCCTGCTTCACCAGCGCCCGCGCCGGGGCGCGCTCCACCGCCCGCTTCAGGATCTCCCGGACCTCCTGGTCCGAAAACTTCCGCTCATGGATGGGGATGTCGGACCCGTGCGGGTTCCTCTCTCGGGTGGAATCCAGGTGACCTCTTCGAATCCAGGCGGATCGCCGCAAGGGACGATCCTGTCAGCGCTTCTCCCTATCCTCCGGAATCGGCGGCCAGAGCATCGACGAACGCCCGGAACCCGGGACCGGCGTCTTGCCTCGCCACCCCCCAGTACGTCCGGTTGTCCGGCGAGGCCAGGGCACCCCGAATCCACGCCTCGAGCTTGGGTGACGGGCCGCTCCGCTCGAACTCGGCTTCGTGATCCAGCCACACCAGCCAGAGGTGACGCTCCCAGAGAATGGCCTCCTCCGGCGTGAGCTCATACCGGTCGATGAACGCCTGAGGAATGGGATCGTTGCCGTCCACGGACTTGATCTTGGCCAGCACGGAAGCGAGCTCCGGCGCCTCGAAGAACGGCGTGGTCAGGGCCTGGGCCCGGTCCAGGTCCGATTGGCGTTCCAGCGCCCTGGTGTTCCACCGGACCTCCTGGACGAGGATGACCAGGGTCACCACGACACCGATGCTCGCGACGATCTCGGCCCCCTGGGCCCACTGCTGCAGCTTCATGACACGGCCTCCATCAATCGCGGCTTCACGCCGACCCGGTATACGTAGGCGATGACATTGCTCACCAGATACGCGACCAACGTCAGGGTCACGTACTTGGCGAGGGATGGAATGTCGACATCGAGGAGCAGTAGCGCGAACGCGCCCACCACCACCATGTGGATGATGTAGACGGAGTAGGACGCCGGGTTGAGGAACCGGGCCCGGGCACCTTCCTGGTTCACCCAAAGACGGAACGTCATGACGAGCAGGTAGAGCGTGCTCAGCAGCGAAGCGACGAACGCCGCCCACATGATGAAGAGGTCCACAGGCAGGGAGATGAAGTACTCGCCTGGCCGGAAGAGGAGTGTGAGCAGCACGATGACGTAGACGTTCATGGGGATCCACACCGTGCTCGCCAAAGCGACATACAGCTTCTTGCCCGCCGGCGGCGTGTCGAATACCCGCTGCCCGTAGCACACGGCCCCCAGAAGGAACACCAGGAAGTAGATCAGGAGCCGCTCGTTCTGGAAGTCGACCAGGAACGTCTTCGTCCAACCCGTGAGGCCCGCCATGCTCACCGAGAACCCGCAGAGCGTTCCCAGGACGAAGACGCCCGTCACCGCAGCTTTCAGTGGGATCCGCTGCGGCCACCGCCCGAGCTTGGACATCCCCCAGAAGACGGCGTCGAAGAGGAAAAGGATCGGGAGGAACCAGAGCCAACTCTGGCTGAAGATCCCGTTGCTGAAGTGGAAGTAGGCCGTCCAGTGCTCCTGGGGGAGATGCCGCGAGTACAGGAAGATGACCTTGTAGAGCGGTATCAGGGTCAACACCGCCAGAAGCCAGGGCACCAGGAGGCGCCTGAACCGGCGCGCCAGGAAGGACCACCCCGGCTTGCTCCTGAGGGAGATGGGTGCCAGGAACCCCGACACGAAAAAGATGACCGGCATGGTGAAGATGTCGATGACGACGTTCACGATGCCGACGAGATCGTTGGTGGCCGGGTCATCCACGAGCCAGAAGGAGGCAAAAAACCCGCTGCTCTCGTAGACGGCGCCCGAATGGTACAAAACCACCAGGAAGATCATGGCGGTCCGCAGGTTGTCCAGGAAGACGAATCGTCCGCCCGTGTCCGCGACCTGCCCCGTCGTCCCCTCCATCCGTACCTCCCTCTCTGGCGCGCAAAACCCGGCACGATCGGGCGGGAGGGCATGTCATCCAAGGTAACCTCGACACCTGTCGGTGTGTGTTGGCGCGGCGTTGGGCGGGTGGCGGCCGGTGCATGGGTCGGCTCGCGCCCACCGACCGAGGCCAAATTGTATAGGGGAAAACCCCACGCCCCGTGTCGGGAGTATCCCTATGGCCGCCGTGACCTCGGGCCCCTCATATGAATCCTGATCGCTGAGGATCCCGCGGCCGTCCTGCCCGCCTTCCCCGGCCTTCTCCACAGAACACGGCCCGTGTCGCCCTGCCCACGGCTCGGGTTTTCAATAGATGTAGGCCCCTACTGTGACCTGTGAGGGAGGCGTCGCATGTATTTCCCCCTGAGCCACCCGTGGGCCGAGGACGAGACCCTCGGCGAGCATCTCGAACGGCGCGGCGTCACCCGCAGGCAGTTCCTGAAATACTGCGGCGAGGTGGCGGTTATGCTGGGGCTGAGCCAGGCGATGGTGCCTGAGATCGCCCGGGCGCTTCAAGAGCAGCGACGTCCTTCGGTGATCTGGCTTCAGTTGCAGGAGTGCACCGGCTGCGTCGAGAGCGTGCTCCGCACGGCGGACCCGACCATCGGAGACCTCCTTCTCGACCTCATCTCCCTGGACTACCAGCATACGCTCATGGCTGCCGCCGGGAAGGCGGCGGAGCAGGCGAAGCAGGACGCCATGGAGAAGAACCGTGGAAGCTATCTGCTCGTCGTCACCGGCTCGATTCCCCGGAATGAGGACGGCATCTACCTGACCATCGGAGGACGGACCGGTCAGGACGTTCTGATGGAGGCCGTCCAGGGCGCCGCCGCAGTCATCGGCATCGGGGCGTGCGCGCACTTCGGGTCGGTGCAGTCCGCGCGCCCGAACCCCACGGGGGCCGTCGGCATCGCGGACGTCATACGAGATCGCCCGGTCGTGAACATCGCGGGTTGTCCCCCCATCGCAGACGTCGTGACCGCCACGGTGGTCCACTTCCTCACGTTCAATCGGCTGCCGGAGCTGGACGGTGAGGGGCGGCCCATCTTCGCCTACGGGTCGCGGATCCACGATCAGTGCTTCCGGCGCGCGCACTACGACGCGGGCCAGTACGTGCAAGAGTTCGACGACGATGGCGCCCGCAAGGGCTGGTGCCTGTATCAGATGGGCTGCAAGGGCCCGGCGACGTTCTCACCCTGTCCGATCTTCCAGTGGAATGACCACACCGACTGGCCCATCGGAGCCGGCCACCCCTGCCTGGGATGCACCGAGCGCCACTTCTGGGACACCATGACCCCGTTCTATGGCCGCCTGCCGAACGTGGCGGGCTTCGGAGTCGAGAGGCGGGCGGACACCATCGGCCTCTCCCTCGCGCTGGGCGCGGCCGCCGGCGTAGGCGCTCACGCCATCGCTACGGGGATCCACCGGGCCCGGACGCGTCAGGCGCCGAACAAGGAGCCCGCGGACCTGCCTGTCATCCCAACCGAGAAGAAGTCGGAGGAGGACCCCAATGGCTAAGGTCGTCGTAGACCCCATCACCCGGATCGAGGGTCACCTCCGCATCGAGGTCACAGAGGAGAGTGGACGCATCACCGACGCGTGGGCGTCATCCACGCAGTTCCGGGGCATCGAGATCATCCTGGAGGGCCGGGACCCGCGCGACGCCTGGGCGTTCACGCAGAGGATATGCGGCGTGTGCACGGTGGTGCACGCCATCACTTCGTGCAGGGCGGTGGAGGACGCCCTGGGCATCGAGGTGCCGCCGGCCGGCGGGCTGATACGCAACCTGGTTCACGGGATGCAGACGGTGCAGGATCACGTTATCCACTTCTACCACCTGCACGCGCTGGACTGGGTTGATGTGGTCAGCGCCCTGGACGCGGACCCGGCCGGCACGGCGAAGCTCGCGGCGAGCATCTCTCCCTGGCCCAACAACTCGGCGACCTACTTCGCCGAGGTCCAGGACCGCGTCCGCAAATTCGTGCAGTCGGGACAGCTCGGGATCTTCACCAACGGATATTGGGGACACCCCGCCTACAAGCTTCCTCCGGAGGCCAACCTCATGGCGGTGGCCCACTATCTCGAGGCACTGGACTGGCAGCGGGACGTCATCCGCGTGCACACGATCTTCGGGGGCAAGAACCCGCACCCGAACTTCCTCGTGGGCGGCATGGCCTCGGCGATCAACCTCGACGGGACGGGCACCATCAACGCTGAGAGCCTCACGAAGGTGCAGGACCTGATCAAGCGGGCGCGCGCCTTCGTGGAGCAGGTGTACTGGCCCGACCTCCTCGCCGTCGCGTCGTTCTACAAGGACTGGGCTGCCATCGGAGGCGGGGTCAAGAACTACATCTCCGTGGGCGAGTACCCCGACAATGGTCAGTGGCGAGACATCGACTCGATGTACCTCCCCAGGGGCGTGATCTTCGATCGGAACTTGAACGAAGTGCTCCCCTACGACCAGCAGAAGGTCAAGGAGTACATCACCAGCTCCTGGTACGACTACAAGGAAGGCGACAAGGTCGCTCTTCATCCGTCGAAGGGTGAGACGACGCCTCACTACACCGGGCCCCAGCCGCCGTGGACCTACATCCAGGACTACGACAAGTACACCTGGATGAAGGCGCCGCGGTACGACGACAGGCCCGTGGAGGTAGGTCCGCTGGCGCGTATGCTGGTGGCCTACGCGTCCGGCCACTCGGACGTCAAGGAGGTGGTGAACGACGCCTTGGGCCGGTTGGGCGTCGGTCCCACGGCGCTCTTCTCCACGCTGGGGCGCACCGCGGCCCGAGGCGTGGAGACGGTGCTCCTCGCGCGCAGGCTCGAGTATTGGTTCGACGCGTTGGTGGCGCGCATCAAGGGCGGAGATACCCAGACCTTCAACGGTGACCACTGGGATCCCTCCACCTGGCCCAAGTCTGCCCAGGGCTACGGGTTTCTCGAGGCCGCCCGGGGTGCTCTGGGACACTGGGTGGAGATCCAGGACGGCGCCATCAGCCACTACCAGTGCGTCGTGCCCAGCACGTGGAACTGCTCGCCCAGGGATGTCAACGGAGCGAGCGGCCCCTACGAGGCTGCACTAACGGACAACCATCCTCTGGTGGATCCCGAGCGCCCCCTCGAGATCCTCCGAACGATCCACTCTTTCGACCCGTGTATGGCGTGCGGCGTCCATGTCCTGGACGCGGAGGGCCACGAGGTCACGCAGGTGAGGGTGAACGGATGACGGGCCACGCAAGGGCGGGCGAAGCCAGCTTCACCCGGGAGGCTCCCGTCCAGTACAAGCGGGTATACCTCTGGCACTGGGCCGTGCGGGCGATGCACTGGGTTTCGGTGTTGTGCATCATTACGCTCGCGGTGACCGGCTTCTACATCGGCAGGCCCTACTTCACCAGCAGCGGACAAGCCATCAACCACTACGTCATGGCCCGCTTCCGCTTCGTGCACTTCGTGGCGGCGGGCGTGCTGGTGGCCACGGCGATGCTGCGCGTGTACTGGCTGTTCATCGGCAACCGCTTCGAGCGGTGGGACGCGCTGCTTCCGTATCGGCAGGAAGACTGGAAGAACATGTGGCTCGTCCTGAAGAAGTACCTCTTCGTCGAGCCATGGAAGGCGCCTCACTACCTGGGGCACAACCCGCTCCAGCAGATCACCTATTCGTTTATCTACCTGGTGGCGCTGGTTCAGATCCTGACCGGGTTCTACATGTTCGGCCTGGCGGATCCCGGGGGCTTCTTCTACACCGTGTTCGGCTGGGTGGGACCGCTGTTCGGCGGCGAGCAGGTGGCCCGGTTCTATCATCACGTGCTCACGTGGGTATGGGCCATCTTCCTGCCTGTGCACCTGTACCTGACAGTCCGTGCCGACGTGGTGCACCAGGAGAGCCGGATCTCCTCCATGATCGGAGGCGGGCGCTACGTACGAGCGGACGTCGAGTTCGTCGACGACTGACGGCGTGACTTCTGTTCGTACGGTGGTGATCGGGGTGGGGAGTCCCCTCATGGGAGACGACGGCGTCGGCGTGGCGGCGGTAGAGCTGCTACGCCGCGCCGTTGGATCTCCGGAGGGTGTGACGTTGCTGGACGGCGGCACCTGGGGCATGCAGCTCCTGCCGGAGATCGAGGGAGCGAATCGGCTCCTGGTGCTGGACGCCGTACACGACGGACAGGAGCCGGGGACGCTCATCCGCCTCGAGAAAAAGGAGTTGCCTCGGCTTTTGTACCAGAAGGTCTCGCCCCACCAGATCGACCTCAGGGAGGTGTTCGCGGTTGCCGAGCTGAGAGGGACGTTCCCGGCCGAGGCCGTGGCGCTGGGCATCCAACCGGACGTGGTGGAGTTGCATGAGGGCTTTTCCCCGGCCGTGGAGCATGCGCTGCCGGGACTCATCACCGCGGCCGTGGATCAGCTGAAGGCGTGGGGACACGACGTCCCCGCCACGGTCCGGGAGGCGGGTCATGCATGAGATGAGCGTGGCTCTGGAGATCTGCCGCATCACCGAGGAGCAGGTGGGGCGCGATGCGCTGCCGTTCGTCCGTGAGGTGGGCCTGATGGTGGGCAGCGAGTCGGGCGTGGAGCCGGACAACCTGGAGTTCTGCCTGGACGCCCTCCTCTCTCACGCGCCTTTTGCGGGTGCAAGGGTGGCAATGGAACGATCCGCGGGCGACGATCTGCGGGTAACCTACCTGGAGGTAGACGATGACCGTCCGCCGAATTGAGGTTCGCGAGCGAGTCATGGAGAAGAACGACCAGCTGGCGGCGGAGGTGCGCCGGCGTCTGGCCGGTCACGGCGTGCGGGCGCTGAACCTGGTCTCGTCCCCCGGGTCGGGAAAGACGCTGTTGCTCGAGCGCACGCTTCAGCAGCTCGGGTCCGAGCTACGCATGGCCGTCGTCACCGGCGACGTGCAGACGGAGAACGACGCCGACCGGCTGGCCAAGTGGACGGATCGGATGGTGCACGCCGTGGTGACGGGAGGAGGATGCCATCTGGATGCGCGCCAGGTGAGCGCCGCGCTGGACGACCTGGATCTCGCGGACGTGGACCTGCTGTTCGTGGAGAACGTGGGGAATCTCGTATGCCCGGCGAGCTGGGATCTCGGGGAGACGGCGAAGGTGGTCGTGTTCTCCGTCACCGAGGGTGAGGACAAGCCGCTGAAGTATCCCAAGATGTTCCGCATGGCGAAGTACGCGGTGCTGAACAAGGTGGACCTGCTGCCCTACGTGCCCTTCGACGTAGACAAGGCGGTGGAGTACGCCCGAGAGGTGAACCCCGATCTCGAGTTCTTCTTCACGTCGGCGCTGACCGGGGAAGGGATGGAGAGCTGGTACGGGTTTCTCCGGGCACAGGCCTGTACGCCGGCAGAGACCTGACCGTGATCGACCCCCTTCCGGTCCCCACGCACGGCGCTCGGGCGTCGGGGCGCGCCGTCGAGGTCCGTATCCGCGGCGTCGTGCAGGGCGTGGGCTTTCGTCCATTCGTGCACCGCCTGGCCCTGCGGCGCGGGGTGCGCGGGTGGGTGAGGAACGAGGCCGGTGCTGTGCACATCGTGGCGGAGGGGGACGACCTCGCGCTGACGCGGTTCCTCGAGGCGCTACGCGCCGAGGCGCCTCCTCTTTCCCGCATCGACGACCTGGAGGTGACACAGGCGCCGTGGTCGGGCGTAACGGGCTTCCAGGTGATGGCCAGCGACGTCGCACCGTCGGGACGCCTGCCCGTGTCACCGGACGTGGCGATGTGCCCGGCGTGTGAGGTTGAACTCCGGGACCCCGCAAATCGGCGGTACCGCTATCCCTTCATCACCTGCACCGACTGCGGTCCCCGCTTCACGGTCATCGAATCCATGCCGTACGACCGGGAGCGGAGCACGATGTCCGCGTTTCCCCAGTGCCCGGAATGTGCCCGGGAGTACTCCGACCCGGAGTCGCGCCGGTACCACTCCGAGACCAACTCGTGCCCGGTGTGCGGGCCCCGGGTGTGGCTGGAGATGGGCGGCGCGGTGACGCAGCGCGCGGACCTGGCGATCCGTGGTGCCGGAGACCTGCTGCGCCAGGGACGGATCGTGGCGGTGCGGGGGCTGGGTGGCTTCCACGTGGCGTGCGACGCCGGAGACGAGCTCTCGGTTCGGCGGCTGCGCGCGCGCAAGCACCGGGAGGCCAAGCCTCTGGCCATCATGGTGCGCACGCTCGAAGAGGCGCAGCTATTGGCGCACGTCTCATCCCGTGAGGCGGCTCTCCTGACGTCTCGAGAGAGGCCCCTCGTGGTGCTGGAGCGACGGAGTGACTCGGGCCTCGCCGAAGCTCTGGCTCCGGGGCTCTCCACCGTGGGCGTCATGCTGGCGTACACGCCGCTGCACTCCCTGCTTCTGGAAGAGGTCGGGCGGCCCCTGGTCATGACCAGCGGCAATGCCAGCGAAGAGCCCATCGCCATCGGTAACGACGAAGCCCGGCAACGCCTGGGCGACGTGGCGGACGCGTTCCTCCTGCACGACCGCGAGATCGTGGCGCGCTACGACGATTCCCTGGTGCGGGCTTGGTCGGACGATCGCGTCTTCCTGCGCCGGGGGCGGGGATACGCGCCGCTACCGGTACCTCTTCCGGTGCCGGCGCCTCGTCCGTTCCTGGCCGTCGGTCCCCACCTGAAGAACACCCTGACCCTCGCTCAGGAAGGGGACGCGTGGGTGAGCCAGCACGTCGGGGACCTGGAGAACCTCGAGACCTTAGCTCACTTCCAGGACGTGCTGAACCGCTTCCGGACGCTCTTCCGGCTTGAGCCGGAGGCGGTGGTGCGCGACCTCCATCCGGGGTATCTGTCCACTCGCATCGCGGAGCAGTGCGGCCTGGCGGAGCTCCCTCCCGTCCAGCACCACCACGCCCACATCGCCGCGGTGCAGGGCGAGCACGGCGAGGTGAACGACGTCCTCGGCCTCGCCTTCGACGGTACGGGCTACGGTGAGGACGGAAAGGTCTGGGGAGGTGAGTTCCTCCATTCCCGCCTGACGGGCTTCCGGCGGGTGGGGTGCCTGCGCTACGCTCCTCTTCCCGGAGGAGATGCCGCCGCCCGGGCCCCCTGGCGGTCAGCCCTGGGATATGTAGCGCTGGCTCCGGACGCGGGTCCAGCCTTCGAGGCCGCCTTCCGCCGGGTGCCGTCCCGGGAGCGCGCCCTGGCCGAGCATCAGCTCGAGCGGGGGGTGAACGCCCCGGAGGCCTCCTCGATGGGGAGGCTCTTCGACGCGGCCGCGGCGGTGCTGGGCGTGCGCGACGTGGCCCGCTTCGAGGGACAGGCGCCCATGGAGCTCGAATCCCTGGCGGGGAGAATCCCGGCCGAGCCGCTGCCGTTTCCGGCGTCCATGGAAGACGGCATCTGGGTCCTGGATCCGGTCCCGCTCCTGGAAGCGTTGGGCTCGCTCAGGCTCAGGGGGGTGGCGGTGCCGGAGCTGGCCGCGCGCTTTCATGAGAGCGTAGCCTCTGCGGCCGCCGGGCTCGCGATCCGGTTGTGCGGCGACCTCGGCCTCGACACTGTGGCGCTGGGCGGGGGCTGCTTCCAGAACATGCGGCTTCTGGACGGTGTTGCGCTCCGCCTGCGCGACGCGGGACTTCGGACCCTGGTACCACACACGTTGGGTCCCAACGACGGCGCCATCAGCTACGGACAGGCCGTCGTGGCTGCCGCGCGACTGCACACCCTGGGCTTCCCGAGCCCGAGAGGAGCGTAGAGAGCCATGTGCCTGGGCATCCCCGGACGTATCGTCGAGATCCGCCAGGACGCGGGCCTTCCCATGGGCGTCGTCGACTTCGGGGGCGTGCGCCGCGAGGTGTGCCTCGCCTACGTGGCGGACGAGGTGAGCGTGGGGGACTACGCCGTCGTGCACGTGGGCTTCGCCATCTCGAAGGTGGACGAGGAGGAAGCGCAGCGGACCTACGACGTGCTGAAGGAGATGGGCGAGCTCGACGAGCTCCAATGGGTGCGGGAGGCCGCCGAAGCGGCGGCCTCGGTGGAGGCGCCGGCGAATTCGGGGAACGGGGTCGGGAACTCCGGTGTCGGCACCCGAGAAGCCGGGAGCGGGACGCAGTGAAGTACCTCTCCGAGTACCGGGACCCCGCGCTGGCGCGCGCTCTGGTGGAGCGCATACGCCGCACCGCCACCCGCAGATGGACGCTCATGGAGGTGTGCGGAGGACAGACCCACACCATCGTGAAGCAGGGCATCAACGACGTGCTCTCCGACGCCGTGGAGATGATCCACGGACCAGGATGCCCCGTGTGCGTCACGCCGCTGGAGCAGATCGACCGGGCGCTGCACCTGGCGTCGCGTGCCGACGTGATCTTCACGTCGTTCGGCGACATGCTGCGCGTTCCCGGAAGCGAGTGTGACCTGTTCCAGGTCAAGTCCCGGGGCGGCAACGTGCGCATCGTGTACTCGCCGCTGGACGCCGTGGAGCTGGCCCGCAAGCACCCGGACAAGGAGGTCGTCTTCTTCGCGGTGGGCTTCGAGACCACGGCGCCCGCCAACGCCATGGCGGTTTGGCGGGCCCGGGAGCTGGACCTCGACAACTTCAGCATCCTCGTCTCCCATGTCACCGTGCCACCGGCGATGGAGGCCATCCTGCGGGCCCCGGACAACCGCGTGCAGGGCTTCCTCGCCGCCGGCCACGTGTGCACGGTCATGGGGTGGACCGAGTACGAGCCCCTGGCCGAGAAGTACCAGGTACCCATCGTCGTCACGGGCTTCGAGCCGTTGGACATCCTGGAAGGGATCTGGATGGCGGTCCGCCAGCTCGAGGAAGGACGCCACGAGGTCGAGAACCAATACGTGCGCTCGGTACGCAGGGAAGGGAACGAGCCCGCGCAGAACCTGGTCAATCGCGTCTTCCGGATCGTGGACCGTGGATGGCGGGGGATTGGCGTCATCCCCGCCAGCGGCCTCGGCCTGCGCCCCGAGTTCGCTCCGTTCGACGCGGAGCTGAAGTTCGCGCTGGACTTCATCCGGGCCGAGGAGCCTGAAGAGTGCCGCGCCGGCGACGTCCTCCGGGGCCGCATCAAGCCCTTCCAGTGTGCAGCCTTCGGCAAGGCGTGCACCCCCGAGTCGCCTCTGGGTGCGCCCATGGTGTCGGCGGAGGGCGCGTGCGCCGCCTACTACAACTTCGGTCGCTTTCGGCAGATGGCGGGCTGCTGAGATGGCGTCATTGGCATCGGGTCCCGTCTGTCCCGTTCCCCGGGGTGAGCACGATCGGGTACAGCTCGGACACGGCTCCGGCGGGAAGATGAGCGCCCAGCTCCTGCGCGATCACTTTCTGCCCCGCTTCGGCAACGCACATCTGGACAGCCTGGGCGACGGGGCGGTGGTGCCCGTGGAGGGCGGCGAGATCGTCATGTCCACCGACACGTTCGTGGTGAGCCCTCTGGAGTTCCCCGGCGGCAACATCGGTCATCTGGCGGTGCACGGCACCGTGAACGACCTGGCCATGATGGGGGCCACGCCCCGCTACCTGTCCGCGGGCTTCGTGCTGGAGGAAGGACTCCCCTTCGACGTGCTGGACAGGATCCTGGACGCGATGGCCGAGTGTGCCGAGGCGGCGGGGGTGACGGTTGTTGCCGGCGACACCAAGGTGGTGGACCGCGGCAAGACCGACGGCATGTTCGTGAACACCACCGGCGTGGGCATCCTCCACGACGGCTTCCGCCCGAGGCCCGACGGCGCCCGGCCGGGCGACGCCGTGGTGGTGAGCGGCCCGCTGGGGCGCCACGGCATGGCGATCATGGCGGTGCGGGAGGGATTCTCGTTCGACAGCGAGATCGTCAGCGACACGACCGACCTCGCGCCTCTGGTGGGCGCTCTGCGAGAGCGCGTCGGGGACGGTGTCCACGCGCTCCGCGACGCAACCCGGGGCGGATTGGCCAGCGCGCTGAACGAGATCGCCGCCGCGTCGGGCGTGGGTGTGACACTCGAGGACGGCGCCGCCCCGGTGCCCGACGCCGTCCAGGCGGCGTGCGAGATGCTGGGCCTCGACCCGTTCTACGTCGCCAACGAAGGGGTGCTGGTCGCCTTTGTGGCTCCGGAGGCGGCGGGCGAGGTGCTGGACGTGCTCACCGCCACGCCCCAGGGGGCGGAAGCGCGGGTGGTGGGACGGGTGGTGGATGAGCACCCGGGCATGGTGGTGCTGCGGACGGGCCTGGGCGGCACCCGCGTGGTGGACCTTTTGCCGGGAGATCAGCTCCCGAGGATCTGCTGAATGAGCCGAGTCTCGTCGTTCCCGAGATGCCGATCCGAAGGATTCTGCCGGACGGCGAAGCCATGATGATCGCGGCACTCACCGGCCTGCTCGCCGGCTGCATCCACGTGCTGACAGGGCCGGATCACCTGACGGCCATCGCCCCGCTGGCTGTGCGTCGTCCCAGGGCCGCCTGGGTCCCCGGTGTGCGTTGGGGACTCGGGCACACCTCGGGGGTCTTCGTCGTGGGGATGCTGGCGCTCTGGCTGCGAGACCGGCTGCCCGTGGACCTGCTCTCCTCCTGGGGAGATCGGGCCGTAGGGGTCGTGCTCTTCGGCATCGGCATCTGGGCGCTGAGGCGGGCCCTCCAGCACAACGTCCACGCCCACGTGCACGAGCACGACGGAGAGCGCCACGTCCACCTGCATGTCCACGCGCACCAAGCACACCACGAGGAGCCCTTTGCCCACGCAGGGCACACCCACGCAGCGTTCGCCATCGGTACGCTGCACGGTCTGGCCGGCAGCTCGCACGTCCTCGGGATCCTGCCCATGCTCGCGCTGCCCACACGGGTCCAGGCGATCACGTACCTCGTGTCCTTCGGAGTGGGCACGATCTTCGCCATGGCGGTCTTTTCGTCGGGCATGGGATGGCTCACGACACGTTACGCCGCCAACAGCGTGAAGATCTATCGGGGGTTGATGAGCACCTGCGCCGTGGCCGCTATGGTGATCGGCTGCGTCTGGTTCACGGGGTGGAGCTGGTAGCGGGGATGGCCTGGGTAGGCGCTTCGACGAGGTGAGGATTCGGAGGACCCAGGTGACCGAGCCCCCGGGGGTTGCCCGCCCCGGGGGCTCGCCCCACCTCCCGTCGCTACGTCTCCCTACTTCGACCCGCGCCCCTCCGCGGCCGTCCTCACTTCCGTCCCAGCCACTGGTCGAACCAGTCCAGGATGTGGGGCGTCACGTCCATGAGGAGCTTGGGTTCCCGCGGCCCGTGGGGCGTGCGCGGGAAGACCACCATCTGGGTCGGCACGCCGAGGCGCTTCAGCGCACGATAGAACTCGAAGCCCTGCTCCGTGGGCACGCGGAAATCCTCCTCGCCGTGCAGGATCTGTAGGGGCGTCTTGGCGTTGGTGATGGAGTACATGGCGGAGTGGGCGTGGTAGTCCTTGAAGTCCTCCCACGGCTCCTTCCCGCCCATGTGCGCCACGAGGTAGTCCTGGATGTCCGTGGTCATGGACATCGGAACCAGGTCCGGGAGGCCCGCCCCCATGCTCGCTGCCTTGAAGCGGTTCGTGTGGGTGACGATCCACGACGTCATGTAGCCGCCGTAGCTCCACCCCATCTCCACCAGGGAGTCGGGGACCGTGACGCCCATGGCGAGCGTCTTGTCCACGCCCGTCATCAGGTCCCGGAAGTCGCCGCCCCCCCAGTCGTCCACGTTGGCGTACCGGAACTCCTTGCCGTAGCCCAGGCTCCCCCGGGGGTTGGGGCGGAGCACCGCGTAGCCGTGCTGGGCGAAGACCTGGATCATGTAGATGGATCCGCCGCCCGTGAACGACTGGGTGAACACGCCGGCCGGGCCGCCGTGCACGTTGAGAACGAGCGGCACCTTGTCGCCGGCACGGTATCCGACCGGGTAGGTCAGCAACCCCTCGATGGTGTACGCCCCCGACTTCCAGGAGACCAACTCGGTCCTGCCCATGGCCGGTCGGGGCACGTCGGCGTTGGCGTCGGAGATCTGCTTCCGTTCGATCGCGCTCGTCGGCGACACGTAGACGTCCGCAGGCGTATCGGGATCCTGCCACGTGAAGGCCATCCGCGCGGCCTTCGACGCCATGGCCACGCCGCCAAGTGTGCCCGCGTCCGGAACCATCGTCTTCGTGGGTGATCCGTCGGCGGGCACGACGATGATGCCACCCTGGGTGTGCACAGTCTCCGCCACCCAGATGGCGCTCCCGTCGGGCGACCAGCCGATCATGCCCGCTGCCCGGTCGGGCGTCTCCGCCAGCTTCTTCGCCGCGCCGCCCGCGGCCGGCACCACCCAAACGTCGTCCAGGTGGACGGGCTCCGGCCGGCCCCCGTTGCTCGTGAAGGCCACCGTGCGCCCGTCGGGCGAGAAGCGCGGCGAGCCGTCCACGCCGGGCCGGGTCACCAGCGCGCGCACATCACCCCCCGTCGATGGCACTACCGAGATGTCCGCCTGCATCTGCCCGGTGTTGATGCGGGGATCCGGCTGGTGCGAGAAGACGATGGAGCGGCCGTCCGGGGACCAGTCGAAGTCCCGGACCTGGAAATGGCCCGAGGTCAGCCGCGTCGGATGGTGATCCTCCGACTCCCCCACCGTGACCACGTAGAGGTGTGAGTAATGATAGAGGGAGTCGACGAAGAACTCGTCGCGCTTCTCCTCCTTGCGGCGCTTCTCGTCCGTCGTGGCCGTGTCCTGCGATGTGTAGGCGATGCGCTGCCCGTCCGGCGACCACGCGAACGACCCCACGCCTTCCGGCGCGCCCGTCGTGCTCCACGCCTCGCCGCCCGACAGCGGCAGGACCCATACCTGCGTCTTCGCGCCGTCGCCCCGCCGGGCCAGGAACGCCAGCCGGGTCCCGTCCGGGCTGAACGCCGGAGAGGATGCGCCCTCTTCGCCGTACGTATACTGCCGGTTCGAGGACCCGTCCGCCTTCGCCACCCAGACCTGCGACACGTACTTCGACGTCTTCCCGTCCATCTCCGCGTGCCGGACCGTGTAGGCCACCAGTGACCCGTCCGCCGAGATGGCTACCGAGCCCACGCTCTTGTAGGCCATGGCGAGCTCGGGCGTCCAGGTGGTGTCGGCCGCGGGGGGTATTGCCCACGGCGTAGGAAGGGCGGACGCGCTCGATGTCAGGGCCAGGGTAGCGGCCAGGAGCGACGCGGATAGCATGCGTACGGACATGAAGGTCCTCCGGAAGCGGTTCGGTCGAGGACGACATCGTAGAGGAGGGCGGAGAGGTCGGCAACGAGGCGGGGGGGTTCAGCACCGGCTGCGTCGCCACCCCCCGACGGTAACTCCCTTCGTTGGCCTCAGTCCGCCCCTGCCGGCAACGGCTCCATGTCGTCACAAGGCTCGGGATCGGGGTGCAGGAGTCGATCCTCCTCTTCGCGCTGGGCCCACCACATCTCCAGCTTCGCGACCAGGATGTACAGTTGCGGAAGCACGAAGAGCGTGAGGAACGTCGACGTCACCAGTCCACCGATGACCACCGTTGCCAGTGGCCGCTGCACCTCGCTCCCGGGGCTCGTGGACAGCGCCATGGGGACGAAGCCCAGGCTCGCCACGAGGGCGGTCATGATGACCGGACGGAGCCGGTCGGCGGCACCTCTTCGCACGGCCTCCACCAGGCCGCACTTCGTCTGGCGCAGGTTGTTAACGTGGGTTACCAGCACCACGCCGTTGAGGACCGCGATACCGAACAGGGCGATGAAACCCACGCTGGCCGACAGGCTCAGGTTGAGGCCCCGGAGCCAGAGTGCCCCCACACCGCCCACGAGGGCGAAGGGGACGTTGGAGAGCACGAGCATTGCCTGTGAGAACGACCCGAAGGACGCGAACAGGAGCAGGTAGATGAGCACGAGGGCCGCCGGGACCACCACCCGCAGGCGGCGCATGGCGCGTTCCTGATTCTCGAACTGCCCACCCCATTGGAGGAAGACGCCTGCTGGGAGGGTCACCCCCCCGGCCACCCGGCGCTTCACCTCCTGCACGAAGCTTCCCAGGTCGCGGCCGCGGACGTTGCTCAGCACCACAATGCGGCGTTGGGCATCCTCGTGCCCCACGAGCTCGGGGCCGGTACCCTCCTGGAAATCCGCCACGGTGCGCAGTGCCACCCGCTCACCGTTGGGCGCGCGGAGCATGAGGTTGCTCAGGGCGTCCACGTCGCCGCGGAGCGCTTCGGGGTAGCGCACCCCGACACCCACCCGCCGGAACCCGTCCACCATCTCCGTGGCGGTGCTCCCCCCCATGGCCAGGTCCAGCGTGCGCTGCACGTCGGCCACGGTGAAGCCGTACCGGGCCAGCGCGTCGCGCTTGGGCATGACCTTGATCTCGCCGGTGCCCTCACTCACCTCCACGCCCACGTCCGCCGCGCCGGCGGTGGCGGCCACGATGCGCCGGATGCGCTCGGCCTGCAGGCGGTTCTCGTCCAGGTTGGGGCCGAACACCTTGATCCCCAGGTCCGTCCGGATGCCGCTCTCGGCTTCGTCCAGGCGCATGGCCAGCGGCTGGGTGAAGGAGATGGCCAGGCCGGGCACGTCCATCAGGGCCGAGTCCAGCGCGGCGATGAGCCCTTCGTGGGTGTGGGCAGTGGTCCACTCGTCCTTGGGCTTGAGGATGACGTACATGTCGCCCTCGAAGAGGCCCATGGCTTCGGTGGCCAGATCCGGGCGCCCCTCCTTCGTGACCACGGTGCTCACCTCGGGGAAGGCGCGCACGATGCGCTCGGCCTGCGTGGAGAGCCGGGTGGCGTCGTCCAGGGACACGCTGGGCATGCGTCGCGTGTTGATGAGGATGGAGCCCTCGTCGAGCTTCGGCATGAACTCGGTGCCAATCCATCCCAGGGAGGCCAACGCCACCACGAAGGCGCCGACGGTGCCGCCCACCACCAGCCGGCCGTGGGCGAGCGTCCAATCCAGGGCACGCTCGTACCTCTCGTTCATCCGCTCCTGGAAGGAGCTGGGCTTCTCCACCGCGTGCTTGAGCACCAGCGCGGACACCGCGGGCACGTAGGTCAGCGCCAGTAGCAGAGAGCCCAGTACGGCCGCCACCACGGTGAACGCCATGGGAATGAACATGCGCCCTTCCATCCCGTCCAGCGTGAAGATCGGGATGTACACGGCGACGATGATGGCAATACCGAAGAGGATGGGCCTGGCCACCTCCACGGCTGCCGTGTGGAAGATGCCCATCCGATCCCCGCCGGGATCGTGCTCCAGTTTTCGGATGAAGTTCTCCACCATCACCACGGACGCGTCGACGATGAGGCCGAAGTCGAGGGCTCCCAGGCTCATGAGGTTGGCGGAGAAGCCGAACAAGTGCATCCCGATGAACGCCACTAGCATGGACAGCGGGATGACCGATGCCACGATGAACGAGGCGCGTACATTGCGTAAGAAGAGGAACAGCACCGCGATGACGAGCAGACCGCCCTCGACGAGGTTCTTGATGATGGTGTGGGTGGTGCGACTCACCAGCTCGGTCTGGTCGTAGAACGGCGTGATGCGCACGCTGGCGGGAAGCGACGCCGAGATCTCCTCCATTCGCGCCCGCACGTCCTTGATGACGCGACGGGAGTCGGCGCCCTTGAGCTTGAGGACCATGCCCGAGACCACCTCGCCCTTGCCGTCCTGGGTGACCGCACCCTGCCGTGGAAGCGAGCCCAGCTCGACGGTGGCCACATCCGCCACCCGCACCGGCGTGCCGTTGCTGGTGCGGATGAGGATGTCGCGGATCTCCCCAGGCGCCTCCACCCGGCCGAAGCCCCGGATGTTGAAGCGTTCTCCGGCGGTCTCCACGTAGCCTCCGCCGAAGGTGATGTTGTTGTCGGCCAGCGCCTGCTGGACGTCGTCCAGCACCAGACCCCGGGCGGCGAGGCGCACCGGATCCACGGAGACGTAGACTTGTTCGATGAGCCCGCCCCAGGAGTTCACTTCGGAAACGCCGGGGACCGTCCGCAGGCGCGGACGTACCACGTAGTCGTGGAGCGTCTTGAGCTCGCGCAGATTCAGGGAGTCGCTGGTGAGGGCGTACTGGTACAGCTCGCCCATGGGGGTGGACACTGGCCCGAGCGACGGTTCGACGCCCGGGGGAAGGGAACCCTTGGTGTCACCCAGCCGCTGCTGCACCAGCTGGCGTGCGAAGTAGATGTCCATCCGGTCGGGGAAGGGCACCGTCACCAGAGAGAGCCCGGCCTTCGAGATCGAGCGGACCGTCTGGGCACCGGGCAATCCCATGAGGGACGACTCGATGGGGTACGTGACGAGGCGCTCAACGTCCTCGGCGGATAGTCCGGGCGCCGTGGCGATGACGTCCACGCGGGTGCCCGTGAGGTCCGGATACGCGTCGAAGGGGACGTGCGACAGGGAGAAGAGCCCCACCAGGATGAGGGTGGCCACACCGCCCAGCACGAAGACCCGCTGGCGGAGCGCGAACGCGATGAACTTCTTCACTGGGCCCCCTCGCTTTGACGGCGCCGGAGGATCTCGGCTTTGGCCACCGCCGCCCCGCCCACCACCAGGGACCGGCCGGGCTCCAGCCCTGCGACGATCTCGGTGAGGTCCTTCGTCCGCCGCCCGACGCGGACCGGCACAGCCTCCAGCAGCATGCCCTCGCCGCGCTGAGCGCTGGCGATGACCACGGGGCGCTCGTCCAGGAGCTGCACGGCGGCGGATGGCACCACCACCACGGAATCACCGGGTAATCCCAGGATTTCCGCGTCGGCGAACATCTCCGCCCGGAGGGCGCCCTCCGCGTCGTCCACGGTGGCCTGTACCTCCACGGTGCGGGTCAGCGTGTCCACCGCCGGAGCCACCCGCACCACGCGGGCTTCGAAGGTCCGTTCGGGATAGGCGGTCACCGTGAAGCGTACGTCGGCGCCGCGGCGCGCCGCGGACAGCCCCGACTCGGGCACGTTCACCAGCAGAGTGAGCCGGGTCAGGCGACTCACGGTCACCAGGGGCGCCCCGACCAGGGCGACCTCGCCGGCCTGGGCCTGGCGGGACACCACGACGCCGTCCATGGGCGCGCGGATGAGAACCTCGTGTCCCTCTGCGGCCTCGGCCTCCGATCCGGTACCAACCAGGTGCTCTACCAGGGAGCGGGCGCGCTCCAGCTCCGCCACCGCGCCGGTGTGCATGGCCTGCGCGTCGGCGAGGGCTGCCCGGGCCCGCTCCAGGTCGGCCATGGAGCCCGCCTTGGCGGCATACAGCCGCTCGGCCCGGCCCGCAGCGCTCTCCGCGACGGTCAGCCCCGCAGCCGTGCGGGCCTCGTCGGCCCGTGCCTGGGCCAGCTCGGCGCGGGCGTCCATCATCTCGTGGCTGTGCAGCGCCACCAGCACCTGGCCTGCGCGCACGTGATCGCCTGGCATGACCTCCACCCGAGTCACCCGACCCTCGGCGATGGCGCCCAGGACCTGGGTGCCGGCGGGATCCAGGACCAGGCGGGCGGGCCCACGCCAGCTGTCTCGCCAGGGCTGGAGGGAGGCCTGTGTCAGCTCGAAGCCGCCGATGCGCACCGCTGCCGCCGACAACAGCGCTGTGTCCTGGACCTCGGTGGCGGCAGCCGGGGCTTCGTCGGCGGGCTGAGCGCCGCCGCACGCCCCCAGGAGGATCAGCCCGATGGGAAGCAGTCGAATGGCCTTCATGGTGCCTCGATGATCGGCGCGCCGAGCGCGCGGTTTATCTCCAGTCGAGCCAGCGCGAGCTCCGTGCGGTGCAGGAGCACCGCGGCGGACGCGTCGGCGTGAGCCTGCTGGGCGGCGAGCAACTCCAGGAGGGACGTGGCGCCCTCTCCGTAGGCTGCCTGTGCCACCTCCACCACCTCCGCCGCGCGGTCCGCGAGTCCCTCCGCGTCGCCGGCTCCCGCGAGGGCCAGGTAAGCCGCCAGCGCGCCGGCCACCTCGCTACGGACGCGGTCCTCGGTGGCGCGCACCTCCGCCTGAGCGCTCATGCGCTCACCCAGAGCCTGCTCCCGTGCCCCGCCTCTCCTGTCGAAGAAGGGCACGCCGACGGTGACGCCCAGCACGTAGGTGTCGTAGCCGGACGTCTTCTTGTAGCCGCCCACCACCGACACTGGTGGCGCACTGCCCAGGCGCTCGGCGGTGACCCGGAGGCCCATCTCCCGGGCCCTCGACCTGGCGGCCTCGACCTCCGGACGGGACTCGAGCGCCCGGGCGACCGCCTCGTCCACGGCCGGGACGGATGCTGCATCGATCCGCTCGGGCGGAGCCGGTGCCGGGATGCTGTCCACCGGCAGGCCGATCAGGCGCGCCAGCTCTGCCCGTGTGCGCTCGGCTACGGCGCGAACGGCACCTTCCGCCAGGCGGGCTCGCGCGGCCTCGTTGGCCGTGCGCATGGCCACCACCTCTGCTACGGCGCCTTCCCGATGTCGCACCGCCTCGGCTTCGGCCAGCGACTCCAGGGCCAGACGCTGGTCCGCGGCGATCCGGGCGCGGCCCTGCGCCAGGGACGCCGCGTGATACGCCCGCGCCACGTCGTACTCCACCACGCGGGCTGCTGCGGCCGAGTCGGCTCGTGCGGCGCGCACCCCTGCGCCGGACGCCATGCGGGCGGCCACCGTCCGACCCGTATAGTCGAGCGGGAGCTGGAGGGTGAGGAAACGATCCGCCTGGAGGGGGCTGTCGAGATTCTCGGCTCGCCACTCCACCGTCGGATTCGGCATCGCCGCATACTGGCGGGAGGCTCCGGCCGCGACGTGCATCCGGCCGGCCACGGCCACCAGGGCGGGAGAGTGCTGACGGGCGAGCTCGATCGCGTCCGCGAGGCGGAAGGGCATCGAGGGGGGTGTGCTGCTCGCCGGCACCGTCGTTTGGGCGCTCGCGAGCGCCGGGACGACGGCCGCGAGCAGGAGTGTCCATGGTCTCATGGCCGGGAAGCTAGAGACCGAAGATGAAGCCACGATGAACGCGGAGGCGCTCGTGGATCAGACCGCTTGGGCGGTCTCCGCAGGGGCGGAAAGGACGGGCAGCTCCAAGCGCACGAGGGTCCCCGTGGACGGGTGCTCGAGGGTCAGAGAGCCGCCGTGCTGGTCGGCGATCCACAGGGCGACGGGGAGGCCGAGGCCGCTGCCGTGGGCGACGCGCCTCCGGGCCTGGGTGCCGCGGAAGAATCGCCGGAAAACGAGGGGCCGGTCCTCCTGGGGGATCCCGATGCCGGTGTCCTCCACTTCGAGGGTCGCAACGCCTCCGACGTCTGCAACGCGGATGACCACCCGCCCGCCTTCGGGGGTGTAGCGCAGGGCGTTGTCCACGAGGATGGCAGCCAAGCGATGGATGGCGTCGACGTTCATGTTCACCCGCGTTTCCTCCACCTGCTCGAGCACCAGGCAGACTCCAGCGCGCTCGGCGGCGGGACGCCAGCGGGTGTAGACATCGTGGATGACGTCGTCGAGGTAGCTCGGCGCCAGCTCGAGGGCGGGGCCGGCGTCAGCGCGGGCCAGCTGGAGGAGCTCGTCCAGGATTTCCCCGGTGCCTCGCAGGTCCACGGCGATCTGGCGAAGAGCGTCGGTGCGCGCCTCGGGCCTCGCTTTGGGAAGCAGGGCCACGTCCACGTCGGCGCGCATGCGCGCGACCGGTGTGCGCAGCTCGTGGGCGGCGTCGGCGAGGAAGGAGCGCTGTTGCTCGAGGGCGCGGTCGAGGCGGTCGAGGACGGTGTTGAAGCGCTGGCCCAGACGGCCGAGCTCGTCGTTGGGGTTCCCGATGGGAAGCCGGCCACCGTTTCCGGCGGTGATGTGCTCGGCGGCGGCGGCCATCGTGCCCACGGGCTTCAGGGTCCTTCCCGTCACCAGCCAGCCGGCCAACGCCGCCAGCACCAGCCCCAGGGAGCCCCCCACGATGAACCAGCCGTCGATCCGCCGGATGAGAGCACGGAGGTCGGCTTCGCTGGCCCGCACCTCGATGGTCCAGCCGGGAGCCAGCTGGGGGTCCAGCGGCACCAGCCGGGTGCGTACCGGCACCGAGGGGGAGAGAGAGGGCTCCGAGGGGTCTTCGAGGACGGCGAACGCTGCCCCGTCCGGATTCCGGAAGGTGACGTGGCGGTCGGGGATCACCACCTCCCGGGCCAGGTGTGCAAGGCTCGCCTCGACACCCAGATACTCGGTGACCTCCAGGCGGAAGAAACCACGCAGAAGCTCGGCGTTGCGCTGGATCGAGGCTTCGAAGTCGGCGTCGAGCCCGTCCGTGACCGCGTCGCGGACCAAGGCTCCCGGGACCAGTAGCAGGATGAGGAGACTGCCGGCGTACCAGAGAGCCAGTCGCAGACGGATGGGGTGGCGAGGCTTCACGTCTCGACCTCCGCGCTCAGTCGGTATCCGGCGCCGCGCACCGTGGAGATGGTGGGCGCCCCTCCGTCGGCCTCGAGCTTCTTGCGTAGGCGCATGATGTACACGTCCACCACGTTGCTCAGGGGGTCGTAGTTCTCGTCCCAGGCATGAGAGCTGATGGTCTCGCGGGTGAGGACCTCGTCGGGGTGGCGGAGGAAGACCTCGAGCACCGCGTACTCCTTGGTGGTCAGCTCGATGGGGCGCCCGGCGACCCGCGCCCGCCGGGCGGCGGTGTCCAGCTCCAGCTCTCCCGCCTGGAGGGTGACGGGCATCAGCTCACGAGGGCGGCGAAGGAGTGCCCGCACCCTGGCCACCAGCTCCTCCAGAGCGTACGGCTTGACGATGTAGTCGTCGGCGCCGGTATCGAGGCCGGCCACCCGGTCGCGTATCGCGTCCCGCGCGGTGGCCATGAGCACCGGGGCCGTGAAGCCCTTGGCCCTGAGGCGGGTGCACACCTCCAGGCCATCCACGTCAGGGAGCTTGAGATCCAGCACCACGACGTCGTAGGACTCCACACCGGCCTGACGGAGGGCCGCCGAGCCGGTGGCCGCGGTGTCCACACTGAAGCCGTCGCGCCGGAGGTACGCTGCGACCGAGTCGGACAGCCGGGGATCATCTTCCACGAGAAGCACGCGCATGTCGACGAATCTAGTGCACGGCCGATGAATCGAAGATGAATGGACCTCCGGAGACCTGCCCGCCGCGCCTCCCGCTATCGAAATCGGAACACGAAGGGGAAGACCACCACCACCACCCACGCCCACACCGCGTAGACGGGGAGATAGGCCGTCTGCCACCTCTCCAGCGCCCCGAACGGCCCCTTCCGGCCGACGAAGCGCGCGTAGAGCACGGCGGACCATCCCAGGTTCACCAACAGAATGATGTTCTCCCCCAGAGCCGCGACCTTGTTGGGGCTGAACCCGAACTCGGAGATGCGGGCGGCGATAGCCCAGAGGGCGACCGCGTCCACGACGAGGGCGCACACGACCAGGAGAAGCTGCAGCTTGTCGAAGAACCGGGGCGCGGCGCGGTCGTCGCGTGCTGAGATGGCGTACAGAATCAAGCCCACCACCAGCACCAGCAGCAGGTCGAAGCCGATGAGCACCTGCCGGTCCACGTCCACGATACCGCTCCCGGTGACCAGCATGGTGACCAGGAACGCCAACAGGAGGAGAGTGAAGAGCGGCGTGAACAGCAAGGTCAGCACGGGCGCCATGTTCTCGATGACGCTCTGCTTGGCCTCCACGAGCCACGCGCCGATGATCACCGCGCCCATCACCCCGCACGGCAGGATCCAGTTGTTGATGAGCAACTCGACCTTCAGCCCGATGGCGCTGAAGAGCAGCACGGTGAACCCGATCAGCACGCCACCCCCTAGCGCAATGAGGGCGTAGTAGATGAACCACTCGCCGGAAAAGCGCACGTAGTTCATGCGCCTGTCGTGGTCGTGCCACGCTCCCGCGGCGTACCCGAAGCCTACCGCGAGCCACAGGGCGATGGGCAGATGCAGCGCCGCCAGGGACTCCGTGAACCCGCCCCTCGTGAAGGGGATGAGGTTCATGGCCAGGGCCGCGGCGACGAAGGGTGCCGCCAGCCAGTACCAGCCCGGGCGCGCCAGCTTTCTCTTCCACGCGAAGAAGCCCGCCAGGAAGGGGAGCACGAAGAGGCTGGCGTTCCGCATGTAGAACGACGCGTTCTCGCCGGTCGCGTCGGGTGCGTCGAGACGCACGCCGAAGAGCGCCGGGATCTTGATGGCCACCGCCGCCGCCACCGCCAGCGCCACCGCTACGATGGCCTCCTTGTACCCCCGCCCACGCGTTGCGCCCTCCGGGCCGACAGCATCAGGCGCGACGACAAGCCGCTTCCACAGCCGCTCGGAATACTCCCGGGCGAACTCCTGGGAGAGCGTGTCCAGGGCGCCGATCCGTTTCACGGCGATGACGAACGCCTCGTCCTCCGCGAGCCCCGCCTCCTCCAGGGCCTCGACCTGGCTCCGGAGATGGTCCTCCAACTCATCCACGTCCGCCGGTGCCATGGCCTCCCGGCTTCGCACGTAGGCACGCCACTCGGCGATGCGTTCCTCCAATACCTGCCCGTCTCCGTGCGTCATGGCCGTCACACTCCGAGTGATACCATCATGAACGAGTGAAGGGAGTGCCTCGCAGCGTCGAATCGACGACCTGCCACTGGCGTCGCTGACGCGCGAGCTCCTCCGAGCCCTGGTCGGTGATCCGGTAGTACTTCCGCCTCCTGCCGATCTCCGACGTGCCCCACTTGGCCTCTACATAGCCGCTCCGCTCCAGGCGGTGCAGGACCGGGTAGAGCATGCCGTCCGTCCACTTCAGCTCGCCGCTCGACAGCTCGTCCACGCGCTTGATGATGGCGTATCCGTAGCTGTCACCCTCACTGAGGATGGCGAGAACAAGCGGTGTCGCGGACGCTGCGACGAGGTCTTTGCCGATGTTCACCGGTCGCGACCTCGGGGACTGATGGCTCCCAGGGGGTCATACATAGAGGCAGTATACATAGAACTGCCATGTATGTGCAAGAGAAGAGCTGAGCCCATCCGCTGAGTGTGGCATAAGAGACCGACGCGCCGGACCACATGCAGCCGCCTGGCCCCTCGCAGCCAGCACTGCGGAAACGGGTCTGCAGGGATCCGCAGACCCTTGAGATCCTCGACATCCCGAGCCACACGATCCACTTTGATCTCTTCCGGAGCGCCACCGACCCCCCATCTCCCCTGCCCATGAAAGGCCGCTCGCCCATCGCCGACCGGAAGCTGATCCAGTGGGTCGCCGCGTACGTCGCGGTCGCCTGGGCCGTGCTCCAGGGCGCGGATCTCCTCGGGGGAATGTGGAGCTGGTCCGCCGGCGTCGGGCGGGTCGCCTTCGCGCTTCTCGCGGCAGGGCTGGGCATCGCGATCGTGCTGGCCTGGTTTCATGGGGAGCGGGGACGGCAGCGCGTGTCGGCCACCGAGGGGGCGCTCCTGGCGATCTTCGTCATCGCCGGGGTCGGGGGTGCGGCTGCCGCATGGCACTCCCGACCCGAGCTACCGGAAGGCTCGTCGGTCGGAGCCCCGTCGGGGATGCCCGCCTCGACCCTCGCGGTCCTCCCATTCCAGGACCTGAGTCCGGAAGGGGGGCGGGGATATCTGGGCGACGGCATCGCCGAGACGCTCATCAGCTCGCTCGCTCGCCTCGGTGCCCTCAAGGTGGTGGCCCGCACGTCGGCCTTCGCGTTTCGCGATTCGGGGGACGTCCGCGAGATCGGCCGTCGACTGGGTGCAGGGTCCATCGTGGAAGGCACCGTGGCACAGCTGGGGAGCCGGGTTCGGATCACAGCCAGCCTGGTGGATACGAACAGCGGGGAGAACCTCTGGGCGGCCCGCTTCGATGACGAGGTAGACGAGGCGGACCTCTTCGAGCTACAGGATGAGGTGGCCCGCAAGATCGTGGATGCCCTCCGCATCCACCTCGCGGACGGAGGGCGGATCGTCCACGGGGGCACACGCAGCCCAGAGGCCCAGCGTGCCTACTACCTCGGCGTGCACCATTGGACGCTCCGCACCACGGAGGATATGCAGAAGGCCACGGATCTCTTTCGGGAGGCCATCGCTGCCGACTCCTCCTACGCCGAGGCCTGGGGCGGCCTCGCGCTGTCCTACAATCTCAGCACGCCGCAGGAGTACGCGGTGCCGGGAATCAGCCGTGCGGAGGCCTTGGACCGGGCAGAGGCGGCTGCTCGTCACGCCCTCACGTTGGATCCGGACCTCCCCTCGGCCTACACGGCGCTGGGTGACGCCTCGGTGCAACGGGGCAACCTGGACCAGGGTGAGCACTGGTTCAGAGAGGCGATTCGAGTCGGGCCGGGTTATGCCACCGCGCACCACTGGCTGGCGGACCTGCTCATGTTGAAGCTGGACGGTGAAGGAGCCCTGGCACAGATCGATCTCGCCGAGTCCCTGGATCCGGTGGCGCCGGCGATCCTGGTCGAGCGGGGAGAGGCGCTGATGATGCTCGGACGACACGCGGATGCCTTCGCCCAGATGGACAAGGCCATCGCCCTTCTCCCTGATGCCGAGCTGGTGCGGACCTTTGCCGCCTACTTCTTCATGAAGCTCCGCGCGTGGGACGACGTCGCGGAGCAGCTCCGGCGGCTTTCCGAGTTGGGAGGGTCCTCGCAGGAGGGAGCCCGTCTGGCCGACGCCCTGACGGATCCGGAGCGTCGCCCCACGCTCCTGCGTGAGCTCGTGGCCGCTGGCGCCGTGCAAGACAGTGGGGACTCGTTCACCTCGCGGTGGGGCCTGCGGGGTGGGGGCTCCTCCGTGGCGGAGCAGTTGATGCGGCGGCCCGAGATGCGCTTCCTCGTCACGCTCGAGGTCAAGGGAATGGACGCGGCCCTGGACCTCCTGGAGTCGCTGGCGACAGGCCCGGAGGCGGCGGAGCTGTACCCGCCGATCTTCCCCGCGCTCATCGGACCCGAAGCGCTCCGCACCGAGCGAGCGCAGGAGGTCATGCGCCTGGTTGCGCAGCGCCGCTGAGGGCTCGCTTCCTGTCTCCACGCTTGACCCGAGCCGGAGCCGAGGAGGAGTCGGGGCGGACGGCGGCAGCCGCGCCTGCCGCGGGTCGCCCGGAAGTCACGGAAGGGAGTTGAAGGTGGCGCGATGGGGTCGTATATACGGACCGGACGCGCGTAGACGTATCCCGCTGCCCCTCTGCTCCGTGGCCGCTGGACCTGCTCGCGGCGGACACGCCGACCATTGCGGTGCCCCGAACCACGAGGAGGCGTCATGCACCAAACCAAGCTTCGTACCCAGGCAGCACTCTTCGCTTCTCTCCTGATCCTCGGCTGCAGCACGAAGCCGGCGCCGGAGGCGGCAGCACCGCCCGACATCTCGGCGGCGGCGCCCGCGGGGGCGCGGCTCTACACGATTGGGCCGGCCCAGTGGGAGGACGCGGTCTGCAGCGGAGACTCGGCAATGACGGTGGATGTGCCTGCCGGCGAGTGGGTCGCCCTCCCGGTCGGGTGGTATGCCTCGGACGAGGCGACCGCGCGCGCCAACTGGGAGCACATGCAGTACGGGATCTCGCTCGACGGACGGGCGTTGCAGATCCCCGAGGGGGTCCAGTCCCAGGTGGACTCCGTGCACTACGAGTGCCCGAACAGGACGATAAGTGGCGTCGCTGTCTCCCCCGTGGTCTACCTGCCACCGTCGGACGCCGAACGGCACTACACCGTCCGGTACACCTTCGATGATCAGGTGAACGACGGCTGGAACACCTTCGATAAAGGGACCGACTTCAGTTGGACCCTGACCCTCCGTCCGGGCGGCTGAGGCGGGTCAACGGTGGTGTGCGCACCGTCCAGCATGACGCGACGAAAGTCCCCACGGATCCGGGCTGCCCTGGCGACGGCCTGCGTTCTGCTTCCGGCCGGGGCGCTGTGTGCGCCCTCAACCCTCCTGGGGCAGTCGGCCGGGCGCTACGAGATCGCTCTTCGCGTCGGGTCGCTGTCCCACTCGCTCCTCGGCGACGTGGACGGCACGCTGGCGAACGTTGGAGTCAGCGGCTACACCATTCTCGCGGACGTCGAGGCGGAGGCCTCGACGTCCGTGGGGGTGCAGGTCACGCGCCGATTGAGGCGCACGCTGGACATACGCGTACGGGTCGCCAGGACCGCGTCGCACATGCGCCTGGTGGCGCACGCGAGTCCGGTTGGGGGTGGTGCCCCTCAGACTTTCACCTTCGACGGACTGGGGGAGGTCGCGGTCTGGGTCGCGGACGTGGACGTTGCCTGGACGCCATGGCGGGGCCCGTTACCGGTGGCCCCGTATGTCTTCGGGGGCGCGGGTACCACCCACTGGAGCATCACGGGGCTCGAGGGCATCGGCGCGCTTCCCCCGCTGCTGGAGAGCCCGCTGGACGTGAATCCGGTGCACGCATTCTTGCCCGGCGTCGTGGCCGGAGCCGGACTCGCCTTGGGCCCCTTCGGACCCATCACCCTTGGCGTCGAGATCGCGGACCACGTGAGCGACGATCCTCTGTCGGACGGCGACTTCAACATCGGCGCGGACTTCGTGGGGTCGGGTCGCGCAGAGAACCTCGTGCACAACGTTTCCCTCGTGGGGAGCGTGCGCTTCGCCCTGGGAGGGTAGGCCCGTACCGCTCGGGCCGGAGTGTACGGCGGTCCGGTGGCAGCTGCGCAAAGAGGAGAGGCGACGGAATCCTCCGCCCCCTCAGGCCAGAACGCCTCGGTTCCTCATGGCCCTCGCGTAGAGGTACAGCAGGAGCGCCACCACGAAGATCAGCGCGCTGAAGGCAAGGGCCGCCGGGTGCCCCACGACCTCGAGGCCGTTGGAGAGGCCATAGCTGTAGACGGTGGTCACCACCATGGCTACGAAGGAGACAAGGAAGACCTCCACTGCCCACTTCTTCTTGAGCAGCAGTAGGATGGAGCCGAGTACTCCACCCCACACGGCGATGGCCCAGAAGGCGACGACCCAGCTCGGGAAGCCGTAGAAGTAGTCCAGCTGCTCCGGGGTGAACTGACCCATGTACGCCTGGTTGTGGGTCTGTGTCATGAGGTAGTCGAAGGCGCCCATGGCGTTCCACGGGATCGACAGCCCTCCGATGATCCAGAGATGTCGAGGAGTACGGCGGCTGGAGCCGGTCTGCTTATCGGACATGGCCTCTCCTTTCCCGTGAAGGTCGGGCGGATCGACGGTGGAGGTGTCTCCCGTCGTTCGTGCGGCATTCGCGACGGCGGGTACAGTGGCCGACGACCACTCGTGTAGGCAATGGGCTCGGTGTCTCGCGCTCTCGAGATCGTTTCCGGAAACGACACTCGTAGGTTCGCATCGGTAAGTATGCGATGACTGTCGGATGGGCGGAGTGTCGACGGAACGATGTTCGAGAAGGCGGTATTACCTGGCCAGGGAATGCGGGGCTGCCCACCCGCCCTTTCTCGCGACATCGGCGCCGTTTCCGGCTCGTTCGGGCGCGCCTGGACCCTCTCGCCTTCCCAGGCCGTGACAACAAGGTCGCGACCCATCCGAAGCTCGGGAGGGTGTTATGCGCTACAGCGGAATCGTCGTACTCGCATCGGTCACGCTGATTCTCGGCGGTTGCGCCGACCAACCCCTCGGCCCTGGCCCCCAGGTCAACTCGCATCAGCCCGGTGCAACCGTCGCAGGTGACGTCGCCACCACGTTCCAGGGCGCCATCGGCCCGGGCTCGTCGTACGAGATCCAGGTTCCTCCTTCGTGGAACGGGGACCTCGTGCTCTACGCACACGGGTACGTGGATCCCCAGGGCCAGGAGCCGTTGACTGCGTTCGAGCAGAGCATGCTGCAGCAGCTTCCCACCCTGGGCTACGCCGTCGCGTATTCGTCGTTCTCGAAGAATGGCCTGGCGGTGAAGGATGCGATCCAGCGCACCAAGCAGCTGCGCGGGATCTTCGTGTCGAAGGTCAGGGAGCCGACGCGCACCTACGTCACCGGAGGTTCGATGGGTGGCCTCGTGGCGTTAGCCCTGGCAGAGCGTTTTCCCGGGCAGTATGACGGCGCGCTCGCCCTCTGCGGCATGGTCGGGGGCTCACAGGCACAGATCGACTACGTGTCGAACGTCCGGGTGCTCTTCGACGCTTTCTATCCGGGGGCGCTACCCGGCAGCCTCTTCGACAACCAACCATTGATCCCGACGCAAGTAGCAGCTGCCGTGGCGACTGCCGTACAGGCGAACCCTGGTGGGCTCGCCGCTCTCAACAGCGTGATGGCCACGACGTTCGGAACGCCACTGCCGGGAGCGACTCCCGCAGATGTCGTCACATCGCTCGTGTCGGCGCTCACGTTCGACGTCAGGGGGTTCTCGGATGTCCTGGATGCGACCCACGGTCATTCGCCCTTCGACAACACCGCGGTCCACTACGCGGGGTCTCCGGACGACGCAGCCCTGAACCTGGCGGTGGCCCGATACACGGCCACTCCCGATGCTCTGGCCTACCTCGCGCACTATTACACGCCGTCCGGTGCCCTGACGATTCCGACGGTGACCCTGCACAATGCGCTCGATCCGGTGGTGCCGGCCTTCCACGAGAGCTTGCTCGCCGAGGCGGTCGACAACGCCGGCGACGCGGGATCGCTGGTGCAGCTGACTTCCTCCACCTTCGGTCACTGTGATTTCTCGACTCCTGAGGTTATGGGTGCGTTCAGCACGCTGGCCGGCTGGGTGGAGTCGGGGGTCCGACCCGGGTCCTGATCCAGACGATTGACGTCGTCGTCCGCCACCGAAATCACGGACAGGAGAGTCGCGGAGTCCGGCTCACACTGGGGGCTTGGAGCACGACCTGACGTCAGGGCGACACAGTTTCGAGTCCCGGGAAGACTCGACGCTGAGGCGTGATCGGATCGGAGCCTCGGTTCCGGGTGGCAACCGGCCGGTATTTCGGGGTGTCCAACACCCAAGAAGAGCTACGAGGGCGGTCCTGCCCCGGAGGTTGGAGGGGACCCCCTCACCCGCTACGCAGATTCGGCCCGAGGCACTGGACCATGTCCGACCTCTTCGGCGACCTCCGGTTCGCCCTTCGCTCCTTCCGACGCGCCCCCCTGCAGGTACTGACCACCGTCCTCATCCTGGGCGTGGGCGTCGGTGCCGTGACCCTCATGTTCAGCGTTCTCAACGCCTCCGTACTCCGGCCGTTGCCGTTCCGGGAGCCCGGCCGGCTCGTATGGCTCTGGAAGGCGAGCGACGAGGTCCGTCAGAACTCCCTGTCGTACGACGACTTCCGGGACTACCGGACGTCACTGGACGCCCTGGAGGACCTCGCGGCATACCAGGTTTTCTATCCCAGGTTGCTGCTGGCGGGGACGGAGGAAGGCACCCGGGTTCTGGGGAATCAGGTGACCCCGAACCTGTTCTCCGTCCTCGGTGTCGCTCCTGCTCTGGGTCGGACCTTCCGTTGGGACGAAGCGGTGGACGGAGGGCCCGACGTGATCATTCTCAGCCACGCCTTCTGGCAGAGCAGATTCGGCTCGGATCCGTCCATCGTCGGGCGGACGGTATCGCTGGACGGAAGACCCGCCGAGGTCGTTGGGGTCATGCCCGAGGGCTTCGCGTTCCCCGCGTCGGGCGTGCAGGTGTGGCTTCCCACACGGGAGGGCGAGGGAGCCACGCAGGGCAGGGGGAACAACAACTTCTTCGCTGTTGGCCGGCTGAAGGATGGGGTTTCTCTGGCCGCGGCCCAGGTGCAGGTGGACGCTGTAGCGGCGCGCATCCAGGCCGCCAACCCCGACTTCGCGGCGTGGTACCACTGGCTTCAGCCGCTGCATACGGTGCTGTTCGGCCAGACCAGGACGACGCTCCTGTTGTTGCTGGGTATCGTGGCCCTCGTCCCTCTGGTCGCCTGTGCGAACGTGGCGTCGCTGACGCTGGCTCGGGCCACCGCCAGGACCCACGAGCTGGCGACGCGGCGAGCTCTGGGCGCCGGCAGGGCTCGCGTCGTCGGTCAGCTCATGGTGGAGAATGTCTTGCTGGCGCTCCTGGGTGGAGCGCTCGGTCTGGGGATCGCCGTCGTCGGGGGCCGAGTCCTCCGATCGGTGGGGCCGACCTCGATTCCCCGACTGAGCGAGATCGGCGTGGACCCGACCGTGCTGTCCTTTGCCCTTCTGGCATCGCTTCTGACGGTGCCATTCTTCGGTATCGTGCCGGCGCTGCGCGGTGCCGGCTTCGACCTCGCGGACGCCCTGCGGTTCGGCTCGACCCGGGGAGGCGCGAGCCGCCGAGGCTGGTCCCGATCGGCGCTCGTGGTGACGCAGGTAGCCCTGTCGATGACGCTGCTCGTCACGTCGGGGATGCTGGTCCGAAGCCTCGATTCTCTCGGTCGGGTGGATCCGGGCTTCCGCGTGGGTTCCCTTCTCACCGCCCGGATCGAGCTGCCCGTGTACAAGTACGCGTCACGGCAGGAGTGGGGCCTGGCCTGGGACCAGACGATGCAGAGGATCGATGCGATCCCCGGAGTGCAGGGCGTCGCCGTCGCGGACTGGCTCCCCGTCACCCCGGGTGCCGGGCCATGGAACGGGCTCTCCAGGCCGGGACGCGGCGGCGGCGAGGACCAGGCTTCGGTGCCCGGGCGACGGAAGTTCGTGAGCCGAGACTACTTCAAGGTCCTGGGCATACCGATGTTGGCC
>JAJDNI010000146.1 GCA_022340755.1 Gemmatimonadota bacterium
GGAAAGTGGTCGTAGCCCCAGACCTCGTGCAGGAGGTCGGTCCGGGTGACGACGTCTCCCTCGCGGGCCGCCAGCAGACGGAGGACCCCGAACTCCTTGGGAGAAAGGCGGACCTCCTCGCCGCCCTTCGTCGCTTCGTACCGGTCGAACTCCACCCGTACGTCGTCGAAGGCGACGCGCTCCGGTAGCGCGGTGCCGGGATTCGTGCGCCGCAACAGCGCCCGCACTCGCGCCAGGAGCTCGGGAATGGAGAAGGGCTTGGTGACGTAGTCGTCGGCCCCCAGGTCCAGCCCCATGACCCGATCCACCTCCTGGGCCCGTGCCGTGAGCATGAGGATCGGCATCATCTTGCCCTGCTTCCGGGCCCTCCGGCACACGTCGAAGCCGGAGAGCGCGGGCACCATGATGTCCAGGATCACCAGGTCAGGCTCTTCTTCGAGGATGAGCCTCAACCCTTCGTCTCCGCTCCGCGCGGGGAGCACCTCGTAACCCTCGAAGCGGAGGTTGTCCGTGAGGCCTCTGAGGATGGGGACATCGTCCTCCACGACGAGGATTCGCGTGGTCGTGGTCATGGGGCATCCTCTCCGCGGAGACCCGAGGCGGAATCGTCGGAATCCGAGAGCGCCGAGTCCTTCTCAGGGGGCGCCTCGGTCGTCCTCGCGCGTATCGGAATCCGAACGGTGAAGGCGCTTCCCCGCCCGACTTCGCTCTCGAGGTCCACGCTCCCCCCGTGGGCATGGGCCACGTGAGAGACAAGGGACAGCCCCAGCCCCGTCCCCGGGATGCCTCGTCTCTCGGCGTCGGCGGTGCGGTAGAAGTCGCGGAAGATGGCTTCCTGTTCCTGGGGATCGATCCCGGGCCCATGGTCCTCGACCTGCAGAAGGACCTGGTCCTCCTCCCGGAAGACTCGAAGCGCGATGTCGCTCCCCTCCTCCGAGAACTTGGTGGCGTTGGAGAGGAGGTTGAGCAGGGCCTGGGTCAGGGCGTCTGCATCCGCCTCCACCGCCGGCAATCCTTCTTCGATTTCCGTGGTGAGCGTGTATCTACCCTGGTCCAGGGGGTAGGCCAGAACCCGAGCCGCCTCCCGGGCCGCTGCCCCCACGTCGGTGGGAGCCATGTGGTAGGTCTTCTCTCCCCGGTCGATGCGGGCGAAGTCCAGGACATTGTTGATCAGGCGACTCAGTCGCTCGGTCTCGTGAACCACGGTGTCGAGGTACTGCTGTTGCTGATCGGGCCCCGAGTGCCTGCCCAGCCGCAGCGTCTCGGCGAACATCCGGATGGAGGTCAGGGGCGTCTTCAGCTCGTGGGTGACGCTGGATACGAACTGGGACCTGAGGCGGACGGCCTCGGTCTCACGCCGTACGTCCCGCCACGCGAGGTACGCCGTGAAGGCGGTCAGCAGGAGGATGACGGGTAGCAGAAGGCGGAAGAACCATCCTTCGACCCCTCCTCGCTCGGGGAGCGGCGGATAGCCAGCGGGGAAGGAGGCACGGAGGCCCTCGAGGTCCTGGCCGAGGCGTTCGCCGTCGCTCGCTCCGGCGGGAAGGAGCGTGACCGGGTCGGCGGCCGACTTCACCTCGTCCTCGCGGGCGCCGGCCGCCGGGTCTCCGTCGCTTGCCGCAATCCCGTTCCCCGCCGAGCCCAACAGTCGAGCCGGCCGCACGACAATCACTCGGCTCAGCTCGTCGGCCCTGTCCCTGGGAAAGCCCACCAGCCACGGCTCCTCGCCGTAGGCAACCCAGCGCGGGCCCTCCCGACGCTCCCCCTCGGTCATCCTCCCCCGCGCTGCTGCGGCCAGTCCCGGAAGGTCGCTCCGCAGCCTCTCGAGCTCTCCCAGCGCGGCCTCCTGCCCCGAGATCGCGTCCTCGATTTCCTGGAGATCACCTCCTGTCGCGGCGTCTCCGCCGTCCTTCGCGATGTCCCGAGCCACATCCCTCAAGGCGAGCAGCGCCGGCAAGCCGAGGTGCATGGGGCCGCCCAAGGATTTCCGTAGGAGGCGGAGAGTCTCGTGTGGGCCCGCGCCGGCCTGACGGAGGCCCTCCAGGCCATAGACGCTGAAGGGCATCCCTTCCCTGTCCGTGAGCGACGGAGGGCTCTCGGCGAGCAGGAGAAACACGGCCCGAGCCTCGGCCGTTCGACCGGCTCGCAGCAGAGCCCGGCCCTGATGGACCCTGGCCTCGCTGAAGAGCACGGACGCCGCGCGGGTCGATTCGTCCGCCTTCCCCGCCGAGGCTCCGTCCGGCGGGAGCGCCGCCTCCAACGAGGCGGCGGCCTGCGCGTACAGCTCGGCGGCCTCGGTCGGATTGCCATTCCGATACTCGGCGGTCTCTCCCCGCTCCAGGCTACGCGCATACCGGGCTCGAACCCGAGGGTCCACGATCTCGGAGGGGTCGGGAGACATCTCCCAGGGGAAGACCAGGTGTACCTGGTCGGTGGCCGCCACCGTCAGGACGGCAGGCTCGGAGTCCGCCAGGGTGAACACGCCTTCCGGCCCCGAGGGGGCCGAGGCGATCCGATCTTCCAGTCCTCTCAGATTCGCGAGCAACGTCTGCCCGATGCGGAGTGCCAGCGCCGCGCGCTCCTCTGCGGCCCGGCGGACGGCCAGCTCCCGTTCCTGCCGGATCAGACGGACAGACGTACCCACCAGCACGCCGCTGGGCAGGAGGACGGCCGCCAGGAAGAAGAGTGCCCGCTTGCGATGATTGGCTCGCGTCATGGCGGCACCTCGGAGACGAGAGGCTGTGGGCCTTCTCTCGAGGTTCAGGCCCAATGTAATGCGACCCCGGGCAGGATGTGTCACCAAAATGTACGGGCCCTAACGATCCTCAGCGCCGTGCGGGCAGCGTACCAGGCCGCGACAAGATTGCCCCCACGTGACGATTCCCTGACATTCGCAAGGGGCGTCCACCCTACTCTGTAGCTTACGAGGTGGCTCGTTTCGTGGTGCCCCGGGGCCATGGATCTTCACGCGCACCGGCGACAGGTCCTGCTCTTTCTGGCCGCGATCTTCCTGCCCTGCGTCGCGCTGGTTGGGCTTGGTGCGCGCCTCACCCTCCAGGAACGAGAGCTTACCCGTGCCCGGCTGGGTGACGAACGGCGGCGCGTTACGCGGGATCTCCGCCAGGAGCTCGCCTCCCACCTCGAGGCCGTCGCGCTCCGGCAGGTCACCGCCATCGCTGCAAGACCAGAGCTACTTCGGGCGGGAGCCTACCCGGACTCCACGGTCGCCCTCGTGGCTCGCATCTCCGGGGGTCGGCTGGTCCTTCCCTGGGAGAACGACCACAGCAAAGAGGAATCCCGGCGACTGCTGAGCCAGGGCAGCTTCGCGCAGCGGATACGGGAAGCCGAGCGGGCGGAGTTCGCCGACAATGCGCCGGCGCGCGCCGCGGATCTATACCGGACGGCCCTGCAGGCGGCGCAGAGCCCGGTCCAGGCGTTGCACGCCCGCCTGTTCCTGGCCAGGAGCCTGGCGGAGGCGGGAAGGCCGCGCGACGCGACGACGCAGTAC
>JAJDNI010000151.1 GCA_022340755.1 Gemmatimonadota bacterium
TGGGTCTCGACTGGGACGAAGGGCCCGATGTCGGAGGCCCGCATGGGCCGTACCGGCAGAGCCAGCGCCAGGACGGGTACGACGCGGCCGTGGAGCGCCTTCTGGCGGCGGGGCTGGCGTACCCCTGCTTCTGTGGTGAAGAGGAGCTCGAGGCCGACGCGGCGACGGGCAAAGAGGGCAGGGAGGTCCACCGATACCCCGGCCGGTGTCGTGCCCTGAGCGGAGAGGAGCGGGCCCGGCTGAGTGCGTCAGGCCCTCCGCCCGTGATCCGGTTCGCGGTCCCGGAAGGGTTGGAAAGCGTCGATATAAAAGATGAGGTGTTTGGCCCTATTTCTTTTCCTGTTAGTGATATAGACGATTTCGTGATCCGCAGATCCGACGGACGGGTGACGTACAACTTCGCTGTCGTGGTGGACGACGTGGACATGGAGATCACCCATGTCGTCCGGGGTGTCGGCCATCTGTCGAACACGCCGAAGCAGGCTCTGATCTTCGACGCGCTGGGGCATGCGCGGCCCGTGTTCGCGCACCTGCCCACGGTGTTGGACGCCGACGGGCGGAAGCTCTCCAAGCGCGAAGGGTCGGCGTCCGTGTCCGGGCTCCGCGCGGCGGGGTACCCTCCCATCGGCATCCTCAACTATCTCTCGCTGCTGGGCTGGTCCCACCCCGACGAGCGGGAGGTCCTCACGCGTGACGAGCTCATCGCCACCTCGGGTCTCGATCGCATCGGGCGCAGCGACACGCAGGTGGACCCGGTGAAGCTGCACTGGATCTCGTCGCAGCATCTCGCGCGGGAGAGCCTGGACCAGCTCACGGATCACGTGGCTCCCTTCGTGGACGCCACGCGGTTTCCCTCGGCCGGCGAGCACCTCCCCGAGGTCGTGGAGGCACTCCGCACCCGCCTGGGAACCTATGGGGAAGTGAACGAGCATCTGCCACTGCTCTTCCCGGAGGACCCTGGGCTACTGGCGAAGGCTCGCGCCGACGTCGTGGCGTCGGAGGAGGGGTGGCAGGTGGTCCGGGCGGTAAGGGATCGCCTCGCCAGCAGTACAGAATGGGAGAGCGGCGCACTCGGTCGTACCGTGCGTGAGGTCGGGGCCGCCACGGGAGTCCGGGGAGCCCGGCTCTTCCACCCCCTTAGAAAGGCGTTGATCGGATCCGAGGAGGGCCCGGATCTCGGCAAGATCCTTGCAGCGATCGGACGCGAGGAAGCCCTCCATCGCCTGGAGGCGACTTTGGAGGAATCTTCCGTTTGACGCACTTTTTCACCGTTTCTAGATTATCAGGTCTTTTTTGGCAATGACCCCAAGGGAGGAATCCCGGATGAAGATCCGCTTTGGACTCGTCCTTTCTCTGGCGCTCGGAATCGGCGCCGCGGGCTGTGCGGCCGGCGGTGCGTCGTCGGGCGGTGGCGGCGCGAGCCCGGCCGGGCTGGCGGGCGGTACGACCCTCGCGCCCGGCGAGCGTCCCCGTCAGGATCAGGACACGAGAAACGCACAGCGTCTGCTCGATCAAGCCGGCAAGATGGAGGACAAGGACGCGGCCAAGCAGTTCTACCAGCAGGCGCTGGACGCGGCCCACGCGGCCATCGCCGCCGACTCCACCAACCCACTCCCCCGTCTCCAGGCGGGTGAGGCGGCCATCGGCGTCGGCGACTACCTGGAAGCCAACAAGCAGCTCACCATGGCCGAGCAGCTGCGGCCGCTCTACCAGCTGCAGACGGCGAGCATCCGGGAGAAGGCCTGGATCGCCTTGTACTCGCAGGCGGCCCCTCTGGTGAACCAGGGCAAGTACCAGGAAGCCGTTCCGATCTTCGAGCAGGCCAACGAGATCTACCGTGAGCGCCCCGAGGTGATGATCGTCCTCGGCCAGATCTACGGGCAGCTCCACGAGCACGACAAGGCGCTGGCCAACCTCGACTCGGCCCTGCTGATCATCAACGATTCGACCAAGACCGAGTCGATGGACTCGGCGACCGTCGCGGACTGGAAGCAGCAGGCGGAGACGATCCCCATCACGCGTGCCCAGGTCCTGGCCGACGCCGGCCGGTACGACGAAGCCATCACCGCGTTCCGCGACCTGGCCCGGGAGCACCCCAACGAGATTTCCATCAAGCGAAATCTGGCGTCGCTGTTGGTCCAAACGGGGAAGAACGATGAGGCCGTGCAGGTCTACACCGAACTGCTGACGCATCCCGAACTCACCAGCCAGGATCTGTATCAGATCGGGGTGGGATTCTACCAGATGTCGGACTACAAGGACGCCGTGAAGGGGTTCTCCGGAGCGGCGAACAAGACCCCGAAGGATCGTGACGCCCTCGAGATGTGGGCCCGTTCCCTGCAGATCGACTCGGTGTACGACCAGGTGCCGCCGGTGGCGGAGCGCTGGATCGCCGTCGATCCGAACAACCAGAACGCCTACCTCATCATGGCGCAGGCCGTGAATCAGATGGGTGACGGGCAGAAGGCCCAGGAGCTGGTGAACCAGATCGAGGCCCTGCCCGTGACGGTGGACAACGTGAACATCACGCGGAGCCCCGTCGGTGGTGCCCAGGTGAACGGCGTCATGACCAACAAGAAGCTGGCCGAGGGCGCTCAGGTGACCATCACCTTCACGTTCTACGATGACTCCGGGATTCCCGTGGGTACGGCATCGCAGAGCGTGACCCTCGGTGCCAAGGACCAGCCCACGAACTTCAGCGTGGACTTCCAGTCCAGCTCGACGGTCGGTGGGTACGGGTACCAGGTGCAGACGCCCTGACGCGGAGGCGCCTTCGAGTCCATGGGGGGCGGCCGGGCGCAGCCGGGCCGCCCGCTTTCTTTCCCGGTGAACCGGCGACCAGGATTACTGGAGGCGGCCCCCCAGGCTCGCTTGACCGCCCCCGGCCCTCCGCTAGATTCCCCTCGACGCGGGCGTAGCTCAGTTGGTAGAGCATCAGCTTCCCAAGCTGAGGGTCGCCAGTTCGAACCTGGTCGCCCGCTCTGGACAGGATGAAGCCCGGCGGGGAGACATGATCCCCGCCGGGCTTCTTTCGTCTTGTCCGTCCCTCCTCAGGGCCTCAAGCCGTCCACCCCCAGCCAGCCGGAGCTGCCGTCCCGAGCCCGCACCAGCAGGTACCGATCGAAGGTGCCCAGGACCGGCATCTCGGTACCTTCTTCGACCTCGGCAACGAGGGGAGACGCATCGTCCGGGCCGGCGCGAAGAAGCTCCGGCGTCGATGCGACGCGGGTCTCGAAGGGCTCGTCGGCGAGCTCGGTGAGGCGCGCCGCCACGTAGCCCGAGCTGCCGTCCGGAAGCGCCACACGGTACCAGCTCCCGGAGGCACCGAGGACCCGCACGGCGTTGTGGGTCTCCAACTGCCGGATCACCGGTGACCGCAGCGTCGGTGACGAGCGCAAGTGGATCCCCTCGTCCGTGAGCCGGACCCAGGATCCCAGGCGGGCGAGATCCGCCGTGAGCGCGGTCAGCTCCCCCCTCGGACGCCGAATGAACGGAGCCGGGTCCACCGCCCCCTCGCCCCGCCTATACACGCCGAAGTGGAGGTGCGGCGGGGTCGTGCGGGCATTGCCGGTATTGCCTACGAACCCCAGGAGGTCGCCGATCTGGACCTGTTGCCCGGGACGGGCCACCTGAGAGTCGAGGTGGGCGTAGTAGATGCTGGCGTTCCGCGTCCGATCCCGTACCCAGACGACCTTGCCACCGAGCCGGGTGACTTGCACCCTGCTCACCACGCCCGCCGACACGGCCCGGACGGGGGTGCCGCGGCGGGCGAAGATGTCGACCCCTTCGTGCCGGCGCCGTCCGGCGTCACGCGCGGCTCCGAATCCGCTCTGGATGGCCCGTTCGTCGTGTCCCTCGACGGGGAACGCGAGCTGGGCTTCGAGGCGCATCACGACGCGATAGCGGCCACCGCGGAGGAGCTCGGGTTGAACGCGAAGGATGAACTCTCCGCCCCTCCAGGGCTCGTACTGGAAATCGCCCGGCACCGAATCCACCGATAGAACGGGACGGAGCGGATCTTCGGGATTCTCGGGCACCCGAAACAGGTCGATGAAGACGCGTGTGCCCTCGTCGGAAGCAAGGGTGATCTTGGTCGTGAGACGCTGCCCGCGGCTCACGTGGACCCGGTACGCGGTCGCGGTGGGCTTGTCGGCCGCGATGAAGCCTTCCTCTTGAAAGGGCAGGGACACCTCCAACGCCTGATCCACCGCCCGGAGCGACGCCTGGATCCACTCCTGTCCCAACGCCGTTTGCAGCAATCCGGCCTTGGCGAGTCCATCGGCGTAGGCTTCGTACGGGGTCCGGTCCCGGAAGTGGTCCTGCACCCGCTCCGCCTGCTCGCATCCGGCGACACCGATCACCGCCAACAGGGCCGCCGCGCCGACGGCGCGCCTGCGCGGGTACCGGTACCGAGTCTGGCCGGATGACGAAGCCATGTGCCTCCTCTTTCGAGAAACGAAACGGCGGATCCCATCTCTAACAGACCCGCTCGAAGCGTTGGACGTTGCCCAAAGTGGGGACACCTACCGACGGGGATCAACCTGTCCCCAACCACCAGGCGGGATCATGAGGGCATGGGCTGGCCGTGGGCCTCGAGCCGGCCCAGGAGGGCATCCGCTCAGGGCTACGCCACGGTCTCGGTATCTTGTTAGCTTACACGGCTCGAAATCCGCCGTCCCGGAGCGCGTGGCATCGTGGTTCGCATTGCAGAGATCGAAGCCGGAAGCATCGCCGAGGAGCTATCCCTCGAGATCGGCACGCGCATCGTTCGCATCAACGGCGAGCGCATCCGCGACGGCATCGACCTGACGTTCCTGCTGGCCGACACCGCGCTCGAGCTCGAGACCCTCACCCCCGCGGGTGACACCGTGGTCTACGAGATCGATCGCGACCCGGGCACTCCCGTCGGGATCGTTCCGGCCCCGGACACCGTCCGGGAGTGTGCCAACAAGTGCGTCTTCTGCTTCATCGACGGGAATCCCCAGGGTGTTCGCCCGAGCCTCTGGCTCCGCGACGACGACTTCCGGCTCTCGTTCACCTACGGCAGCTACGTCACCCTGACCAACCTGGGTCCCAAGGGGATGCAGCGCCTCGTGGATCAGCGCATCTCGCCCCTCTATGTGAGCGTGCACGCCACGGAGCCCGAGGTCCGGCGCCGGCTCCTCGTGAACGACACCGCGGGTGAGATCATGGACCGCCTCCGCTTCCTACTGGACGGTGGTCTGGAGATCCACACGCAGGCGGTCATCTGCCCGGAGTGGAACGACGGCGAGCACCTCGAAAGGACCATCGACGACCTGTGGAGCCTGGGGCAGGGGATCCGGTCGCTGTCCGTGGTGCCCGTGGGCCTGACCCGGTACAACTTGAATCGGCCGGTTCGGTTGTTGCGCCGCGAGGAAGCGCGAGACGTCTTCGGCCGGGTGGTCGAGGCGCGGGCCCGCGCGCTGGCCGCTCGGGAGTCCGGGTGGTGCTACAGCGCCGACGAGACGTACCTCATCGCTGGCCTCCCCATCCCCCAGGACGACTACTACGACGACGGGGCGCTGTACGAGAACGGTGTGGGTGC
>JAJDNI010000006.1 GCA_022340755.1 Gemmatimonadota bacterium
TCCATGGTCGTCTCCTCCGACGATGCCCCGGCCTCTATCCCGCGCATGTCGAGCCGCGCGCGGTCGGCACGCTCCTGCGGGCTGCGCCCTGCCCCCGGAGCATCGTCCCCGCCCATCTCGGATCTCCTGTCACGTTCAGCCATGTCGGTTCGCCTTCTCGGCGACGGCCGATCCGCCGTGGCAGCCCGCGGTCCGTTTCATGAGAATTCGCTATCCATCGTGGGCGGCCGAGGGGGCTCAGCCCAGAGACGACCGTCGGGTGACGGGCGTCTCGGTGCCCGGGCTGGCTCCCCAGATCTCCGCCCCGACGAGCTCGAGGATCATCCTCCTCAGCTCGGCGAAGTTCACCGGTTTCGACAGGCAGGCCGCGGCATCCAGCTCCCGCACCTGCTCTCTCACCTGGGCGACGGGAAGGCCCGTCATGAACACGAAGGGAACCCGCCGTCGATCCACCACCTTCCGGGCGGCTTCGATACCATCCATGTCGCCCTTCAGGCTCACGTCCATGAGCACGCAGTCGGGTCGGGTCCGCTCCGCAACGGCCACCGCCTCCGCCCCCGTACCCACCATGCCGCATACCTCGAACCCACTCTCCTCCAGGTGCAGGCGGAGCTCATAGGCGACCAGGAACTCGTCCTCGACGATGAGCACTCGCGGTCGCTCCATCTATCCATCCTCCCACGTCTGCTCGTCGACGGGAAAGCTGAAACGGAAGCAGGTTCCTCCGTCACGCTCCACCTCGACATCACCACCGAGCTGGTTCTCGATCAAGCCCTTCACGAGCTGCAGCCCCATGGTACCGGCAGTGGCGAGATCCACCTCCGGCGGCATGCCGACGCCGTCGTCCCGCACCACCAGGCGCACACGACCATCCGGGTCCTGTGTCCCCTCGATATCGATCTCTCCGCCACGGCCGTTCGGGAACGCGTACTTGTACGAGTTCGCCAGGAGCTCGTGGATCACCAGGCCGCAGGGCACGGTCTCGTCCAGGCCGAGGCCGATATCCTCCACGTCCACCTTCACCCTGATCCTGTCCGAGTCTCCTCCGTACATCTCCCCGAGGCTCACCGCGAGGGCGCGGAGGTATCGCGGCAGATCGATCCGGGACAGGTCCCCGGAGCTGTACAGAACCTCGTGGATGAGGGCCATGGCCCGCACCCGGCTCTGGCTCTCCTCGAAGACCTCCCGGCTCTTCGGGTCCCCGATGCCCCGCGCCTGCAGGTTGAGCAGGCTGGACACCACCTGCATGTTGTTCTTCACGCGGTGGTGGATCTCCCGCAGGAGCACTTCCTTCTCACGCAACGACCGCTTCAGCACCTCCTCGGCCCGCTTCCGCTGGCTGATGTCCTTGACCACCAGCACCAGGTAGCCATGGGCCGATCCGTCCTGCACGGGGGAGGCGTTCACGGTGACCCAGACCGTCGACCCGTCCTTCCTCCGCCACTGTCGCTCCACCGCGTAGGATGGCCGTTCCCCCTGCAGACTGCCGACGATCGCAGCGAGGTCGCCGTCCTCGTCCTCCTGCACGTCCACATCTCCGTACCGCAACCCCAACAGCTCCGACTCTTCAAAGTGGAGCATCTCGCAAAGGTACCGATTCACCCGCCGGAATCGACCGTCCTCGGGCGCCACCTGGGCCACTCCGACCGGCGCACCGTCGAAGGTGCTGCGGTAGCGCTCCTCGCTCTCGCGGAGGGCGCCCACCATCCCTTCCAGGCGGGACGAGTGATCCTTGAGGCCCTCGATCATGGGGTTGGTGACCCGCACGAACAGGGCGGCGCCCGCAAAGACCACGAAGAGCGTGATCCCGACCGTCAACAACCCGGCGCGCACGAAGGGTGCGCGCACCTCGGCGAGGTCGATCTCGGCCACCATCCCGAGGTTCATCACCCGAACCGGCTCGTAGGCCGCCAGCACCTTGGCGCCACGGTAGTCCACCCCGATCATGGAGCCGGAACGCCCCTCGAGCGCGCGCCGCATGGGCTCCGCCAGCTCGGAGTTGAAGTCCTCCGGGGAAGGCGTCTCGACGCGTACGCTGCGATGCCTCAGCAGGTAGACGATCCGATCGCCCTCCCGCCTGGCGAGCAGGAACTCCCCCGTCTTGCCGAAGGCGTCGTAGGCGCGGTGCGCCTCCACGATCTTGGCGATCATCGCCGCGGCGTCGCGTCCTCCCATGTGCACCGAGCTCACCGGACCGGTCCAGGTCACCGCCTCGATCAGACGCGCCTCGCTCCGCACCATGTCCTGCAGCTCCTCACGCTCCTCCGTCACCGCCACCCCGTGCAGAATGATGATGGCGCTGCCCGCCACCGTCAGGGTCCCGACGGCCATGATCAGGATCAGGAGCAGGAGGCGTGTCCGAGCGGTCATGGCCCGTCTTTCGCCTCCGGTGGCCTCCACGCGACGCGTAGTCCCCACAAGCCCGCGGAAGCTCCACTCCAAGGGAACCTTCTCATCCTCCACTCCGGCGCGTACTCCTCGTACACGGTGGACGGGAATTACATTCACCGGCGCATTCTCCTCACATCTACCCTTCGCTTCGCCCCCTTTTGTATCATCATCGATCACCTGCCAGAATAGGAAGGATTCTTACGAGCAAACAGGGAGATACCCCACAAGGATAGGCTCCCACTGAAACTTCATCTCACGCAAGCATGTCTGGTGCGCAGTCTATTCCGGCGACCCGCGGATGTCGTTCCTTCCACCCTCCGCAGGTTGCGCGGGGCCCCCGTGATCGCGCCGGCGGCGGCCTCCTACTCGGCCTTGTGGCACACCGCCTCGATGTTGTGCCCGTCGGGGTCGAGGACGAACGCGCCGGAGTAGGTGGGGTGGTACTGCTCGCGCAGGCCGGGGGGGCCATTGTCGACGCCTCCCGCCCTGAGTGCAGCCGCATGGAAGGCATCCACCGCGGCACGGTCACCGGCTGCGAAGGCGATGTGGAGTCGAGGCGCGGTGCGCGCTCCCTGCTGCAGCCAGAAATCCGGCTTGCCGGCGGCCCCCAGCCCCACCGCCTCTCCGAACTCCATGATCACCTCGTACCCCAGCGGTGCCAGGGCCTCCAGGTAGAACGCCTTGCTGGCGGCCACATCGGACACGGCAAGACCAATGTGATCCAACATGCTGAACCTCCAGTCCGGAGCTGTCTCGCCCGATTCTACCCTCCCGAGCCGCGGATGAGCCGATACCCGACATAGCCGGCCAGTACACCTCCGGCGATCCACAGCAGGTGGCTGCGCTCCACAATCGACCGCACGTCGGCCGCCACCTCGAACGCCGGCCGATAGCGCAGGTAGTCCGCCGTCCGCTCCAGGCGGCGGGCGATGGCGTGCGCCTCCTCCCAGCGATCGAACTCGTTGCCGAGCTGCCTGATCTGAGCCGCGACCTCCTCCACCCTTCCGGCGGCCGCGGACTTGAACTGATCGGCCGGAGGCTCCAGCCGGTCGCGGAGGCTGCGCACCTCGTCCGCCGCCGCACCGTGAGCCGCGGCCCCTGCCACCTTGCTCACCTTCGAGTCGTTCATGGCCACCTCCTGCGGCCGAGCCCGAGAACGCGCGGCCGTCCCGCATTACAACGCACGCCGGCACACGACCATTCGAACTGCCCCCTCCCGACACGTGGTGGTAGCATCTCCCGAGGTGGCAGGACC
>JAJDNI010000176.1 GCA_022340755.1 Gemmatimonadota bacterium
GGCACCGTGCCTTCGGCGAAGCCGTTCAGGATGGTGCGCCCGATCATCACGGCCAGAACGATGACGTCTTAGCGGTCCCGCAGCTTCCCGGCCAAGACGTCGGCGTTGTAGAGGCTGCTGTGCTTCACGCCGTACATCTCCAGGAGCCAGCGGGTCCATCCCTCGTCGATGGACGCGGCCCACGGCCGGTACAGGCCGACGCGGGGACGCGTCACGGCTCTCGCCGGCATGGAGCCGCCCACCGCCTGCAGGTGCAGGTCCTTCACCAGCGACTGCCGCTGGCTTCCCGAGAGTCCCGAGACCAGCCACGACCCGCTCTTGCCACCCGCCGCGGAGTCGGCGGCGGCGGTACCCGCCGCAAAGCTCACGCGGCCTCCCATCTCCCAGGCGCGACCGAGTGCGCGATACGTGTTGTTCTCGGCGGGGTCGAGGATGAGGGCGCCGCCACTACCGGTGATCCGCCCCACCGGGGGCACGATGGCGTGCGCCTCCGCATTGCTGTCGAATCCCACGTCGGGGGGCGAGTCCCAGGGAGAGGCGTCCCCCTTCGTGTCCCACGCCAGGGGCTCGGCGGACACTTCGGCCATGGCGGAGCGCACCGCGTCGGTCAGCGGAGTCCGCGCCTCCACCACGTGCACGTCGAACTGGTACGGAAGCGTCCACCCGGAGACGTCGTACGGCTGGTCCGGAGGGCCCTCCGGATACTCGCGCATATCGGGGTAGTTCTGAATCGAAAAGAGCTGACGCACGAAGTTCGCGTTGGGTTGATCCATGGGGATCACCCAGGTGCCCGCCGGATGGGTGACGCCGTCCAGCGTCACCGGGGACGTGAGCCGCTTCACCGTGACGCCGTTGTACGCCAGTCGACGGAGCATCTCCGCCGGCGCCACGGGGTCGGGCTGGTCCTCGCCTATGAAATACGCGTACGGCGGTCCCGAACGGTATTCCGCCGTCACGTCGCGGGCCGCCTGATACCGATTGTAGAGCAGATCCGTCTTGAACTTCGCCGCCACGTCGAGAACGGCCTTCGAGGCGGTGAGGCAGTACGCGACGGCATCGCCGAGGCGCCACCAGCCACCCTCCCACGGGCTGGCGTACAGGGACTGCGGCCGCAGGTCACGGGCGTTGGTAGGGAAGTCCTGGACCGTGTAGAAGTGCGGCGTCGCGTATCGGTACAGGCCGGTCTCGGTGAGCAGGGACGCCACGTTGTGGAAGCTGTTGGCGTGGTCGATGAAGCCCGGATACCAGTCGTCGAAGCCCGTACCCATGTGCACGGCGCCCTTCTGGCCGTGCTCTTCCAGCTCCTCGGCCATCGCCATGCCGATGAGATTCACCTCGCGCCACATGAGGGGGTGCACGTTGGGGCTGACGGGGTCCGCGAAGGGAGGGATCCAGATTCGCGCCGGGAAGGGCGCCGTCTGGTGATGGTTGTAGATGATCTGCGGCTCCCAGTGCCGGTCGGTCCGGGTCACCGTCCGCGACTCGATCTGGTTGATCATGTAGCCGTCACGGTTGTTGTCGTGCCCGATGTACTTCTGGTACAGGAAGGGAATGGGCGCGACCTCGAAAGGTGTGCCCAGGTTGGACCTGTACCAGTCGGCCACCATCGTCTGGCCGTCGGGATTGAAGCTGAACCAGAGCACGAGGATCACGTTGTCCAGGATGGCCTTGAGCTTCGGATCCGAATCCCCCGTGGCGAGATCGTAGGCCAGTTGGATGGTGTGCTGCGTAGGCGCCACCTCGGTGGCGTGCAGGCCCCCGTCGATGTGGACGATGGTCTTGCCCTCCGCGGCCAGCCGCCGGGCCTCCGCGTCGCTCATGTCCCCGGGGTACGCCAGGCGGTGGGCGATGTCCCTGTAGTGCTCCACGTTCTTGAGGTTATCCGCTGACGAGATCAGCGCGACGTACCAGGGGCGGCCTTCGCTGGTGGTGCCCACCCGCTCGAGCTGCACCCGATCCGACGCGGCCGCCAGCTTCTGGAAGTAGGCCAGCGACTGCTCGTAGGTGGCCAGGTGGAAGTCGGCCCCGGGGACGAAGCCCAGAACCGATTCCGGCGTCGGAACGGCCTGCGCGGCGAGGGGCTCGGGGCTCGGCACACCGGGGAGGACGGTGAGAGCCGCGAAGGACACAACCGGGAGAAGGACGCGACGGGCACGCATGATGGGCGTTCCTGCGTTTTGGATGGCCAGGTGGAGATTTCGAGCCTCCAGACGACGATGCGGGACCCTCCCAGGCGGGCGCGGCCCCCCGTCGAATGAGCGGAGAAAAGTGCGGAGCCGGGTCGTGCTGCGCCACCGCAGGCCAGCACCTCGAGGCACGCCGCGCCACGCCCGGTGTCCGTGCCCGGCGAGTCGGGGGCGCGCTTTCCGCCGGCCATGGCACCGGATGGATGTGCCCTGTCGCATCCGGCCCTTGCCCACACATCTTCTCGGCATAGCCGGGGTGAAGGGCCAACTCCCGCGGGCCTTCGGGGACTAGTACCAGACCGAGCGCGACCTCGGTGGCGGCAGGATGGGCGTCATGTCTCTCGCGGCGGACCCGAAGCTCGGACGGCCGGTCGCGGTCAGCGCTAGCAGATGGGGTTGGCGGAAGCGAGAAGGAAACACATGAGGATGCGACAGAAACGGGGCAGGAAATCGATCCTGACGCTGGTGGTCGGCCTAGCGGTGGTGTTGGCCAGTGTGTGGGCGCTGCAGGCGGTGCGGTCGGATTTCGACTCGAATGGACGCATCGACTTCAACGATTCCCTTGCGCTCGCGCAGGCTTTCGGAGCCGCGGACCCGGGCGGCTCTGCGGAGCCCCAGGGGTTCCAGGTGACCGGCCTTGGCGGCGGCGGCGCGATGTACAGCCCAGCCGCGTCGCCCCACGACCCCAACCTGATGTTCGTGTCGTGTGACATGGGCGGCTTCTACCGGAGCACCGACGGTGGGCATTCGTGGGCCATGGTTCCAGAGGACCAGATATCCTCCGCCACCGCTTGCCGGCCCATCTTCCACCCCACGGATCCCGATATCGTCTACGCCTACGGAGACGGCACCCTGAAAGTCAGCGATGACCGCGGACTCACCTGGCGGGCGCTGTCGCCGTCGCAGCCGTGGGGAACGAACGATCTCGTGGAATTGGGGATCGACGGCGCCGATGCGGACCGGATGTTCGCCGGAACGACCAGCGCCGCCTATGTGTCGCAGAACGGTGGCGCTACGTGGCAGCCGATGTCGAGCGTGACGGGCGAGGTCCGCGGCTTCTACGCGGACCCGACGACACCGTCCGGCGCCCGTGTGTGCTACGTGGGCACGTCCAACGGGGTGTGGCGGTCGTCCAACGGCGGTACCACCTGGCAGGACGTGTCGGCGGGCCTGCCGTGGAGAGATCTGCGCGGGTTCGCGGCATCCACCGATACGGTGACGAAGCAGACGGCCCTCTACGTGACGATCCCCAGCCAGAATCAAGGCAGGCAGTTCGCGGGCGGCGTCTACGTGTCCCGGGACGGCGGGTCGACGTGGGCGTCGGCGATGGGCGAGGGCATCAACACGCGGCTGGGCCTGGTGGACCGCTACGGAGACGGCGACATCGCCCAGTACTACCTGGTGGCCACCGCCGACGGGCACCCGGGCACGGCCTACGTGACGAACAAAGGCACCGGCTATTGGCCGCCGAACAACTTCACCGTCTACCGGACGGATGACTACGGTGCCACCTGGAAGGCCATCTACAACGGGGACGTACGCTTCACCAACAACAACCTCGACAACGGGTGGCTGGACTACGACTTCAACTGGACGTTCGGCGGCTTCCACACGGCCCGCGGGTTCAACGTGAACCGCGGCGACGTGGACGAGGCAATGTACACGAACAACGGCGAGATCTACATCACGGACAACGGCGGAGCCCGATGGTTCGCCGGCTTCACCAAGCTGGCCGACGGCCAGAGCGCCCCGGCCAAGGGGTCGCGCTGGGAATCGGTGGGACTGGAGGTGACGTCGGTCTGGAATACCGTGTTCGACCCACTGGACCCGGACCGGATGTACATCGCCTACACCGACATCGGGTTCGCCCGTAGCGGAGACGGCGGCGTGTCCTGGGAGCATTCACTCAGCGGCTCACCGTGGACCAATACCGTATACGACGTGGTCCCCGACCCCACCGTGGCCGGAACCGTCTACGCGGCTGCGTCCAATCAGCACGACATCCCGCACTGGACCGACATCGAGCGGATGCGGCCCACGGGTGGAGTGCTGAAGTCTACCGACTACGGAAAGACGTGGGCGTCGATTTCTCGCGGGCTGCCGGAAGCCCCGGCGACGTCGCTCACGCTGGATCCCACCAGTCCGCCCGCCCGGCGGACGATGTGGGTGGCGTTGATGGGCCAGGGGGTGTACAAGACCACCAACGGCGGCGCCTCCTGGACGAAAGCCTCCACCGGGCTGGGGCAGCCGGGCAACCAGCATACGTGGATGGTGAAGTGGACCCCGGGGGGGACGCTGTACTGCTCCATCACCGGCAAGCGGAGTGGCTCGGCCTTCGACGTGCCGGGCGGCCTCTACAAATCCACCGACGGCGGCGCTTCGTGGTCGCCGATGCACCCGAACCTGAGCCTCCACTGGGCCGGTGGCTTCGACGTCCATCCGGATCGGCCCAATACGATCTTTCTGGCTGCGGCCACGGCGCCGCAGAAGCCGGAGGGCGGCCTCTACCGTACGAAGGACGGCGGCGCCACCTGGACCCAGGTGATCCGCGACGGTGATCTGCCGGGAAACCCGTCCTACATCCATGCCTTCTTCGTCCGCATCGATCCCAACAACCCCGACCGTGTGTATTTCTCCACCACAGCCCACGGGCTTTGGCTCAGCGAGGACGGGGGCGACACGTGGCGCCGGGTGAAGGGGATACCGTTCAACGCCATCCAGCGCGTCACGTTCGACCCGCGCGATCCAGATAAGATCTGGGTGAGCACGTTCGGCGGCGGGGTGTGGTACGGCCCCGCGGAAGGGGAGTGAGGAGCGATACGCTGTCACTCATTCGGGCGGACCAACTCTGCGGGGTCGCGCAGATGGACGTGATATCGTACGCGGCGCCTGCGGTGCTCTTCGCCCTCGTTGCCGCACGGTCCTCCGCTGCCGTCAGCTGCTGCCCTGCACGTTGTCCACCGTGACGGAGAGGTTCTTGCCCGTCCACTCGTTGTCCTCGTTGCGGATCGTGACCCGCGCCGTGAACTGGTCGGGGAGCCAGGGGAAGGACGCGGCGTCGAGCCTCAGCGAGGCGTGGAGCCAACCCCACCGGGCCGTGCTCGGCTCGAGGACCAGGGGGCCCTCTACCACGGGGCTGGTGACGTTCGTGGGGTCGAAGCCGACGCAGCTCGCGTTCTCCGTGGGGTCGTCGATGGGCGCCGGCACCTGGAAGTCCAGCTCCATGAAGTGGTTCTTCTGCATGGTGAAGCTCTGCTGGAGGATGCCGAAGTTCTCGTAGTTCGCGTCGGTGCACGACGCGTTTCCCGTGGGGCCATCTCCCGCGTCGAGCTGTCCTGCCCAGTTGCCTCCGACGCTCACGGCGGCGGCGGACCAGTTCTGGGTGCCGTAGCTGTCCCAGCCGGTGAGGTCCCCCGTGCCGAAGTCTCCGTTCACCACCACCGGTGCACCCCCCGACAGCGTGTACTCGAAGGCCATCTCGCTGTACCCCACCTCGTGCCCCTGCGCGTCCAGGGCGTCCACCTGCCAGGTGTACGCCTCCCCGGGCTCCAACGCCGTCTGCACCTGGTAGCTGGTCGTGGTGCTCTGTCCCGTCTCGGCCGTGGGGAACCAGTGGTCCGTGTCGTTGATCTGGATGTCGTAATGCCCCCCGGCCTCCGCCTCGGCGTTGGGCGTCCAGGACAGGGTGAGGCCGTTCGGGTCGACCGTGGCTCCGTTCGCGGGCTCCGACAGGATGATGTTCTTGGGCAGATCCCTGTCCTGCACGACGTTGTCGTCCACCACCTGTACATCCTGGCCGACCCAACCGACGAACGGATACTCCCCCGACCCCGCGGGGTACTCATAGCCGTCGCCGTAGACCTTGACGGTGTAGTCACCCGGTACGATGCCCCTGAAGTCGTAGCGCCCGGCTGCGTCGGTGGTGTCCTCCACCAGGTCCGCGGCGTCGTCCGTGGGGTTCATGGTCACACGGACCCCGCTCAGCGCATGATCGGAGTATCGAACGGTCCCGGACACGCTGTGCCCGCTGGGAGCGCCGAAGAACTCGGAGAAGGCGCCGGCGGTGCCGCCGATCCCCATGGGGGGGTGTGAGAAGAAGGGCGGCCTCGCCGCCAGGGGCTTGGGAAGGATCAGGCGCGCGACGCGGCTCCCGACGGATGCGAGCAGCGATCGCAGGCGGCTCGAGCTGGCGGTTTGCTGCGCCCCACCGAATCCCGAGCAGTCGATGTTCTCGTCGGGCGAGACCCAGGGAAGAGCCTTCACTGTCCCGGGGTCGCTCTGGTAGACGACGAGGGAGTTCCACTCCGTGTTGGACAAGGGCGTCGTCGGGTTGTCGGCGACGCAGATCTCGACCTTCACGTCATGGTCGAACGCACCCTCGGGATACCGGTTGATCTGCCAGCACCCGTTGGCCTGCATCGCGGGGCCGGCCGCCTCGCCGGAGTCGTAGACCGGCAGGATGTGGGGATGGCTGAGGCCGGCCTCGATCCGGATCTCTCTCAGGAAGCGGTCCGCTCCCACCGCCGCCGCGAGATCGGGGGGCAGGATCTTGAGGGCGACCTCGCGTTGGTGCTTCAGGTCCCGGGCGCGGCAGACGATGCCCATGCCTCCGCCACCGATTGGCTCCTCGAAGATGTATTCGTCTGCGAGGGCCTCTTTCAGGCTCTGGAAGTGGGCCTCGGGCAGGTGGAGGGCTTCCGGCATGGACTACACGCGGCGAGTTGCCGCCCGCCCGGTTCCGGGACGGCGGATCGCCCGCCTGGCATCAAATGAAATGGTGCGTTGACGGAATGAGCCGGGAACAGGGCCGGCCAACAGCCGCTCCCGATCCGGGAGACAGATGCAGCTGTGAACGGCCGCGAGGGCGGCTCTGTTCGAGTGGGGGGCGGGGCTCGAACCGGGAGGGTCTTTCTGGCATGCCCCTTTCGTGCGCAAGAAATCAAGCAACCAAGGCGCGCGGGTGTTCAGCCGCCGGGGGTGGCGGGCAGCCTCGCCCCGCGCCCGCTGCACTGTCGACGACGGCCGCCCCGCTATACGAAGAAGTCCGGCGCCAGCTCCGCCGCAGGATCCACGGCGTAGCGGGAGAGGTCGGTAACGCCCTCTTCCGCCAGGACCTCGTCGTCGATGCAGAAGTGGCCGGTGAAGGCCCGACTGTCACGCCTGAAGATCGCCAGAGCCGCGTCGGCCATGATGGAGGGATGGCGGCTCCGCCGGATCATCTCCTCCCCCCCCAGCAGGTTCCGGATGGCCGCCGTGGCAATGGTGGTCCGGGGCCAGAGCGCGTTCACCGCGATCCCCTGGGGCGCCAGTTCCTCGGCCATGCCCAGCACGCACATGCTCATGCCGAACTTCGCCATGGTGTACGCCACGTGGGGAGCGAACCACCGGGCTTCCATGTTCAGCGGGGGCGAGATGTTG
>JAJDNI010000181.1 GCA_022340755.1 Gemmatimonadota bacterium
CCCCTGGCGTGGGACACGAAGGGGGACGCCTCTCCCTGGGACTCGCCCCCCGACGTGGGATTCGACAGCAATGCGGAGGCGCACGCCATCGTGCCCCCGGTGGGGCGGATCACCGGTAGCGGCGGCGCCCTCATCCTCGACCCCGCCGAGAACAACACGTATCGTGCTCTCGGTCGCGCCTGGGAGATGGGAGGCCGGGTGGGCTTCGCCGCGGGGACCGCCGCTCAGGACTCGGCAGCCGGCGGCAAGAGCGGCTCGTGGCTCGTTTCGGGCGTGTCGGGAAGCCAGCGGCAGTCGCTGGTGAAGGATCTGCACCTGCAGGCGGTGGGCGGCTCCATGCCGGCGAAGGCCGTGAGTCGTCCCCGCGTCGGCCTGTACCGGCCGTGGTCCGCGTCCATCGACGAGGGATGGACGCGCTGGCTCCTGGAGATGTACGGCGTGAAGCACACCAGCCTCTACAACGCCGACGTCCTGGCCGGGAAGCTGCGGGACCGCTACGACGTCATCGTTCTGGCCGACATGAACGGGCGCACCATCCTGAACGGCTTCGCCGAAGGCACGGTGCCGCCGAGATACGCGGGCGGTATCGACGCTGCAGGGGTCCGTGAGCTCGACACCTTCGTGCGGTCCGGCGGGACGCTGGTCGCCATCAACGGATCGAGCACCTTCGCCATCGATCAGCTGCACCTTCCGGTGAAGAACGTGGTGGCCGGTCTCAGGTCGCAGGACTTCTCGGCCTCCGGAGCCATCGTGGAGTTGCTGGTGGATCCTTCGCAGCCCGTCATGAGCGGCATGCCTCAACACGCGAAGGTCTTCATCGGACGGAGTCCCGTGTTCACCACGGAGGAAGGCTTCAAGGGCCACGTTCTGGCCAAGTATGGCAGCGAAGGCTCGCCGCTCCTGTCGGGCTATCTCCTGGGCGAGGAGCACGTGCAGGGCTATGCCGCCGCTTTGGACGTGCAGCACGGCGACGGCCACGTGGTGCTCCTGGGCATGAAGCCCCAGTGGCGCGGGCAGCCCTTCGGCACGTTCAAGGTCCTGTTCAACGCCGCCCTGTACTCCAGTGCCGTGGCGGCGACCGCACCGGACAACGCGGACTTCTGGGCGCCGCCGCCGGAGAAGAAGGGGGAAGCGGCGCCGGCCCAGGGCAACGGAGGCGGACGGGGCCGCGGGCCGGGAGGGGGGCCGTAGTCGGGCGCACTCCCGGTGTCGACGGAACGCCGGGTGCGCTCCACTGAATAGCCTCGCGCTGATAGGTTTCTGGGTTCCTGCACCTGCCCCGCCCCCGGCGGCGGCGAATCCCTGATTGGTGAAACATCGGATGCGAAGCGCCCATTCCCTTCTACTCCTCCTCGTGGCGGCCGCCCCGGTGGCCGCCCAGGCGCCTGTGGTGGGGCCCAATGGGGACCCCTCCGTCGACCCGGACACGATCTACTCCCTGGCGGTCGATCCCGCGGACCATCCCGAGGAAAGCTCCGTGCTGCTTCTGGACGACGGCATCGTGGTCCAGCAGACCGACGGAACCGGGACGATCACCTACAGGCAGGTCGCGCAGATCCTGAACCGCGACGCCATCGACACATGGGCCGAGGAGACGTTCGCGTACGATGGAGAGCGGCAGCGCTTCCGGCTGAACTGGGCAAAGGTGGTCCGCCCCGACGGCTCGGTGGTGTCCGCGGAGCCCATCCATCAGCAGGTCGCCGACGTCCCCGTGCCCGAGCAAAGCCCGGTGTACACCGACCTGAAGCGGGTCCGCGTCTCTCTGGGCGGCGTGGACGTGGGCACCATCGTCGACTACAGCTACACCATCGAGACGGTGAAGCCGGTGATGCCCAGGGAGTTCTACGCCAACTGGACCATCACGACCGGCGGTACGGTGCGGCGCTCGCGCTACATCGTAGACGTGCCCGAGGGATATCTGCTGCGCGAGGCCGACCACCACCTGAAGGTCCAGCCCAGGATCACGCACGCCGACGGCCGGGTCGTGTGCGTGTGGTCCGCCTCCGACCTGGAGCACATCGAGCCCGAGCTCTTCGCCGATCCGGATTCGGCGGACTTCCTCCAGCACTTCGCCAACTCGGGCCCCAACACGTGGGCCGACATCGGCAAGTGGTACGCGGGCCTCGCGAAGGACCGCTACGCCGTCGACGACTCGGTGATGGCCGCGGCGCGCCAGGCCACCGCCGACGCGCACACGTCGCAAGAGAAGATCGAGGCGCTGTATCGATGGATTGCCCAGGATTTCCGCTACATCTCCATCTCTCTCGGGGACGGCGGCTATCAGCCACGCATGCCGGCCGAGGTGGTCCGCACTCGCTCCGGCGACTGCAAGGACAAGGCGACGCTCTTCGTGGCGTTGGCGCGGAAGATGGGCTTCGAGGCCTATCCCGTGCTGCTGAGCAGCTCGGGAGGCGTGGAGGAGACGCTCCCCTCCGTACGCCAGTTCGACCACGAGATCGCGGCGCTGCGGCAGGACGGAAAGTGGACGTTCCTGGATCTGACGGCTGAGGTCGTGCCCTTCGGCCAGATCCCGCCGAGCTACCAGGGAGAGTTCGGCCTGGTGGTCTTCGATGACGGGTCGGTGGAGGAGGTGACCTTCCCGAAGACGACCCCGGCGGAAAACCTGCGCGACGTGACGCTCACCGGTGAGATCCACGACGACGGATCCCTGTCGGGATGGTATACGGAGAAAGCGCTGGGCAACCTGCAATACCAGCTCCGCGGCGCGCTGTCCCAGCAGTTCTCCGACAAGGACATGGAGCGCCTGAAGGACGCGGTGGCCAACAGCGTCATCGACGGCGCCACCGGTGACTCGCTCTCCATCTTCGACGGACGCGATCTCCATGCCGTGCCGGAGATCAGGGTCCACCTCGATGCCCAGCGTGCGGCCCGCCGCAACGGCAGCAGCGGATACGTGTTCACCGTGCCCCTCATGTCGGCGGGCGACCCGTCGGTGGTGACCCGCCTGGAGAAGGAGGTGGGCAATCGCCGCTATCCCATCGACGTGGGCGCCGTCATCGGCCCGATCACCAGCAACTCCGAGGTCGTGGTGACGCTCCCCGAGGGGTGGACGGCGGAGCTCCCCTCGGACGTGCGCGCGGACAGCGACTTCGGGAGCTATGAGTCGGAGTATTCACAGACCGGTCGCACGTTGCGTATCGCGCGTCGCATCTCGGGACGCGAAGGCACGGAGCCCAAAGAGAAGCTGCCGGAGCTCATCGACTGGCTGAAGAAGCTGGCCGAC
>JAJDNI010000183.1 GCA_022340755.1 Gemmatimonadota bacterium
ACCCTGGCGCCCGCCACACGCGCGCGGCCCCTCGGACCCACGAGGGGTCGCCGGGCATCCCTGTTTGCCGAACCAAGGTAGGACGCCGATCTTGGCCCTTGTCGGTGGAGTGCTCCCACGCCCCGCTGCCTCTTGTTTGCGGTCTCTCGTGCAAGGTCCAGGAGGGTTCACGTGATCCACGACCACGGCCTGGAGCCGGTGGGCCACGCGCGGCCGATACGAGCCGCGCGGCCCGGTTTGAATCTCGAAGCAGCGTGCTCGGCCCTGACGGAGCTCTGGTCACCTCGGGTGGTGGCGAGGGTCGGGGGCCAGTACGTGAAAGTCGCGAAGGTCCGGGGTGAGTTCGTGTGGCACGCCCACGACGACGAAGACGAGCTCTTCCTGGTGCTGAAGGGGAGCCTGCGCATCGAGCTCGAAGACGGCGACGTCGAGCTCGGACGCGGCGAGATCTTCGTGGTGCCGGCGGGTGTGCGACACCGTCCGGTGGCGGAGGACGAGTGCTGGCTCGCGCTGGTGGAGCCGGTGAGCACGAAGCACACCGGAGATGTGATCACAGCCCACACGCGCTCCATCGCCGAGCAGCTCGGAGGTTCCGAGCCTTGATGAGCCGCGGTCCGCCGTCGCGGCCGCGAACCGATCCCACGCGCAGGAATCGACCATGCCCCTGATCTTCAAGGACAGCGTTCCCGAGAACACGCACCCGCTCAACGTCATCGAGGTGCCCGAGGACTTCGTCGCCGCTGTGGATCAGGTGACCCGACCGCCGCTCTTCGAGGTGTTCATGCGCATGGCGGAGGAGCTCGCCAAGCGCAGCACGTGCTCGCGTCTCCAGGTGGGCACGGTCATCACCGACTTCGCGCTTGAGCAGGTTGTGGCCATCGGCTACAACGGCAACGTCCGGGGATTTCCCAACCGGTGCGACTCGGACGAGGCCGGCAAATGCGGCTGCATCCACTCGGAGATGAACGCCCTGGTCAAGGCGCCGGGCGACCTGCCCGACAAGGTGGCGTTCGTCACGGCCAGCCCGTGCATCATGTGCGCCAAGCTCATGGTTCAGGCGAAGGTTGCGTACGTGTATTTCCGGGAGCCCTACCGCGACCCAGCCGGCCTCGAGGTCCTCGACAGGGCGGGCGTCAAGACGGTGAACTACACGCGCTGGCGCGACAGCTGGCGTTCGTGAGCCCTTACCTCACCGCTCCGTACTTCTTCAGCACCGCCAGCGTCTGATCGATGGGCAGCGCCTGCACCGTATGGCCGTTGCTCGTCACCGTCACCGCTTTGAGCAGTGAGTTGTAGATGGCTTCCTCGGTGGCTTCCACCGTCGCCTCGAAGAGGCCACTCATGCTCTCGTTGTTCAGGTCGTCCACCGTGTGTACGCCCGGCGTCGTCACGCGGCGCACGCCGTTGGCCGTCGAGAACGCGATGACGTAGTCGCCGGACCCGTTGCTGGCGTAGGAGCCGGTGCGGGCCAGGCCCATCACAGCGCGCTTCGCGATGCGCTCCAGGTTGCGATCGGAGAGGGGTGCGTCGGTGGCCACCACCATCATGCACGAGCCCCACTCCTGCTTGTCCGACGTGGGATCGTAGGGCGCGCCGCCCGCCTCCGCCTCCACCTGATTCTTGAAGGCGTATTGCCCGAGCTCGCGGCCCACGGGCGCGCCGTTCATGGACAGAATACCCCCGAAGTTGGTCTGCACAAGCACGCCCACCGTGTACCCGCCCAGGGGCTGCGGGAGCACCCTGGAGCTGGTGCCGATCCCGCCCTTCCATCCGAAGGCGATGGTGCCCGCGCCGGCACCCACCGCGCCCTCCTCCACCGGTCCAGGCTTCGCGGACTCCAGCGCGCTCACGACGTCCTCCGGCTCGATGGGCCGGATGCGGATGTCGTTGAGGGTGCCGTCGTTGGTCTCCCCGACCACGGGGTTGATGGAGCGCACGCGCTGCATGTCGTCGCGGGCCAGGAGCCATCCCACCATAGCGTCGGCGGCCTTCCACACGCACAGCGTACAGGTGAGGAGGATGGGGGTCTCCAGCTCGCCCAGCTCCCGGACCTGGGTGACGCCCAGGAGCTTGCCGAAGCCGTTCCCCACGTAGATCGCGGCAGGGACTCGGCTCAGGAAGGTGTTGCCACCGTGGGGGAGGATGGCGGTGACCCCGGTGCGCACGCTGTCGCCGCGGATGACCGTGGTCTGCCCCACCCGCACGCCGCCGACGTCGGTGATGGCGTTGTCGGCGCCCGGCTGGAACACCCCGACGACCAGGCCGATGTCCCGCGCGCGGGGACGCGCTTCGGCGTCCTGCGTCGCGGGTCCCCCGGACTGCTGGCTCATCACCGAAGCGGGTGCGAGAAGGAGGACAGCGGCAAGGAATGCGGCGCGGCGCACGAGAGCACCTCCATGGTCAAGGGCGAAGGGTGTTCACAAGCATGAGGACGAGCAGCACCGGGTGGTAGATCAGCGATCCGAAGAAGACCTTCCGGGCGGCCCGCTCCGTGAGATGCCGGGCGGCGCCCATCCCCAGCGAGAGGAACGCGCCGCTGGCGAAGAGGGCCCCCACGAGATACATGGTCCCCGTGTATCCGAGCGCCCAGGGAAGCGTGGACAGGGGGACGAGCACCGTCGTCCATGCCACCATGTGCCGACCTACAACCTTTCCGGCGCTGTCGTGGGGCGGGATGAGCTTGAAGCCGACGCGTTCGTAGTCGCGGCGGAGCATCCAGGCCAGGCCCAGGACGTGGGGAATCTGCCATGCGTAGGCCAGGGCGAACAGCGCGAGCCCGGCCCGGCTCAACGAGCCGGTAGCGGCGCTCCACCCGATGAGCGTCGGGAGGGCACCAGGCACGCCGCCGGCGAGCGTCGCCAACGAGGAGCGGGTCTTCAGCGGCGTGTAGACACCGTGGTATGCCGCCGCCGACAGGGCCGCGAGTCCCGCGGGCAGCGTGCCCACGAGGAGCGCCAGGTACACGATGCCCGCCATCATCAGCACCGTGCCGAAGATCCACGCGTTGGTGGAAGCGAGGCGCCCCGAAGGGATAGGTCGGTTGCGGGTGCGCATCATGCGGGCGTCGTAGTCCCGCTCCACCCACTGGTTCAGCGCCAGGGCCCCGGCGGTGGCCAGGCCGGTGCCGAGCATCGTGTGGATCGCCAGTCCCAGCTCGATGTGCCCCCGGGAAGCCACGTACGCGCTGACCCCGGCCGTGATCATGACGTAGCCGGCGATCCCCGGCTTGGTCAGCTCGTAATAGGCACGGACGAGGGCGGAACCTTCGGCGCGTGTCGAGGTGATGGCGGAGTCCATATGGAGATGCGCTGCACGGGCTGGGGAACATCTGCGCTGCGTGCACGGACATTCCCGGGAGTCGGCCGAAATTGACTGCACCCACCGGGTGAATCAAGCGGAAGGGCGCCTGCCTGTCGACGGCCGGTGGGCATCAGCAACGCCGGACGTCGGGACACGGCCGCCACGCTTGCCGAGTCCTCTCCACTGGAGCGGCCCACTTCGGCCTGCAGCCCTCACTCCGCCCGGAGCGCCGCGACTGGATCCACTCGGCTGACGCCACGTGCGGGGATCCACGTAGCCAGCAGGGCGACGGCACCGAGCACCACCGGGGCCGCGAGGAGCGCCACCGGATCGAACGCTCCGACGCCGATGAGGAACCCACGGAGCGCCCCACCCAGGGCCAGGGCGGCCCCCAGGCCGACGACTCCCCCGATCCCCACCACCAGCAGCCCACCTCGAACCACCAGGGCGACGACGCCGGCGCGGTCGGCGCCCAGAGCCAGACGGATGCCCATCTCACGTGTACGCCGCACCGCGGCGTAGCTGACCATGCCGTAGAGCCCGACCGAGCCGAGGACGAGGGCGAGCGCTCCGACCAGGGAAAGGAGCAGAGCAGCCATGCGGGGGAGGAAGAAGATGTAGCCCAGGTGGTCCGTCATGGTCCCCACCTTGGAGAGGACGATGGCGGGGTCCGCCTGCTTTGCCGCGTCGCGGACCCGGCCCGCCAGCTCGCGCACCGGCAGCGCGCCCCGAGCGACGAAGTGGATCGTGCCGAAGCCCCCACGCTGGGCGATGGGAGCGTACAGGTAGGGGCGTGGGGGCTCCGTGAGGCTCCAGATCTTCACGTTGCCCACCACGCCCACCACCACTGCTCGCTTGTCCGGGCCGGCGTCCAGGCCGATCACCTTTCCCACCGCGCTCTCACGGGGCCAGTAGCGTTGCGCCATGGCCCGGGAGATCACCACCACGCGCTCGCCGTCGGGTCCGTCGCCCGAGTTGAAAGCGCGCCCATCCAAGACCGGGATGCCCATCACCGAGAAGTAGCCAGGGCTTACCTCGGTGAGCTCCACCACGATGTGGTTGGCGTTGGGAGGCGGCTCCACGCCCGGGATGTCCAGGGCGATGTTCGTGGTACCCAGGTCGAGGGGGAGGCGGCGGGTGGCCGCGATTCCCGACACGCCGGGGAGGGCGGACACCTGGCCGACGACGTCGTCCACGAAGGCGCTCTGTTGCTCGTCGGAGTACTGGTTCGCCCACGTCTCGGCCGTCACCACGGCGGCGGGAGCCGTGGAGAAGCCCACGTCGACGCCGGCGGCGCCCCGCAGGTTGCGCACGAAGAGGCCCGCGCCGAAGAGGAGGACGGTGCAGACCGCCATCTGGGTGCCCACCAGGATCCGCCGCGAGCGGGCCTTGCCGCGGCCGCTCGCGGAGGCCGCCTCGTCGCGGAGGGTGGCGGCCAGGGGGACGCGCATCGAGGCCAGGGCGGGAGTGAGTCCGAATACCAGCGCCGCCACCGCGGATACCGCCACGGTGAACAGGACCAGGCGTCCGTCCAGCGTTACGTGCAGGTGCACCGGCATCGGCAGTGGAATGTCGACGGCCAGGAGCCATCGCATGAAGACCTGGCCCAGGGCCAGGCCGAGGGTGCCGCCCAGCACGGCCAGCACCAGTGTCTCTACGAGGAGCTGGCGAACGAGTGCACCGCGACCCGCGCCGATGGCCAGGCGCACCGCCATCTCCTTGCGGCGGTCCGCGGCGCGGGCCAGGAGGAAGCCCGCCAGGTTCACGCAGGCGATGATGAGCACCATACCCACGGCCCCAAAGAGGAGAAGCACCATCGCGTTGATGGTCCGGTCCATGTCGGGGAACAGGCGGACCGTGCTCACCTGCACGCCCCCGAGGCGGAGACGGCTCCGGGACTCCGGGTGCTGGGCGTTGTAGCGCGCAGCCACGGCGTCCAGGACCGACTGGGCCCGGGCGGCGGGCACGCCCGGCTTCATGCGGCCCGTGATGAGGAAGTTGCCCTGGCCCTTCTGGTCGGGAGTGAGGTGCACCCACATGCTGAAGGGCACCCAGAATTCGGTCCCGATGCCCGGTGAGATGCGTCCGTTGTACGATGCCGGGGCGATCCCCACCACCGTGTACGGGCGTCCGTTCAGACGGATCTGCCCACCCACGAGCGATGGGTCGGCGCCGTAGTGGCTTCGCCAGAAGCGGTCGGCGAGCACCACCACCGGATGTGTCCCCGGGGTGGCGTCTTCGTCGGGGAGGAACGTGCGGCCCCGCTCCGCGGGCACGCCCATGACGTCGAAGTAGTTGCCCGTCACCATCTCGCCCAGGACCATCTCGCCCTGCCCGCCGGTCTCGATGCTGCCCTGGTACGGCGACGATGCCGCGACGCTTCCGAAGGCGTCGCCGGCTCCGTCCCGGACCAGCTCGTAGATGCGCCAGTTGGTGTAGAAGTGCCGGTTGTCGCGTGTCAGGGAGTAGACGTCCACCAGCGAGTCGGCGTCGCGCACGCCCCACTTCTGGAATAGGACCGCGTCCACGAGGGAGAAGATGGCGGTGTTGGGGCCGATGCCGAGCGCCAGCGAGAGCACCGCGACAGCGGTGAATCCCGGCGCCTTCCGCATCTGACGGACGGCCGACTTGAGGTCGGAGAGAAGCCACATCGTGCGGACTCCGGGTGCGATGGGGCCCACCCCAGGGTGGCGGGTCGATGGTCGGACACCGACACGCCCCACGAGGCAGGGCCGCGGGCAGTCACCGCGACGAGGACTGTACGATGTGGCCGTCCGGGCGGTTTCGCCAACGAAGAAGTGCTCCGCACGGGGCGAGGGTGGCGAGAGCGGTCGCGACGGCAAGCCGGAGTCCGGGCGCCGAAACACCCCGAGGGACCATCCTGTAGTAAGGGGTAGTATGAGGATGAGCTGACCGTTCGCGAGCGCCAGGGACGTCCACCCACATGAGCCCGTCGACCCACGACCTGACCGCACCCGATCGCCGAAAGCGCGACCGGTCGATTTGGGGTACCGCCCTGCTGCTGTCGGTGCTCGTCCACCTGGTCGTCGTTGTCGCATTCCGGAGCGGGCCTCCTGCCCCTCCCTCACCCTTTGCCGCCGCCGGTCCCCGGAGGGGGGACTTCCGCGCGGCCCCCGGTTCGATGCACGCGATGAACATCCGCACGCCGCAGCCGGCGCGCATCATCCCGCCGCCCAAGCCCATCGAGGTCCAGATCCAGGTGCAGCCCGTGGAGTTTGACGAGGTGGCGCAGATCGATCCCGCGAGCGTCATCGGACAGGCGCCTGGGACCGGGGAAGGATTGGGCAAGGCCGGCGGCACGGGGAAGGGTGACGGGGGCAACGCCGACGAGGGCTACTATCGGTTGGAGCCGCCCATGCCTCGCGGGATGATCATCCCGCCGTCGAACAAGAGCCTCAAGGGCACGAAGGTGGAGGTCTGGGTCTTCGTCGACGAGAAGGGCAAGGTGGTCGCCGATTCCACTCGCCTCAACCCGCCGACGAAGGACAAGGGCTTCAACCAGCGGCTCATCCGCGAAGCCGCCGAGTGGGTCTTCAGGCCGGCCACCAAGGGTGGACAGCCCGTGGCCAGCTGGTTCCCCTACACGATCAGCATGTAGGGGAAGCAGACGGTAGGTCCGGCCTGTCCCGATCTGCCCTCCGCGCGACCGTTCACCCGTCCACCCCCTCGACCTTCCCTCCGAGATACCTCGCCAGAAACTCCTCCGCGGCCGCGTAGAACTTCAGCCGGTTCTCCGGCTTCGCGAAGCCGTGTCCCTCGTGGGCGAAGAGGAGGTACTCGTAGTCGATCCCCTTCTCCTTCATCGCGGCGACGATCTGCTCCGACTCGGCCTGCTTGACGCGGGGGTCGTTGGCGCCCTGGGCGATGAGCACCGGGATGGCGATGCGGTCGACCTTGAAGAGGGGAGATCGTTCGCGCAGGAAGTCGGCGTCCCGCTCCGGGTGTCCGATGCGCCGGTACATCATCTCGAGCAGCACCTCCCAGTACGCGGGCACGCTCTCGATGAACGTGATCAGGTTGCTGGGGCCTACGATGTCCACCGCGCAGCAGAAGACCTCGGGGGTGAAGGTGGCACCGACGAGGGCTGCATACCCGCCGTAGGAGCCGCCGTAGATGGCGACCCTCTCGGGATCGGCGATGCCCTCCTCGACGGCCCATTGCACGGCGTCGACCAGGTCGTCGTGCATGCGGCCGCCCCACTCGCGGTCTCCCGCGTTGAGGAACGCCTTGCCGTAGCCCGTGGACCCGCGGTAGTTGACCTGAAGGCACGCATACCCACGGTTGGCGAGCCACTGCGCTTCGGGGTTGTACCCCCACACATCACGGTGCCATGGGCCGCCGTGGACGTTCAGGACCATGGGGAGGGGTCCGGCAGCCTCGTCCGACGGGCGTGTGAGGTACCCGTGGATGGTGAGGCCGTCGCGGGCGGGGAGCTCGACGGGCTCCATGGGGACGAGACCGGCGTCGGACAGCTCCGGGCGATGGTGGAAGAGGAAGGTGCCGCCTCCGGAGGTGCGGTCGAAGGAGTAGTAGGACACGGGGCCGGCATCCTGCTGGAAGGCGAGGAGCCAGACGTCGTCGGCCGCGGTGCGATCGATGAGGTGGAAGTCGCCTGACTCGAGCGACATCGCCGCCTCGAAATCCCCCGCGACGGCTTCGTCCAGGACCTGCCACTCCGTCCGCGCTCTCTGAAACGCCACCGCCTGCGCGACACGCGTATCCGGATGGATGATCGCGCCGGCGACATCGTACCCGGGATCCTCGGCCAGGACATCCAACGAGCCGTCGGTGAGCGACAGCCGGGCGAGCACCGCTGCCTGGTGGTCACGTGAATCGATGATGTACATCCCGCGTCCGTCGAGGGTGAAGCCGACGGCATGGCTGCTCAGGCCGTCCTCCCCCGACCACGTCACCGCCGAGCGCCACTCGCTGTCCTCGTCCTCCCGCACCAGCACCTCGAAGCCGCCGCCGGGCTTGGCCGCGGTGGCACCGCGGATCCGCAGGTCGGCATCGACGATCCACTGGACGACGTCGCCGGGATTCTTGGCCCGCAGCGTGAGCTCACCCGTGCGGAGGTCGAGGTGGTAGACGTCGTGGTGAGCCAGGTCGTCCTTGTTGAGGGCGACGATGACGTCGTCGGGGAACTGCTTGCGGTACGCCACCAGACGCGCCTGCACTCCGTCGAAGGGCGTCAGGGTTCGCGTCGTCTGGGTTTCGATGTCCGTGGCGTACAGGCGCCAATTCTCGTCACCGCCTTCGTCCTGCACATAGAGGATGGTGCGGTTGTCCCACCCCCAGAGGTACGCGCGCACCCCGCGGTCGCGGTCGTCGGTTACGGGACGGTGATCGTCGGCGCCGGTGGTGCCGACCCATACGTTGAGGACACCGTCCACGGGTGCCAGATACGACGTGTGCACGCCGTCGGGAGAAATCTTGGGTGCCACGCGGCTGGGATTGCCGAACAGCACCTCGCGGGGAATCAGGGTCATGGTCTCGCGTGGGCAGGAGAAAGGTGTTGAATCATCGGTGATGACGCCGCCAACTGACTTGACATATCGAACGGTATCTAAATACTGTTAAGTATGTCAATACCGTACGGTATGTGAACGCCAAACGGAGTCGCGCAGCCATGGCAGGTTCAAGGCAGATTGGAGAGCCGGCCCGTCGCCTCACGAGGGAGGAAGCGCGCCGGCAGACCCGGGAGCGTCTGCTCGACGCGGCGGGAGACGTGTTCAAGCGCCTCGGGTACAACGGCGCGTCGCTGGAAGCGATCGCCGAGACCGCCGGCTACACCAAGGGTGCCATCTACTCGAACTTCGAGACCAAGGCCGACCTGTTCAAAGCACTCGTCGATCGCCACAGGGACGAGGAGATCGCGACCCAATCGAATCAGTTCGCCGGCAAGTCGCTGGAGGAGGTGCTTGCCGAGCTCGATGAGGTCTTCGAGCGGCAAGTCGGGCGGGATCCGGATAGATTCGCCCTCCAGATCGAGCTCGTGCTCGCGAGCATGCGCGACCCCGAGGTTCGCCGTCGCCTGGTCGCTGGGTCGGAAGAGCTCCGGGACAAGACCGGAGCGTCCTTCGACGCGCTGCTCGCCAAGGCGGGGCGGACCGCCCCGTTCACGGGCCGGGAGCTCAGCGTGCTCTTCACCGCCATGGCCACGGGTCTGGCGCTGCAGCGAATGCTGGAGCCCGAGACGGTCGATCCCAAGCTGCTCGTCCGGGCCGCGCGCTGTCTGGCGGGGATCGAGGATGCCAGGAGCTGAGTCGTCGCCCGTGTTGTGCGCTCGAGGCCGTCGCTTGCTGCCCCGCTGCTCCCATCTGCCTGCACAGCTCGTTGAGCCAGCCGTCGGCGAACGTGGCTCGACGGCCCGGCGGATCCCGAATGGCGGGCTGCACAATCAGGTTGGCGGAGCTGCGGGACGGGCCCCCGCCCACGCCCGTGCGTGGAACTGGAGCTCATGGAGCCCCACGGACGACGGACCGTTGGGCCTCTTGTGACGGGAGATCTGACCGGCATCGTGCCCCACGCCGGACACGACCTCGAGCTCGTGGGGGATGTCCAGGTTATCCAGCAGGTCGTGCATGACGTACGTGGCCTGCCGGCCTCGTTGGAGAACGAATTCGTCCTTCGACCCGATGGACATCCTGAGCCGGAGGCTGCTTTCCCGGATGTCAGCGAGGTGGACCAGAGCGCTGCTCCGCTCCTCTTCGAGAACGTCATCACCCACGAAGGCGTCCGAGACCACGGACGCGAAGCTATCCGGGAAAGCGAGGGCGTAGTGCAGAGCTCCGGCCGCTCCGAACGAGAAACCCTGCATGGACGTGACCGAGGCCGACCCTCCTGCCCCGAAGCGCTGTCGGCAGACGGCGCGCAACTCACGCCGCGAGTCACTCGTCAGGAACGCCTCGTTGCGCTCCGATGACCAAAGCTCGGCCTCGCCCGCAACCGTCGCGAATTCCACCTCCACGATGACGATGGGTGGCACGGCCTCGGTGGCGATCCAGTGGTTGAGACTGTCCGACGGGTAGAACTCGGGCGCGACATTGGGATATCCCCTCTGCCTGCTGCCGAGAAACACCAACAGCGGATAGTCATGCTGTGCCTCAGGGACCCAGCCCGGGGGGAGGTAGACAGTGCCGTAGACCATCCTTCGCGCCGGGCTCAACATCGAGAACGCGTTGTACTCCCCGGCCACGTAGACGCGCTGGGGCCCGGACGTGCAACTCGCAGAGCCGATCCCCATCATGAGGGCGAGAAGGACGCTGCAGGACCGACCGGAAGTCAGCCCGTGTTTGAGCGCGGCGCGGGTGACAGCACCAGAGTGGCGTGACCGCATTCAGCCCCCCTCCTTCTCCCTCGCTGGAACCGAATGGGCCTCTCCGGCCTCCTCGAGGAGTACGTAGGGCGCCCTCAGGGCTCGGAGAGCCGCCACGGAGATGTCCGGATCCTGGATGGGATAGTGGACGAGCCCGATGAAGCCGGGCTGGAGAATCTCCAGGGCGCTCCTGCCGGCGCGAGCGAACGGGAACCAGTAGTGCACGAGAGCCAGGTCTATCGGTGGGCGATCCTCGACGATCGTCTCGAACGGCCGCAGAGAGGCGTTGGAATCCCCCTCGTGGAAGACCACCTCGCCGTCCATCTCCACCAGGTACATGAGGTTCATCGGGGTCTGCAAGGCTCCACTGTGAAGCGTCCTTACCGCCGTGACCCTGATGTCGCCGACCGTACGTGTCGCCTTCTCCCCGGGCCGAAGGTCCAGGGAGATGACACGGTCCTCGTAGCTACTCCATCCCGGAGCGGATGCTTGCAGGTCCTCCACGGCGTCCGCGGGTGCCACGAGAGCGGCTTGCGGGTTCTTCACCATGAAGCGGTCCACATCCCCGGCATCGAAATGGTCCGGATGCATGTGGGTGACCAGGACCAGGTCAATGCCGTCGAACGGCGCCGCTCCCGCCACCATCGCCCGAAGCGTCTCTTGGGTTGGAGCCGCGTAATGGGGGTTGGGCTCGTGGAACAAGGCATCGAAGAGGATGGAGCTCGACGCTGTGGTGACCAGGACGCCTGCATTCGCCACGTGAACGAGCCGCAGCCCTGTTCCCTCTTCCGTCCCCCGGGAACCCCGAGCGCTGGATGCCTGGCATGCCATCGTCGCTACCGACATGCTCAGCAGGATCCAGACCGCTGCCGCGCGCCGGGCTCGGCGCTCGGAGCCATGGTTCCGCCTCCGGGTCGCCTGCATCGTCCTTCTTCGGTTCTCAGTCAGGTCTTCTGGAAGCGTCTGGTCGCCGGTTCTCCGGCGCATCACTCTCACAGAGTATACGCTCGGGGACCCGCTCCCCTACTACCTCAGGTCTCCTTTCTCCAGCCTGGAGACGTCGATCTTGAAGAGCTCTGCGGCGGTCTTCCAGGCGATGTGCTCGCGCATGTCCTCGGAGAACCCCAGCTCCTCCATGAACTTCACGTACGGTCCCATCTCCACCAGGGGCCAGTCGGAGCCGTACATCAGCTGCTTGCTGGGGTCTCCCATGTAGGCGATGAGGTCCTTCACCCGCATGATCAGGTACCGCTCGAACTCATAGTCGAAATCCCCGAGCGTCAGGCCCGAGATGTCGGCATAGACGTTGTCGTTCTTGTAGAGGACCTCTGCGGTGTCCGTGAACCAGGGGTTTCCCAGGTGACAGATGACGAAGCGGACGTCGGGGTAGTCCACGGCCACATCGTCCACCAGGAGCGGATGGGCCTGTCGCACCTTGGCCCCTTTGGCGTACGTATCGCCGCAGTGGATCATCACGGGGACGTCGTGCTTGGCGGCGATGCGGAACACCGTCTCGAGGGACGGGTCGTTTATGGCATACTTGTCGTACCCGGGATAGAGCTTGATCCCCCTCACCACGCCGTCTCGGATCCGCTCCTCCATGTGGAAGAGGTCGGTGCGGGCATCCCCCCGCCAACGCAGTCCCTCGACCACCGTGGTCCGTGGGTCCTCGGCCAGGATCTCCAGCACGTGCTCCACCGAGGGCCGGTCGACGTCCACCTTGTACGAAGTGAGCACCACCGCGTGGTCCACTCCGTTGGCGGCCATGGCGTCCCATAGCCGGGCGACGTTCTCTTCAGTGGGACGGTGCAGGTTGCCGTTCACGGTGTGGTAGGCGTTCAAGTGCACGTGGCAGTCGATGAGCATGGCTCTCGTGAACCTCGAAGCAAGGGCCCGACCATGGCGAACCAGGACTCCCGCGCGAGCAAGAGGCCGAAGCTCCGCCTCAAGGACTTCGAGAAGAAGATCAAGCTTCGCCGCCTCACCCTGGAAGACTACGAGAACGTAGTACAGATGCAGCAGCGCTGCTTCCCGGGAATGATCCCGTGGGGGCGGGACCAGATCGAGAGCCAGATCTCGCTGTTCCCCGAGGGCCAGTTGTGCATCGAGTACAGGGGGAAGGTGGTCGCATCGTCCAACTCCCTCATCGTGGACTACGATCGGTACGAGGAGTGGCACGACTGGAAGCGGGTCTCCGAC
>JAJDNI010000188.1 GCA_022340755.1 Gemmatimonadota bacterium
AGCTCCGGAGCAGCAGCCGAAGCTGGACCTCTCCGCCAGCGGGGGGGAGCAAGGAACGGCCGGAACGACGAACGAGGATCCGGCACCGGGGGGACCGAGCGGGGGTCGGGATGCGGTGGCGCCATCGGAGACGGCCGCCGACGCGTGGAACCGATGGCTGGAGGCCGGCAAGAGTGTTCCGAATGGGCTGTCGGCCTTCCTGCGAGCCGCTCATGTTCGCGATTCCGGCGGGCAGGTTGAGATCGACCTCCCCGCCGGTCCAGCCGTGGAGAGGCTCTCGGACCCGGTGGTGCTGGGGCAGCTGAAGGAGGGGCTGGCCCCCTATCTGGGACGGCGTCCGGAGCTGGTGATCAAGGCACCCGCTGCGGACGCGAACGCCACCTCGCGGATCACGGAGGAGGAGGTTCGCGAAGACACGTTGAAGGCCTTGTACCGCAAGGAACCGCGCTTGGAGCGGGCGGTACAAGAACTCGACCTCGAACTGATGGACTGACCCAGCGCCTCGGCCTTGTGAAGCGACACCGGGTCCGGCTCCGCAGGCGGATACGAAAGAAACGATGAATCCGAACCTTCAGCAGATCATGCAGCTCGGCCAGCAGCTTCAGGCGAAGATGGCGAAGCTCCAGGAATCACTCGACTCCGAGAAGATCACGGCCTCCTCCGGGGGGGGCATGGTCACGGTGACGGTGGACGGGAAGGGCGGCGTGAAGGCGGTGCAGATCGATCCGGCCTGTGTGGATCCTCGAGACGTGGAGATGCTGGAGGACCTCGTGCTGGCAGCCGTTTCGGAGGCGCAGGCCAAGGCTCGTGCGCACTACGAGGAGGAGATGCGCAAGGCCACGGGCGGCCTTCCCATCAACCTCCCCGGGATGCCGGGATTGTTCTGAGCCACCGCTCGGAGGGGGAGTTCGCATGTCGGTGATCGATCAGCTCACCGGCGAGTTCGCCCGGCTTCCGGGAATCGGCCCGAAGACCGCGTTGCGTCTGGTCCACCACCTGATGAAGGGGCCGAAGGACGATGCCCGGCGACTGTCGCGGTCCGTCCTGGAGCTGGCGGAGCGAATCCGGCCGTGCCGGCGTTGCGGGAACTTCTCCGAGCACGAATTGTGCGAGGTGTGCACGAACCCGAGACGGGACCCGGGCCTGATCTGCGTGGTCGAGGAGGCGTTCGACGTGGGCGCGATCGAACGAACGGGTCAGTACGAGGGCCTGTTCCACGTCCTGGGGGGGCGGCTTTCCCCTCTCGACGGGATCGGGCCCGAGGAGCTGGGGGTGGCAGCACTTCTGGAGCGTGTGCGGGGCGCAGAGGGACAGGTGAGGGAGATCATCATCGCCACGAACTCGAGCGTCGAAGGGGAGGCCACCGCAGTGTACCTGGAGCAGCAGCTGCGCCCGCTCGGACCCAGGATCACTCGGCTCGCCCGCGGCATTCCCGTGGGGAGCGACCTCGAATACGTGGACGGCACCACCATCGCGGAGGCTCTGGCGGGCCGTAGGGAGATGTGAGCGTGAACTCGAAGCTGAAGGTAGCCGGAATCACGATCCTGGCGGCCGCTGCGGCGGGTGCCATCGCCGCGCTCATCGTGCGCGACCAGATCTCCCGCCACCAGCGCAACCTCTTCAGCTCCTCCGCCCTGCGTCGCCTGGCGGCGCTGGGACACATGGCCAAGGAGGCCGCGTCGGTCGACAACATCCGCCTGCTCCGGGACTTCATCGCGTGGGAGCCGCGCCGGCTGCTGCGGGAACGGGCGGCGGCCATCGTCAGGAGGATGGAGTTGGAAGCGGCCGAAAGCGCCGTCGCTGCGGATCAGGGCGCGGCCTGATTTGCCGATCCTGACTCCGGCGGTGGCTCTCTTCGCGTTCTCGGGCCCCTCTCGCGCGGTCGGGATTCCCCGTACATTGGTGCGAACGCGGTGGCTGAGTAGCTTTTGGCCCGACGGATCCAGCATCCTTGGGAGTCCAGGTGGTTTCCACGCTCGAAAGGACGGGAGGTAGCGTCGGCCGATGTCGATGATCAACTACGCTTCCCGTGAGATCAACTGCAAGCTCGTGTACTACGGCACGGGCCTGGGAGGGAAGACCACCAACCTCGAGTACATCTACTCGCGCGTGAAGCCGGATACCAAGGGGAAGATGATCTCCCTGGCCACGGAGACCGAGCGCACTCTGTTCTTCGACTTCCTGCCCATCGACCTCGGGGAGGTCCGTGGCTTCAAGACGCGCTTCCACCTGTACACCGTTCCGGGGCAGGTGTACTACAACGCCAGCAGACGGCTGATCCTGAAGGGCGTCGACGGCCTGATCTTCGTGGCCGATTCGCAGGTCACTCGAGCGGAAGCCAACATCGAGGCGATGCACAACCTCTACGAGAACCTCGAGACCTACGGCTACGACCTTCAGACGATTCCCTTCGCCATCCAGTACAACAAGCGGGACATGCCCAACACCATGGCGGTGGAGGAGCTTCGCGCCCAGATCAATCCCATGGGCGTCCCCGACTTCGAGGCGGTGGCCATCGAGGGAAGTGGGGTCTTCGAGACTCTGCAGACGGTCAGCAAGCTGGTCGTCCAGAACCTCAACTGAGTTCGGCGCCATGCCAGGGCGGCGGCTGACCCTTCCGAACATCATCACCTTCGCGAGGATCGCGGCCTGTCCTGCGATCTTCTTCCTCGCCCTCTCTCCGGGAGTGGGTGCGCGGATCTGGGCCTTCGTGCTGTTCGTCGCCGCCGGGCTGTCCGACCTGTGGGACGGCTATCTCGCCAGGCGGTACGGTTGGGTCACCGACATGGGGAAGCTGCTCGATCCTCTGGCGGACAAGTTGCTGCTCGTGGCGACCTTCGTGCCGTTCTACATCTTGTCGCATCAGTCGAACCCGCTGGGGCGGGTCCCGTGGTGGGGCGTGCTGCCGGGGTGGGTCATCCTGGTCGTCTTCGGCCGGGAGATACTCATCACGGTCTTTCGCGGCTATGCGGCACGCCGCGGCATCGTCATCGCAGCCGGGATCGCCGGGAAGCGAAAGGCCCTGCTGCAATCCCTGTTCTCCGGAGGCCTCCTGGCGTGGTACCCTCTCGTCATGATCGCGCGAACGCGCGAATGGGGGGACCTCGGAGCGTGGCACGCGTGGAAGGCCTTCCACGGCGCCTGGGTCGGTGTGACGCTGGCCCTGGCCATTGTCCTTACGATCTACTCGATGCTGGACTACCTGTGGCGCTATCGGTCCGTCGTGGGGATAAGGGATTGACGAGGTAGTCGGGGCATGTCCTCCTCTGGAAAGGCGACCGTCGGAGCCACCGTGGTGACGGTGGGGGACGAGCTTCTCCTGGGACAGACCGTCGACACCAATGCCGCTTGGCTCGGGAGGGAGCTGGCCTCCCGAGGAGTGCGGGTGCTAAGGCGGTGGACGGTGGCGGACGACACCCAGGAGATTCGCAGCGCCGTGGCCGCGGCCACCCGGGATGCGGATCTGGTGGTGGTCACGGGTGGTCTGGGCCCTACTCCCGACGACATGACGCGTGATGTCGTCGCCGAGCTTCTCGGGTTGCCACTCATCGAGGACCACGACGTCCTCGACCGCATCCGGGCCCGGTATCATGAGGCGGGCATGGGGAAGCCGCCCGAGTCGACGCGGCGGCTGGCCCAGGTTCCGAAGGGCGCCCGCAAGCTGACGAATCCGCACGGGACGGCTCCGGGCCTCGCGATGGAGGCCGAGGGGGGAGCGCTGGTGGTGCTCCTTCCGGGGATTCCGAGGGAGCTTCGCGGCATCTTCCTGGGTGACCTCGATGCGCTCTTGAGCCACCGCTTCGGAAGCCGGCTCCCGCCGGTCCACCTGCACCTCGTGCATACCACGGGGATTCCAGAGTCGAGGCTGGCCCAGCGGGTTGCGGAGAAGCTTCCCGACGGCGCGGCACCCGCGAGCCTCGCGTTTCTTCCGGATGTCCGGGGGGTGGATCTGCGATTCACCATGCATGGCCTGTCGGAAGCGGACGCGGAGGACCACGTCCGTGTGCTGGAGGACACGCTCCGGGAGGTTCTGGAGCCCTGGCGGTTCGAAGCAGGCAGCGGCGACCTGGCGGAGGCGGTGGCCGCGGCCCTACGCATGCGCGGCAAGCTCCTGGCGGTGGCGGAGAGCTGCACCGGGGGGCTGGTGATGAAGCGCCTCACGGACGTTCCAGGGGCCTCGGATGTGCTGGTGGGTGGCGTCGTCGCCTACGCCAACGAGGTTAAGGCGGGTGTCCTGGGGGTCGACGCCGTCGTTCTGGCCCGGGAGGGCGCGGTGTCGGAAGCCGTGGCCCGGGGGATGGCACTGGAGGTGGCGCACAGTCTGCACGCCGATGCGGGCATTGGGGTGACCGGAGTCGCGGGGCCCGGAGGTGGTACGGACGCCAAGCCCGTCGGCACCGTCTGGTACGCCGCGGCTCTCGACGGCAGGTCGGTGACGAAGATGGAACGCTTCCCCGGGGATCGAGAGTCCGTACGAGAGCGGGCCGGCCAGGCCGCTCTCTTCCTGCTCCTCCGGTTGTTGGACGGGCGTATTTCGCCGGACGATTGACCCTCCGGGGCTGAAGCCGGGCCTCAGGGATGGTATCTTCTACGGCCGGCCACCTGGTAGGCCCCTGCGTGGCGACCGACGTGAACCGCAGAACATGACTATGACCGATTCCGTATCGAACACCGACGAGCTCGAGCCCCGGGAGGAGGCTGCGGCTTCCTCCGAGGACGCGGGAGAAGACGATACCCCCAACGCACAGGAGCGGGCGGGAGAAGACCTGGTGGACGGCGGTGGGGAGGCCGACGAGTCCCTGGGCGAAGAGGAAGAGGCCCCCGACGCGGACGAGGTGGTGGGGGAGTCCCTCGATACGGAGCTGCTGTCCCTCCGGGAGGATTTCGAGGCCCTCAACGACCGTCACCTCAGGTTGGCGGCGGAGTTCAACAACTACCGCCGGCGCGTCGAACAGGAGCGCCTCGACCTGTGGATCCGGGCCCAATCCGACCTGATGGGGAAGCTCCTCGACGTTCTGGATGACCTCCAGCGCGTCGCCGGCCTCGACCTGACGAATGCCACGGTGGAGGGCATCATGGAGGGGATCGACCTCGTGGAGCGGAAGTTCCTGCGCGTCCTGGGGGAGGTGGGCGTGGAGGTCATCGACCCCGTCGGGGAGGCCTTCGATCCGGCGTTCATGGAGGCGATGATGATCGAGCCCGTGGAGTCCGAGGACGACGACGACCGGGTGGCGAGGGTGTTCCAGAAGGGCTACACGCTGAAAGGCCAACTCATCCGCCCGGCGCGTGTGAGCGTGCACAAGCACGGCTGACCCGACCATGGCTGCCGCGAAGAAGGACTTCTACGAGGTCCTGGGGGTGCCGGAGAAGGCGAGTGCCGACGAGATCAAGAAGGCATATCGCAAGCTTGCGAAACAGTACCACCCCGACGCCAATCCGGGGAATCCGCAGGCCGCCGAGCGGTTCAAGGAGATCGGCGAGGCGTATTCGGTGCTCTCGAACCCGGAGAAACGCAAGCAGTACGACAACATGAAGCGTCTGGGTGCGTTCGGCTTCGGACGCGGTCCGACGACGTCGTCGCGGCCGGGCACAGGTGGATTCCAGTCGGAGCCCGGCTTCTCCTTCGAGGATCTCCAGGGTGGGTTCGGAAACCTCTCCGACCTGTTCTCGTCGCTCTTCGACCGCGGGAAGAAACCAAGCCATGGGCCCCGGCGCCGTGGTCCCCAGCAGGGTCAGCACGTGGAGTACGTGGTGGAAATCCCGTTCCTCACGGCGGCTCAGGGCGGGAAGGTATCCCTGGAAGTGGCCATCACGGAGGACTGCGCGACCTGTGGGGGTACGGGGGCCAAGCCGGGCACGACGTTGAAGACGTGCTCGGAGTGCGGCGGCTCGGGGAATGTCGCATTCGGCCAGGGGGGATTCGCTGTGAAGCGGCCTTGTCCGGCGTGCTTCGGACGCGGGAAGATCCCTCAGACACCGTGTCCCTCGTGCGATGGCCGCGGGACGGTACGCCAGAGCCGGAAGGTCCAGATCAGCGTCCCGGCGGGGGTGGACACGGGCTCCAAGGTCCGGCTGTCCGGGCAGGGAGAGCGGGGCAGGGACGGCGGCAAGCCCGGCGACCTCCTCATCACGTTCCGGGTGCAGCCGCACCGTTTCTTCCGGCGCGATGGGCTCGACATCCACGTCACCGTGCCGATCAACATCGTGCAGGCGACCCTCGGCTCGAAGATCCGCGTCAGGACGATCCAGGGGAAGAAGGTGGTCCTGAAGATCCCCTCGGGGACCCAGAGCGGCACGCGCTTCCGCATCCGTGGGCAGGGGATCGAGAAGCCGGATCGGGTGGGCGACCAGTACGTCGAGGTGAAGATCGAGGTGCCGGAGAAGCTCTCCGAGGCCGAGCTCAAGGCCATGGAGGAGTTCGCCCAGGCGACGGGGATGAAGCACTGACGGGAGCGGAGGGGTCGAAGCGGCCACGCGCTGCGCGCCAGCGGCGCGCGGGCGCGCTGCTCGACGAATCTGGGTGAACCGCTAGGCCGAGGCCGCCTGGCTTCGTGCCGCGGCGATGAGGCCGCCTCCCAGAACTCGCTCGCCGTCGAAGACCACCGCGGACTGCCCGGGAGTCACCGCTGCCGTGCGCGTCTGCAGGGTGAGACCGAGGGTGTCGCCTGTCACTGCCATCGTCGCCGGCACCGGCCTGGCGCGATGACGCAGCTGGACGTGAACCGACGAGCCGTCCGGCGGGGGCTGAGCGAGCCAGTTGAGATGGCCGACCTCCACGTAGTTGCTGAGCGTTTCCTCGCGGGTGCCCACCACGACGTCCCGTGACTCCGGCCGGATCTCGAGGACGAACATCGCCTCAGGGAATCCGCCGCCGAGTCCCTTGCGCTGGCCCACGGTGAAGCCGGCGTACCCCGAATGTCGGCCCAGCACGTTGCCCTGCCGATCGACCAGGAGGCCGGGCTCCAGCGCGGGATGTACGGGTCCGAGGCGCCGCTCGAGGAGATCGCGGTAGTCGCCTGTGGGGACGAAGCAGATCTCCTGGGACTCCGGCTTGTCGGCGGTGGTCAGCCTCAGTGCGCGCGCACGGGAGCGCACTTCGGGCTTCGTGAGGTCACCCAGCGGGAACAGGAGGGATGGGAGGAGCTGGGGTGGCAGTCCCCACAGGAAATACGCCTGGTCCTTGCGTTCGTCCCTTCCCCGGAGAAGGGCAGACTCCCCCCTGCGGTGCTCGATGCGCACGTAGTGGCCGGAGGCGATGCGGTCGCACCCAAGAGCGCGTCCGCGTGCCATGAGGTCGCGGAACTTGGTGTTCGAATTGCAGCGCACACAGGGATTGGGCGTACGACCCTGCCCGTACTCGGACACGAAGTCGTCGATCACGTCGCGGGTGAACTCTTCCTCGACGTCGAAGACGAAATGGGGAATCCCGAGAGCCGCCGCCACGCGCTGGGCGTCGGCGATGCCATCCAGGCCGCAACACGTCTTCCCGTGTCCCGGCACCTCGCCATAGCAGAAGGTCTTCATGGTCACCCCGACCACTTCGTGACCCGCTTCCACCAGAAGAGCGGCCGCCACGGAAGAGTCCACTCCACCGGACATCGCGACGAGGACCCGGCTCATGCGCCCCCCGCCGCACGGATGCGGGCCACGGTGGCAGCGGTGACCGTGGCGGCGCGTACGATGTCCTCTTCCGTCGTGGATCGCCCTACGGAAAAGCGCACGACGGCGTGGGAATCGTCCTCACCATAAAGCGCGGCGATGACGTGGCTGGTGCTCGAGCCGCCGCTGGAGCACGCGGAGCCTCCGGACGTGGCGATGCCCTCCAGGTCGAGTGCGGCGCGCAGCGCCTGGCCGTCCAGGTCGGGGATCCCCACGCTCGTGATGTGCGGCGCCCTGGGCGCCTTCTCACCGTGGATCCTCAACCCGGGAACAGAGCCTATCAGATGGCCCTCCAGAGCCTCCCGGAGCGCCTGAAGTCGGGGGGCCTCGACCGTCCTTTCCGTCACCGCGAGCTCCAGAGCGGTGGCGAACCCGACCGCGCCGGCGACGTCCTCGGTTCCTGGCCGGAGGCTTCGCTCCTGCCCGCCGCCATGGAGGAGTGGAGAGAGGTGCGTGCCCCCCCGCACGTAGAGCAGGCCTGTTCCCTTGGGCCCGTAGATCTTGTGCCCGGCCAGGGTGAGGAGGTCCACCGCTACCTCATCCATCCGGATCGGGACCTTACCTGCCGCCTGGACCGCGTCGCTGTGGAGGGTGGCACCGGCCGCGGACGTTCGGGCTGCGACCTCGGGTACCGGCATCACCATCCCGGTCTCGTTGTTCACCCACATGAGGGACGTCAACGTCGGACCCTCGGCGAGCGCCCTCTCGAGGGGGGCGGTATCCAACGACCCGTCGGGAGCCACGGGAAGGATGACCAGCCTGCCCGCTTCCCGAGCCGTGACGTGACGCGCGGCATCCAGCACGGCATGGTGCTCGACAGCGCTGATCACGAGCGTGGGAGTCAGCCCGTCGCCCCTGAGGCGTGCCACGAAACCCAGGATCGCGAGGTTGTCGGACTCGGTGCCGCCTCTGGTGAAGTAGGTCTCCGAGGGATCGGCCCCCAACTGTTCGGCACAACGTGCCCGAGCGCTCGCGAGGGCCTCGGCGGCCTCCCGTCCCCAGCGGTGCTGGCTGGAGGGATTGCCGAACACGCCCTCCAGATAGGGGGCCATCGCCGCGCCGACTTCCTCGCGGAGCGGTGTTGTGGCGGCGTGGTCGAGGTAGATGAGGCTCATGGGCAGTCTTTCGCGTTCTCAAAGGTCGTCCGAGTGGAAGGCGCCTCCGGGCTTCGGAGCGTCCGTTGGCGCCCTCGGACGAGAGGGTCCTAACTTAACAAGTTGCGTAAAGGGGCAGCACCGAGGGCGAGTGCCGGGCCCGACAGGGCTGCGGAGCACCGACGCCCGGCCTCCACGTACCGCTCAGCCTCCCTGCGACATGAGTCAAGGGGGGTCTGGACGGGCGGGGCGCCCCGCCTCTGCGACATCAGCCCGCCCACGATCCTGCAACCGGGTCCCATTCCGCCAATACCATGCTCCTTCCGTTTCCCGAGAGCTGTCCCCGGTCCTTCCGGGCCACCGTCCATGGGACCGTCTTCGGAGGTCGGGAACAACATCTCGGCGAGGTTCACGACGGCGATGCCGTCCGGCTGGTGCCGGATCTTCCCGGGCAGGACGATCCCGGGGTCTGGGTCCACCTCGGCACGGGCCAGCCCATCGGGCATCTGCCTCCGGAGATCTCGGCGTGGTTATGGCCGTGGCTGAACGGGGGCGGAGTGGCCGAGGCCAGGGTGTTGAGGGTGCGCGGTGAGGAGGTGCCGTCCTGGAGGCGCATGGTGATCGAGGTGGTGTGCCGAACGGACGCGTGAACCCGGCGCAGGGCGTCGTTGGGCTCCGGGCGCCGACCTCCTAGAAGCTGGAGACGCCGAGCTCTCCGAGGGTTCGCACCTCGAGCGCTTCGTCCACCCGGAAGGGCTCCCCGTAGGGCACACGGATGAGCGATCCGTAGTGGGCCATCTGCACACGGATGTGCCCCGCAAGGGGGCGGTCACCTCCCGGGAAGACCTCACCCGCCTGCACGGCGCCCCCGAACTGCGATGAGTACGCCGCCAGAGCCTCAAGCTTGCCCTCGATCTCGGCCGTCACGTCCACCACGACGTCCGGTGGCGCCGCGTCCTCCCGGAACGCCGTCGCGTAGATGAGCTTGAGGGGCCGGAACGGGTCGCCATCCGCCGGGAGCTTCTTCAGGCCGGTTAGGAAACAGGCGTCACGAACGAGCTCCGCGGCGATACGGTGGTCACGGTGCCTCCCCACCTTCCAGTGGGTTACGACGATCTGGGGGCGGAGCTCCCGGAGCAGGGAAGCCACCTTCAGCCGTGCGGCCTCGTCATTCACGAGCCTCGAGTCCGGCAGCCCGGCACATCTCCGGACGGCGAGGCCCAGGATCTCCGCGGCTCGGGCTGCCTCCTTCGCGCGAATCTCCGCGGAGCCCTGGCTTCCCATCTCACCGGCCGTGAGGTCGACGATCCCCACCCGTTGGCCGGCGCGACTGCTCTTCAGGAGGGCTCCACCACAGAGGAGCTCCGCGTCGTCGGGGTGGGCCATGACGGCCAGGACGTCGAGCGATTGGGACACGTTGACCTACCCTACTCGAAGCGGAGGGCGGCGACGGGGTCCAGCCTGCTGGCGCGGTACGCCGGAATCAGGCCGAAGATCATTCCCGTCAGGACGGCCATGGTCAGGGCCACCGCCACCGACCACAAGGGGATCCGGGCGGGCAGGGGAGTCCAGGCCGCCACGCCGAGGGCGAGTCCCCATCCGGCGAGCATGCCAATGCCGGCGCCGAGGGCGGTCACGACGCCGGCCTCGACGAGGAACTGCCAGAGAATCTCCCTCCTCGTCGCGCCCACCGCCTTGCGAATCCCGATCTCCCGGGTGCGCTCGGTGACGCTGATGAGCATGATCCCGATGACCCCCACGCCGCCCACCAAGAGACCCGCGGAACCGAGGAGCAGGATCACCAGGAAGAAGACTCCAGTCAGTCGGTTGAAGATGTCCAGGATCTGCTGGGAGGCCAGGAGGGAGAAGTTGTTTTCCTGGCGTGGTCCCAATCCTCTCATGGCGCGGAGGGCGGCGATGACCTGGTCCTGGGCGTCTTCGATGCTCACCGAATCCTTCGGCACCACCGTGATCTGGGCCTGCCAGTCCGATTCACGGAGGCGACGGATAGCGGCGGTGTACGGGAAAACCGCGAACTCCTTCGCCAGGCTGGAGAAGATGTTGGGCGCCTGCCGGAAGACGCCCACCACGGTGAATTCCTCCATGGTCCCGCGGAACGGGCTCGCGACCCGCACCCGGCGCCCGACGGGATCGCGCTGGCCGAAAAGGGAGTCCGCGAGGGCGTCCGAAAGCACGACGAGGGCGCGGTTCTGCCGCACTTCGCCGGGGGTGAAATCGCGGCCCGCGATGAAGTCTCCCTCGGTGTACTTCGGCCATCCGGAGGAATACGCTGCGGAGTTGACCGTGCGCACGCGGCGTCCCTCGTACTCGAAATCCTCCGGGAAGCCGAACGAGTACAGTGCCTCCTCGATGCCGGGTAGGCTGGCGATGCGCTCCGTTTCCCGCGGGGTGAGCTGCGGCTTGTTCCACCAGGGGGGACGGCCGTTTGCGTCGTCGCTCACCCGCACCGCGGTGAAGTCGAATCGAGTCACGAGGAAGTTGTTGGGGCCGGATGCCTCGACAGCCTCCATGACGCTGGTGCGAATGCCCGTGATGAGCGCGGCGATGGCCACCACCACCGACACGCCCACGGCTACACCGAGGATCGTCAGGCTGGAGCGCAGCTTGTTGGAGCGCAGAGTCTCCCACGCGATGCGGAGGCCCTCCGTGAGCGCCATCGACGCCGACGTCTGCTGAGGGGCGGGCTCACTCATAGCGCAACGCGTCCACGGGGTCGAGCTTCGACGCCTTCGAGGCCGGGTAGACGCCTGCGGCGACGCCGACCCCCACACCCAGAAGCACACCCACCACGATCCACTTCGGGGCCGCAGCCGCCGGGACCGGCGATATCGCGGCCACGAACATGGCGATCCCGATCCCCGCGGCGACTCCGAGGATGGCTCCGACCGTAGAGAGGGTCGCCGCTTCGATGAGCACCTGGGTCATGATGTCCCGACGCCGGGCGCCGAGGGCCTTCCGCACGCCGATCTCACGGGTCCGCTCCATCACCGAAACGAGCATGATGTTCATGATGACGATGCCCCCCACCACGAGGGCGATGGAGACCAGCATCGGCAGCGCCAGGAACAGGATGCGCGAGATCTTGTTCCAGAAGCTGATCGCCTGCTCGGCGGTCTCCAACGAGAAGTCGTCCGGCTGGCTCGGGCCGAGGCGATGACGGGCCCGCATGATGCCCTCCACCTCGAGCTGCGCTTCGGAGAGGCGCGACGGATCCAGCGTCTGGATGAGGACGTCGGTGACGGTGCCCCGTGGACCCGTCAGCGCCTGGATGGGGGAGCGGGCGGGCGCGACGGCGAGGTTGTCCAGCGATTGCCCCAAGAGGGAGCCCCGCTCCTTGAGCACGCCGATGACCCTGTACGGGAATCCGCGCAGGCGGACCGTGCGGCCCAGGGGGTCGAGGTCCTCGAAGATCTTCGAGGCGGTCTCCGAGCCGATGACGATCACGGGAACGCCGGCATCGGCCTCCTGGGGCGTGAACGCTCGTCCGCGACTGATCTCCAGGTCACGGATGGTGAAGATCTCCGGAGAGGCCCCGATGATCATGACCCCGGTGACCGATCGCCCGTTGTCGCCCACGGCGTCCCCACCGGTGTCGTTCTCGACGGCGACCCGAGCGGGGACGGAGAGTCGCTGCCGGATCGCCGCCGCGTCGTCGAAGTAGAGACGCGGCCGGCGCAGGCGGGCGCGCCACTCTTCCGGGTCCGTGTTGATGTTCACGCTCGACCAGCGACGCAGCGTCACCGTGTTGACGCCGAACACCTTCGAGGTGAAGTCCTCGCGGACGTACTGGTCCAGCCCCTGCACCACCGTCACGACGACGATGAGGAACATGACGCCCAGGATCACACCCAGAACGCTGAAGAAGCTCTTGAGCTTCTGCGTCCAGATCTGCTGGAACGCGAGTGTGATGCCTTCCCAGAGCTGCACGCGTCACCCCGTCAGCCGGCAGTGGTTTCCTTGGCCTGCTTCACCTGGTCACCGTCGCGAAGCTGCCGGATGCGCTGATAGGGCCCCGCCACCACGGTATCACCCTCCGACAGCCCGGAAAGGACCTCGAAGTACTCCTGACCCGCGATCCCGGTCTTCACGGGCGTGAACTTCACCTTGCCGTCCTTCACGACGTAGACACCCTCGACATCCTTGTTGGCTGCTTGGGCTTCCGTCTCCTCGTCGGCGTTCGCGGCGCCGCTCTCCATTCCCGTCGAGTCGGCAAGGGTGGAATCGGCACGCTGTTCCTTTACCGCCATCGCGATGATGGGAACGGCCAGGGCGTCCTTGCGGGTCGCGGTGACGATGTCCGCTGTCGCCGAGAGGTCGGGCCGGAGCGGCGCGTCCGTCGGGTCCAGCGTGAGCACCACCTCGAAGTCGATGGCCGCCTGCTGCCCGGTGGTCTGCTGCGACGGGGGGCGGATCGCCGAGTTCCCGATCTCCGTCACCCTGCCCGTGAAAGTCCGATCGGGGAAAGCGTCGATGCGCACCGTAGCGCTGTCTCCCAGGGCGACCTCCGGCACGTCGGTCTCGTCGACCTGCAGCACCACCTCGATGACCGAGAGGTCCGAGATCGTGAGGATGAGGCTTCCGGGGTTGTTCATGGTGCCGATGATCACCGTCTCTCCCACGTCGACGTTCAGGCGGGTGATCTTGCCGTCCATGGGGGCGCGGATGATGGTCTTCGCGAGCTGATCCTCGGACTGATCGAGCGAAGCCTGTGCCTGGGACACCCCGAAGGTGGCCGAGCGCACCTGGGCCTGGGCCACGTCGAGCGCCGTGCGCGCATCGTCGACCTGCTGGGCGCTGACCAGCAGGGAATCCCGGTCGCGCAGGGCGAGGAAGCGGTCCAGGTTCCTCTGAGCCTGGATCAGGTTCGCCTGCTGCTGGGCCTCCGTTGCCTTGGCCTGGGACAGGGCGGCCTCCGCGCGCGAAACCCCGGCCTGGTATTGGGCGGGATCCAGTCGTAGGAGCTCCTGACCCTCCTTGACGTCCTGGCCTTCGTCGACAAGCAACTGGGACACCTTGGCGGAGATGTCGGAGCTCATGTCGACGGCCCGGCGCGCGCGGATATTCCCGGACGCAGTGACGATCTGGGTCAGGTCGCGGCGCTTGACGGCTTCGAGCCGGACCTCCAGGCCCCGGTCCCGGGACTTGGCGACGCTGAGAGCGGCGGCCGAGCCGAACAGGGCAACCACCGCGATGCCGATGAGGACCTTCGTTCGGGTCTGCATGTCTATACGCTTCCCTGCTATTCGTCAGTTGCGCAGCGAGGTCCCCACGAGCGCGTCTAGGGCCGAGACCGCGTCGTGGTAGGCGAAGATGGCCGCCGTGCGGTCACGGTCGGCCTGAGCGAGGACCGTCTGGGCGTCCATGAGCTCCACGAAGGTGATGGCGCCGAGTTGATAGCGTTCCCGAGCCAGGCGGAGCTGCTGTTCGGCCAGATTCCGGTTCTCCTCCTCGAGGCGCGCGCTCTGGTAGTCGGTCTTCACCGTGGCGAGGCCGATGGAGAGGTTGGCCCTCAGCGCGAGCTCCTGGTCCCGAAGCTGCTGGGCGAGGTCTTCTCGCTGCGCGCGGGCGGCCTCCACGTTGCGCTGGCGCGAAAGCCCCTGGAAGAGCGGAATGCTCACGGACAGCGAGACGCTGGGAGGCGACTTCTGGAAGCTGAACGGGAACTGGTCGTTGGCATTGATGATGGCCTGCCTCTGCGCGTCCGTGAACCGGTACTGCGTACAGTCCAGCGGCGGCAGCGGATCCGCGAGGCGGCTGTAGAGCTCGTTTGTGTAGTTGCACTGCGACACCGCGCTGGCCACCTGGGCTTGCGCCTGCGCGATCTGCAGTCCGGTGCTACTGGCTTCGCGGGTGAATCCGCTCCAGCCCGTGCTGAGCGACAGGCTGGGGTAGTATGCCGATCGCGCGCTGCTCACGCCGATGTCGGCTGCGTGTTTCGAGCTGCGTGCCGCGAGCAGCCCAGGGTTGTTCCTCAGAGCCTCGTCATACAGCTCCTCGAGGTTCCAGGTGGGCTCGGTGAGGTCGAAGGTCGTCGTGAGCGCGATCTCCTGATCGACCGGGACCCCCATCTGCTGCAGGAGGCGCATACGCGCCGTCGCCAAGGTGTTCTGGGCCTGGAGGACTCCCACGCGACTCCGCCCCACCTGGACCTGGGCCTGGCCCACGTCGATGGGTGTCGCCGCGCCCACCTCGAGGCGTCCCTGGGCCAGACGGAGGTTGTACTGAGCGTTCTCCAGCTGCTGCTCGGCGAGCCGCACCCCCTCCTGCTGTCTCAGCACGTCCAGGTAGTTCTGGGTCACCTGATTGACCAGGGTGGCCTCGGCCTGGCTTGTGCGCGCCACGGTGGCGTTCCGCTGTGCCTTCGCCTGGGAGGGACCGAGGATCGTCGACCAGCTCAGGTTGTAGTTCAGGCCGACCCGGTAGCTCGAGAAGTAGTAGGACGGCTGCCCGCCGAACCCCAGGTCACCCAGGGTCAGTCCTCCGACGAGCTGCTGCTCGCCCGGCCCCTGCCACGAGACTCCCGAGCTGGCGGAAGCGGACGGCAGAAGCTGTCCCCATGCCTGCTTGACGTCCCAATCGGCCACGTCCTTGTCGTTTACCGCCTGGAGGTAGGTGGGGTTGTTCCGCCGGGCGATGTCGAGGGCTTGTTGCAGTGACAGCTCGGGCGGGACGGCCTCCTGGGCGGCGGCCGACACCGTGACCAGAAGCGCGGCCACGGCCAGCGTGCCTGCGCGGATCCTCATCCTCACGACCTCCCTGGAGCACCGGGGGAAGAAACGGTGGGGGCGCCCGCCCGTACGCCTTTTCGTACGAGGCAGTTTCGACGTTTCGTCCGGCATTACGCACAAATCCCTCAGCCCCTTCACCGCGCACGAACCCCGAAAGGTAATCACGCCGGACCACGCACCAAGGTTGGCGCGCACGGGGAGCCCCACAGCTCCTCCGCAACGCGCTCCGACTCGGTCTGGGGCGCAGGTTCGGGGGATTCCTACGAGGGGGGCCGCCGAGACACCGGCAAGACGTCGTCAGCCCACGAGATCCTGACGCTGGGCGACGTAGCTCCTGGTGGGGATCTCGACCTTGAGGACTCGCCCCTGACGGTCGAACCACACCGTGCGTTCGTCGGTGCCGCCTGCGCTGAACGTGACCTTCCGTGCTTGCACCAGGTTTGGACCCAGCTGGAGTTGCTCGTCGGAAGACGCCGAGGTGGTGAGGATGAACTGCCTCCGCGTGCGCGGTTCGATGATGGGCGTGCGCTCCCCCTCCCGGGCACTGTGCAGGAAGTAGTATTGGTGGGCGACGTCCTCTTCGAGGATGTGCGTCTCCGGCCGTGCCAGGAACTCGCGCTCCTCCTCGCCGGCATCGGACCGGATCAGGGAGACGTAGCGCCGTCCCGCCAGCTTCAGGCTCATCTCGGCGGTCTGCGCGCCGCTCACCTTGAGGTGGTAGCTCGTGGCCGCGCCCTGGGGAAGGTCGGCTTCCAGGAGCGGATCCAATTCCACGCGGCCGTCGGGGCCGGTCATGTCCACTCGTCCCTGGGCGATGACGATGGCGTTGGCACCAATGCCGCTCCTGCGGATCTGGAAAGTCTCCGTACCGGCGGACTTCCCGCCGATGGTCAACGCGAACGTGCCCTCGTCGACCAGGACGCTCTGGGAGACCAACGGTGTCGGAGCGAGGGAGGTGACGAGCGCCAGGAGGGGGACGAGACGACTTGTTGACATCGGAACCGGTCTCGGGAATGGAGGGCTCGGGTTCTTCTCGAAGGTCGACGTCGCTCTACACCGCGGCCTGAGTGGCGGTCCGGGTACCGTCGCCGGAGATCACCGCCGTGAGGGTGTCGACATACCGGCTGAAGACCGCCCGACCCTTGTCCGCAGAAGCGAGGGACGGACGCCCCAGCGTTCCCCGACTCTCGGATGGGGGTGTGGGCGCTCTGCCGCGCGTATATCTTCGCAGCGCACGGTCTTCCGGAACGAAGTCCGCCGCATCCTGGAGCTTCACCCGCTCGGGGGCCAGATGAAGGAGCAGAGACGTCTCCAGCTCGCCGGCGTGCGCTCGCCAGGGATCCTCCTCCAGAAGGTCGGCCACGTCGATCTGATAGAGGTCGAAGACGGTGGTGGTGGCGCGCGCGGTGAGGGCCATGAGGATCGCCTCCAGGTGGGGCTCACACCGGTGCGCGCTGACCACGAGGAACTCTCGCACACCGTGGTCTTCCCAACGAGCCAGGAGCTCGTTGAGCGCTCGGTGGAAGGTCTTTCGCCGCAAGCCCGCCGCACCGGCGTAGGGACCTCCGGGGCCGGTCACACCGTAGCAGAAGGTGGGAGCGCACAGGATGCCGGTACGCGCGGCTACGTCGCCGGCGACACGGGTAGCCACCAACGTGTTCGCTCCCAGCGGCAGGTGGGGTCCATGTTGGTCCAGGGCTCCCACCGGCACGAGGAGGCGCGGGTCGCGCGCCAGCATTCGTCCGACTTCAGGCCAGCTGAGCTCGTCGAGCACGTATGACGTCACCCTCGCGCTCCTCAAGAATGTGGACCCGGGCTGCCGGTGCCGCGGGCGGTGTCGGGCCGTGGCTGGGGGTCATGGCTCTCAGCCTCTGGTCCGGGACGCCCGAGCCCCGCGTGCTCTTCGTGGCCGCACTGGGCGCCGGCGTGGCGGTGCTCTGGGGTGGCGCGCGCTCCCGCGCCGGATCCCTCGGGTTGATCGTTCTCGTCGGGGGGATCCTGGCGGGATTCGTCGCTCACCGCCAGGTCGAGCGTATCCGGACGGACTGGTCGGGCTACTGGAGCACCCGTGAGGAGCAGGTTGGTGAGAGCCTGAACGCCGAGCTCCAGGAGCGAGAGAAGGCGGCGGAGGCGGCCGCCGACACGTTGGCTGCGCTCGCCGCCCGCAATGCCGCCACGGACGAGCAGGTGGCCGAGCTCCGTCGACGCGACGGAGTGTCCGCACTGGCGCTGTACGACCCCTCGGGGGCGCTGGTGTCCTGGGACGGAAGCCATCGCGGGGAGATCCCGACGGAGGCGAAGGGGGGGACACGTCGCTACGTCTTCGGGGATCTGCCGCTCTTCAGCTACCTGTACGTCACCTCAAGCGCGGGCACCGCGGGCACCGCCGTGGCCGCCATTCTCTTGAGCACCGAGCTGCCACCGTCCCTGAGTGCCGATGCCGGAGACTTCGCATCACGGTTTCGGCGTGAGGTGGGGGAGGGGATCCGGATCGTGAAGGATCCGCCCTCGGGGTTGGGGGGGTGGGACCTCCGGTTGGGGGACCAGACACTGTTCACCGTGGTGCTGGACCAGCCCCAGGCGGCGGTGCGCGTAGCCGAGGTCCGCAACCGGTGGCGTGTGCGGGTGGGGGTGTTGGCCATCGTCGCTTGGATCTTCCTCGCACTGGGAGCACCAGAGGGCCTGGGGTGGGGACTCACCGCCGCGTTCACCCTCGTCTTCATCTCGGGAGCCTTGCCCTTCCATCACCTGGAGGTGCTCCGCCCCTTCTTCGACACCAACCGCTTCTCGCTTCCGGGTCCGAAGCTCATCCCCCTGGGGCGCCTGGCGGCCATGGTCCTGGGCGTGGTGACGGTGGTGGCCGTGTTTCCCCGGCCGAGGGAGCGGATCCGGCCCTGGGTGGCGGGTGTGATCGCCGCGGTAGGGTTCACCCTGCTGCTGTGGGTGATGAAATCCGGGCTCGCACCGGGGACGCTGGCGCAAGGGACGGTCTACTGGATCCTGTACCAGGGCGTGGCCATGCTGCTCCTCACGCTCCTGACCGGGGCCGTTCTGGTCCGGGTGAAGCCGATCTCGGGGAAGCGTGCCACGTGGCAGTTGCCCGTCGGCGTGCTCCTCGGCTTCGTGCTCGGCGCCGTGTCGACCCTCTTCGTTTGGCACACCGCCAACGTGCCTACCTGGTGGCCCCTCGCATGGGGTGTCCCGGTTGCCCTGGCGGCCGCCGCTCTTCCTGGGTGGCCAGGGTGGCGGAGGTCACCTGCCTCATGGGTCCTCGCCGGCCTGCTGGCGGCGAGCGCAGCGGTTCCTGTGGCCTGGGGTTCGCGGGTGCAGGCACGCATCCAGGCGGGAGACGCGCGACTGAACCGTGTGGAAGCGCGGAACGACCCCCCGGTGGAGCGCGCGCTCTACCGTCTCGCAGAGGCCGCCGACTCTCTCGACGGCGCCGATGAGAAAGGGGTGGACATGATGTACGACGCCTGGGCCGCCAGCGACCTGGCGAGCCTCGGCCAGACGGCGTGGCTGACGCTGTGGTCCCAGGCGGGAGTGCCACAGCAAGAGCTCCGTGTCGGGGTCGCCGAGCGCCCCCCGGTGTCTCAGGATGCCTTCGACCAGGACACGCTTCGGGGGCCCGTCGTGGTAGCGTACGACCGCGACGACGCCAGGTACGTCCTGCGTGTACCCCTCTCCGGAGGTCAGGTACTCACCGTGGCCGTCCCTCCGTTCGCGGATCCCAACGCCGGGACGCGGCTGAGTCCCCTTCTCGCTGGAGGCCGGCAGACCGACACCGACCCTCTGACGATCATCCCGCGGGCCGCCTATCAGCTGGGCACCCCGGGTCAGCTGCGCTGGACCCGCACCGCGGACGGATGGCAGGGGGAGACGGCGCTTCGCTTTCCCAACGCGACGTACCGCGCTCACTACGAGGTCTCGCTGCCCGGCGGACTCCTCGCCGTGGCCCGGGGCACGCTGCTCCTCCTGCTGGATGTCTCCTTCTTCCTGTTCTTCTGGCTCGTGGGGCGCGCCCTTCTGCGTGAGGGCAACCCGCTGAGAGTGCACCTCCGGGATCTCGTGATCTCCTTCCGGGCCCGCGTCACCCTGGCGCTGTTCGGGTTCTTCACGTTGGCCAACGTCATCTTCGGAACGGTGGCGTATCGGGCCATCGCTGAAGCGTCGCACCGGGCTGCCCAGGTGCTGGCGGAGAGAGCCACCGATGACGCCGCTGGCTGGTACTTCGAGGTGAGCGGTCGGATGGAGGCGCTGGCCCGTCGCGTGGGGGCGGAGCTTCTGGATTACCGTCGAGGCGCGCTCCAGGCCGGCTCCGTGCAGGAGCTCGTCGACCTCGGGCTGTACGAAGAATGGATCCCCCTGAGCACCGAGAGGCTCCTGGAACAGGAGGCGATCCGGGCGACGACCGAGAGCTCTCTGGGTGAGTGGACCTATACTACGTCCTACCGGCGGCTCCCCACCGGGGACGTCATCGCAGCCCAGGTGCCCATCAGGGCCGGAGCCACGGCTGCGGGAGCCTCCGACGTCGCGGAGCTGGTCGGCTTCACGGTGGTGGTGGGCGCGGTGCTGTCCTTGATGCTGGCACTCCTCGTGGGTCGCGCGCTCACGTCACCGATCCACGCGCTCCAGGTGGCCTCGGAGCGGGTGGGCGCCGGGAATCTCGGCCTGCGCCTCCCCGCGGGGCGAGCCGACGAGTTCGGGTCGGTCTTCCAGGCGTTCAACCGCATGGTGAGACGGCTCCGGCGGGCACGACGCCAGCTGGTGCGCACCACGCGACGGACTCGGGCGATCATGGAAGAAGCCGCGGTGGGCATGTTGGCTTTGGACTCCGCGCGGCGGGTCACCCTGGTGAACCCCAGAGCCGAAGCCCTCCTGGGGGCCTCCGTGAACGTCGGTCAGCCGCTCCCCGTCGGGGATGCGTCGGGCGATTCTCTGGCGCGTTGGGTGGACATCTTCCTCGACGCGGAGCGCACCGAGTCAGGAGGCGACCTGCAGATCGGCGGACGCCGCTTCCGGGTCCGTGCTCGGCGCCTGGGGACGCATGCCGCCAAGGGGGGCGCCGTGGTGGCCATCGAGGACGTGACCGACGAGTTGCGCACCGAGAGGGTTCTGGCCTGGGGGGAGATGGCGCGCCAGGTGGCGCACGAGGTGAAGAACCCTCTCACCCCCATCAAGCTCTCCATCCAGCACATTCGGCGTGCATGGGACGACCGCAAGCCCGACTTCGGGGACGTTCTGGTGCGAAACGCCGACGCCATGCTCCAGGAGATCGATCGCCTCGCCGCCATTGCCCAGTCGTTCTCCCGCTTCGGCGCTCCGGGGGATCCGGAAACCGTACCGGTATCCGCCGTCGACCTGGCGAAGGTCGTAGGCGAGGTCCTGGCCCTGTACGAGGGGTCACACGGGCCCGTGCGGTTCGAGCGTCACGTGGACGAGGGTCTCCCACTGGTGCGCGCGCGCGTACCGGAGCTCAAGGAGGTACTGGTGAATCTCCTGGAGAACGCCCGATACGCGGTGAAGGGTGGCGGCGTGGTGCGGGTGGAGGTCCGATCCGAAGGGCCCGAAGTGGTGCTCCTGGAGGTCGTTGACGACGGCGCCGGCATCCCCACGGAGATCATGGCCAGGGTCTTCGAGCCGCAGTTCAGCACCCGCTCGACGGGTACCGGCCTGGGCCTGGCGATCGTCCGCCGGCTGGTGGAATCGTGGGGTGCCTGGGTGGGCCTGGAGAGCGGTGGCGGCCTCGGCACGAGGGTCTCCGTTCACCTCGCCGCGTGGGACGCACAGCCGGATCACGGGGGTGGCGACCCGCAGCCGGATCGGACATCTTAGATAGCATGCTGGAGCGTCCCGCCAATCGCTTCGGCTCCGTGGAGGACGCCTGAGCGCGTCCCTCCGACCGCCCGACCCGAACCCAGGCGGACATGAGGAACATCGCGGCCGAGCCTCCGATCTCCCGGACCGCAGGAGCCACTTCAACACATCCCCAAACGGCGTCCCACCGGACGCAGCGGAGGGTCCAGCCCCTGGAGCTTTCGGAGTGGGTCGAAGAGCGCCTGGGCCGGCTCTCGGACCGCTGGCTTCGTGAGATCCAGAGCCGCTATGACCGCTCCACCCAGGGCGTCAACGGGCTCCTGGAGGAGTTCGTCGACCTTCTGGTTCGGTTCCTACCCGCCATGCTGGGTCCGTACCGCGATGAGGTGGAGCCGCTATGGGTGAGAGGGGCAGAGCTCTTCGGTAATGTCGCGGCCCGACGAGGGCTCGCAGCCGGCGAGGTGATCGAGGAATTCCAGATCCTGCGGGAGGCCGTCATCCGACTCCTCTATCAGGAGCCGCCGCTCGATGGTCGCGCTCGCATCTCGCTGAGAGAGGTGCTCCGGCTCAATCGGGCGATCGACCGCGGCGTCACCCATGCCAGCGTCGGCCACACCGATGCCCTCTTCTTCTCGCTCTTCGAGGGCTCGGGGGTTCCCGACGTTCCGCCCACGGCGGAGCTCAAGGCGGAAATCCAGAGCCAGCTGGATGCGCTCCGGGAGGAGCTTCGCGAGGCCATTGCGCCCTCCCTCGCGACGAGGTCCCTGGCTGTCGATGAAGGGCGCTAGCGGCTCGATCTCTCCAGGAGATCTCCCCGCGGAGGACCTCCGCCGCCTGGGCCACGAGGTGGCCGACTGGATCGCGGACTACGTGGCGTCGGTCGGGGATCTCCGTGTCTTCCCGGACGTGGTTCCAGGCGACGTCCGCCGCAGCCTTCCGGCCGCGCCTCCAGAGGCGGGAGAGTCCATGGAGGCCGCCCTCGCCGACTTCCGGGACATCATCGTACCGGGCGTGACCCACTGGAACCACCCAGCCTTCTTCGGCTATTTCGCCATCACCGGGTCCGGGCCGGGGATATTGGGGGAGATGCTGTCCGCGGCTCTGAACGTGAACGCGATGGTCTGGCGAAGCTCGCCCGCGGCCACGGAGCTCGAAGAGGTGGCGACGGACTGGCTCCGACAGCTCGTGGGGCTGCCGGACGATTTCGACGGGGTCATCAACGACACGGCGTCGCACTCCACCCTCTATGCCCTGGCGGCCGCCCGTGAGGTGGCGTATCCGGAGGTGCACGACGGTGGCCTCTTCGGCCTGCCACGGGGCCGCGTGTACGCCTCGGAGCACGCGCACTCCTCGGTGGAGAAGGCAGTGATGACGCTGGGCTTCGGACGGAGCGGGTACAGGACGATTCCGTCGGACGATGCCTTCCGGATGCGCACGGACGCCCTCGAGGCGGCGATGGAGGAGGACGAGGCCGCGGGCATCCGCCCCGTGGCGGTGGTCCCGACGCTGGGAACGACGTCCGTCACGTCGCTGGACCCGGTGGGGGAGATCGTGCCTCTGGCGCGCGCCCACGGCGCGTGGGTGCACGTGGACGCGGCGTACGGTGGGCCCGCCGCTATCGTTCCGGAGCTGCGTCCGCTGCTGTCCGGGTGGGAGGGTGCCGACTCCATTGTCATCAACCCCCACAAGTGGCTCTTCACCCCCACCGATTGCTCGACGTTGTACTGCCGCCGCCCCGGGGTTCTGGTGCGCGCGTTCTCGCTGATACCGGAGTACCTCCGCTCGACGGAGCAGGGGGACGTGAAGAACCTCATGGACTACGGGGTGGCGCTGGGGCGGCGCTTCCGGGCGCTCAAGCTGTGGTTCGTGCTTCGCTGGTTCGGACGGGATGGCATCGTGGCCAACATCCGTGAGCACGTCCGGCTGGCGCGGCTCCTGGAGTCGTGGGCCGACGCCAGCGAGGATTGGGAGGTCGCGGCCCCCGTTCCTCTCGGTCTGGTGTGCCTGCGGCACGCCCCGCCCCGGATGAGCGACGAGCGGGCCGACGACATCAACCAGCTCATCCTCGACAGAGTGAATGGGTCGGGGAAGGCCTTCCTCTCCCACACCAAGCTCCACGGACGCCTCGTGCTCCGCGTTGCCGTGGGCAATCTGAAGACGACGGAGCGGCACGTGGCGGCGCTTTGGGACCTCCTCCGGGAGTCGGCTGCCGCGGCAACGTCCGACTGACCGTCCCGCGGGCCTGGGGTGTCCGCCGCGAGGCGCCCTCCCGCCCATCCTCGATAAAGCGAAGGGGCCGGGAGCGTTTCGCTCCCGGCCCCTTCGCTCGCCTTCCGGCGGCCGCGGTCAGGCCAGCTCGCGCAGCGCCTTCACCAGGTCCGACATGGACTGCTTGGCGTCCCCGAAGAACATGAGGTTGTTGTCGTTGTAGAAGAGGTCGTTGTCGATGCCGGCGAATCCCGGAGACAGCGACCGCTTCATGACGATGGTTCGCCGCGCCTTGTCCACGTCCAGGATGGGCATTCCGGCGATGACGCTGTTGGGATCCCGGGCCGCCGGGTTGCACACGTCGTTGGCACCGACGATGAGCACCGCGTCCGTGTCCGCGAAGTCGTCGTTGATCTCGTCGAGGTCGAAGAGCTTGTCGTAGGGCACGTCGGCTTCCGCCAGGAGCACGTTCATGTGCCCCGGCATGCGGCCCGCGACGGGGTGCACCGCATAGCGCACGTCCACGCCACGCTGCTCCAGGAGGTCACCCACCTTACGCAGCTCGTGCTGCGCCTGAGCCACCGCCAGCCCGTATCCCGGGACGATGATCACCGAGTGGACATAGCCCAGCTCGGCCGCCACCGCCTCGGCATCCGCGCGCTTCACCGGGCGCTTCCCGATCTGGCTCTTGTCGATGTTCGCTGTGCCACCGAAGGCGCCGAACATCACGTTGGTCAGGGAGCGGTTCATCCCCTTGCACATGATCATGGTGAGGATGATCCCGGACGCACCTACCAGCGCTCCGGCGATGATCAGCACCATGTTCATGATGACGAACCCCGCCGCAGCGCCCGCGAGGCCCGAGTACGAGTTGAGGAGCGAGATCACCACCGGCATGTCCGCTCCGCCGATGGGAATGGTGAGCGTCACGCCCAGGACCAGCGAGATCGCCACCAGGATCCAGAACATGGTGTCGGGATTGAACTGACCGACCCCCATGGCGAAGACGGCGGCCGCGATGGCGCCGAGGAAGAGCAGCGCGTTGAGCGTCTTCTGCAGCGGGTAGGTGATCGGATTCCCGGTCATCCACTCGTTCAGCTTCAGGAACGCGATCATCGAGCCCGACAGCGTCACGGCACCGATGAGTACCGTGACCATGATGCTGATGCCGTACGTTCCGGTGCCGACGCTACCTGCATGGCGCAGGTACTCCACCACCGCCACGAGCAGAGACGCGCCACCGCCGAAGCCGTTGAAGAGGCCGACCATCTGCGGCATGGCGGTCATCTTCACGGCGTAGGAGGCTACCGCGCCGAACGTGCCGCCGATGAGGAAGCCGGCGATGATGCCGCCCCACGAGATGATCTGGTTGTCCACCACCGTCGTGACGATGGCGATGAGCATGGCCGTGGCGCCCAGCATGTTCCCGGTGCGGGCCGTGGCGGGGGACTGCATCCGCTTGAGGCCCAACACGAACATGATCGCCGAGACGAGGTAGGCCAGCTCCACAATGATATGGGTGTCCATCGTGAGCCTCTCCTCAGCGCTTCTTGAACATGGCGAGCATGCGGTCGGTGACCAGGAAGCCACCGACCACGTTGATGGTGCCCATCGCCACCGCGGCGACGCCGAGCACGAGCTGCAGGGTACCCTCCATATGGCCGGCCACCACCAGGGCGCCGACGATGGAGATGCCGGAGATCGCGTTGGATCCCGACATCAGCGGCGTGTGCAGCGTGGGGGGGACCTTCGTGATGACCTCGCGTCCCGTCATGGTCGCGAGGACGAACACGTAGAGTGCGATCATCAGGGCTGGCATCGCTACGGATGGCTGCGCTGCCGTTTGAGCCACATCACCCATGGGTTCTCCTCGGAGTGGGGCTTAAGCGTGCTTGGTTATCCACAGGGGCGGAGGGCTAAGCGCCCACCGCCTCCTTCACCCTCTCGTTCACGATCTCGCCGGCGTGGGTGACCGTCGAGGGGCCGACCACATCGTTGGCGAAGTCGAGGTTCACAGCACCCTCCTTGTCGACGAACTCGGCGATGAGGGTGACGATGTTCTTCGAGTACATCTGGCTCGCGTGCACGGGGATCGTGGCGGGCAGATTGCTCGGTCCCACAATCGAGACACCGTCCACTACGGCGGTCTCACCGGCCTTCGTGCCCTCGCAGTTGCCCCCAGACTCGGCGGCGAGGTCGACGATGACCGATCCGGTCTTCATGGACTTCACCATGTCCGCGGTGATGAGCACCGGCGCCTTGCGTCCGGGAATCTGCGCGGTGGTGACGACGATGTCGGCGTCGGCGATGTGCGCGGCGATGAGCTCGAGCTCCCGCTTGTGCTGCTCTTCGGAGAGCTCCTTTGCATAGCCGCCCTCTCCCTCGGCGGTCACGTCGTGCTCGGTCTCGAGGAACTTCGCGCCGAGGCTCTGCACCTGCTCCTTCACGGCCGGTCGCACGTCGAAGGCTTCGACCACCGCACCCAGCCTCTTCGCCGTGGCGATGGCCTGCAAGCCCGCCACGCCGGCCCCCAGAATCAACGCCTTCCCCGGTCGGATGGTCCCCGCCGCGGTCGTGAACATGGGGAGGAACTTCGGCAGGGCGTCCGCCGCCATCAGGACCGCCTTGTAGCCGGCGACGGTGGCCTGGGACGACAACGCGTCCATGGACTGCGCCCGCGTGATCCGCGGCACCATCTCCATGGAAATGCCGGTGATCTTCCGATCCTTCAGCGCCTTCACCAACGCGGGGTTGGTCAGCGGGCTGAGGAAGGACACCAGGATCGTGCCTTCGGCCATCTGCGGGATGGTGTCGGCTCCGGGTGGGTTGATCAGCAGCACCATACCGGCGCCCGCGAGTGCTTCGGCGGCGCCGTTCGCAACCGTGGCTCCGGCCTGGCGATAATCGTCGTCGGAGACGCCGGCGGCGGTGCCGGCTCCGGTCTCCACCACGACCTCGAGCCCCGACTTCACCAGCGATTGAACGCCCTGGGCGACGAGGGCCACCCGGTGCTCGTCGGCGCGTGTTTCCTTCAGGACGGCGACCTTCATGGACGCGCTCCCTTTGGGTTCCGATGTAGGTTCAAGCTCGCTCGAAATACCACTCTGCCATCCAGGCAGGCGGCCCGGAAGGCCCCCAAGGGTATCCGGCGGGCCAAGCAGGCACAAGCGGGAATTTCCCCACGCTTGCGATGGGCGATGGCCTGACCCCAGGATGCCCCTCCGAGGAGGCCCCTTGGCACCGATTCGGACAGAGGGAGGCAGGCCAGATGAAGGGCTCGCGCGTGTCCAGTCATGTAGGCGGGAAATCGGGGCCCGGAGGCCTCGATCGCCGGACGTTCGTTGCCTGGTTCTCGGCCACGGGGTTGGGAGGAACCCTCTTTCCGGGCGTGCTCTGGGCGCGGGCTCAGCAGGCGGGAATCGTGAACAAGGAAGTGGTGGCGGAGGCCGAGAAGGTGGCCGGCCTCGAGTTCTCGGACGCCGAGCGCGAGATGATGGTGCAGGGGCTCAACTCGGACGTCGCCGCCTACGACATGCTGCGCACGGTCGACATTCCCAATTCCGTTCCACCTGCCTTTGTATTCCGACCCGGGTCCGAGCGGCAGGAGCCTGCGGTCGCGTCGCGCCCCATGCGGGTGAGCCCGGCGCCAACGGTCGCTAGGCCGGGGAACCTGGAAGAGGTGGCCTTCTGGCCGGTAACCCATCTCGCCGCGCTGGTGCGTGCCCACCAGGTGACGTCGGTGGAGCTCACGGAGATGTACCTGGCACGCCTCGAGAGGTACGGCCCACGATTGGAGGCGGTGATCACCCTCACCGAAGACCGGGCGTTGTCCCTCGCCCGCCGCGCTGACGAGGAGATTGCCGCGGGCCGATATCGCGGACCCCTGCATGGGATTCCCTGGGGAGCCAAGGATCTGGTGGCCGTCAAGGGCTATCCCACCACCTGGGGAGCCAGGCCCTACGCCGATCGACTCCTCGACGTTGACGCCACGGTGGTCGAGAAGCTCGACGATGCCGGCGCGGTCCTGGTGGCCAAGCTCACCCTGGGCGCCCTCGCGCAGGGCGACGTCTGGTTCGGCGGGCGCACCCGCAACCCATGGAAGATCGACCAGGGATCGAGTGGCTCGTCCGCCGGGTCGGCCGCCAGCACCGTGGCCGGGCTCGTGGGATTTGCCCTCGGTACGGAGACCATGGGCTCCATCGTATCGCCGGCGAGCCGGTGCGGCGCCACCGGCCACCGGCCCACCTTCGGCCATGTGAGCCGCACCGGCGCCATGGCGCTGTCCTGGACCATGGACAAGATCGGGGTGCTGGGCCGAAGCGCCGAAGACTGTGCCCTGGTCCTGGATGCCGTCCACGGAGCCGATGGTGTGGATCCCGCCGCCAGATCGGTGGGCTTCAACTGGGACGCCGCGCGGGATCTCTCGCGACTGCGGGTCGGGTATTTCGAGAGCGCGTTCCAAGCCGACCACCAGGGAAAGGCCCTCGACGACGCGTCCCTGCAGGTCCTCAGAGGGTTGGGCGTGGACCTGGTTCCCGTCGAGCTTCCGGGTGCCTTTCCCCTGTCGGCGCTGCGCATCATCCTCAGCGCCGAGGCCGCGGCCGCCTTCGACGAGCTGACCCGCTCGGGCCGCGACGACCTCCTGGTGCAGCAGAGGCCCGGCAGCTGGCCCAACACGTTCCGCACGGCTCGCCTGATTCCGGCCGTGGAATACATCCAGGCCAACCGCGTGCGCACGATGGTCATGCGGGCCATGGGCACCACCATGGAGGGGATCGACGTCCTGGCCACTCCCTCGTTCGGCGGCGGCCGCAACGACAGCGTCCTCCTCATGACGAACCTCACGGGCCACCCAGCCACGGTCGTCCCCAACGGGTTCACCGAGGAGGGGACACCCTCGAGCATCTCGTTCATCGGGCGGCTCTGGGGGGACGCCGACACGCTGCGCGTCGCGAAGGCGTACCAGGACGTGACGGATTTCAACAGGAGGGTCCCGCCGCTCTTCGCGGTGTGAGCGACTCCGCCTGTGCCGCCCCGGGCGAGGAGGCGCTCCTTGGCCGAAAGGGGCGGGCATCCGGACGTCCCGGGGGACAGGCCGGTCCGGTGAATCGCTATATTTGGCCGTCGGTCAGCTCCCCGGCGCCCTCGCCGTCCCGGAGAACCGCTTGGCCGGAATCGGACTCCACAGGCACGGAGGGACCCGCGTGTGAGGCGAGGCCTCATCTTCGACATTCGCCGCTATTCTGTGCATGACGGCCCGGGCATACGCACCACCGTGTTCTTCAAGGGTTGCCCCCTCTCGTGCTGGTGGTGCCACAACCCCGAAAGCCAGGGACGGACGCCCTTCATCCACTACGAGCGCGACCGGTGCCTGAGATGTGGCTCGTGCGTGGCGGCGTGCGCGAACGGTGCGCTGACCATGACGCCGTCCGGAGTCGTCGTCGACGTCGAGCGCTGCCGGGTGGACGGCGCCTGCGTGCTGGCGTGCCCCGCGCAGGCGCGAGAGACCGTGGGAAGCTCGTACACCGTGACGGAGCTGCTGCGCGAGATCGAGCGCGACCAGCTCTTCCACGACCAGTCCCGAGGCGGCGTCACGTTCTCGGGAGGCGAGCCCCTTCTCCAGTGGGCCTTTCTCCTGGATACTCTTCGCGGCTGCGGCGAGCGCGGTATCCACCGAACCGTGGACACGACGGGGTTCGCCGCGCCGAGGATCCTGCTCCAGGTGGCGGACGAGACGGATCTCTTTCTCTACGACATCAAGACCATGAACGCCGAGCTGCACCGCAGAACGACCGGCGTCCCGCTCGCGCCCATCCTGGCGAACCTGGAGAGGCTGCTGGCGCGTGGCGCCCGGGTGCGGGTACGCCTGCCGCTCATTCCGGGTGTGAGCGACAGCTTCGATCACATCGACAAGGCCGGGGACTTCCTGGCCGAACGCGGTGGTGTGGAAGCGGTGCACCTGCTTCCGTTCCATCGTGCGGCGCGATCGAAGCACGACCGCTTCGGGCTCCCCTGGCGGCTCACCAAGGACGGCGAGCTGCCGAAAGAACGGATCCAGGAGATGTCCCGGCGCCTGGAAGGCCGGGGACTCCACGTGACCATCGGAGGTTGACCAACGTGAACGACCGTGTCGCGCGGCTGCGGCGCCGGAGCTTCGAGGCGACACCCACCCTGAGCACGGAGAGGGCGGAGATCGTCACCCGGTTCTACCGGGAGAACGAAGGCCGCTATCCCGTGCCGGTGATGCGCGCCCTTGCGTTCAAGGAGCTGTGTGACAAGAAGACGATCTGGATCGGTGAGGACGAGCTCATCGTGGGTGAGCGCGGCCCGGCACCCAAGGCGGTGCCGACGTTTCCCGAGCTGACGTGCCACACAGCGGAGGATCTGCGCACGCTCGACCGGAGGGCCAACACCAGATACGCCACCGACGACGACGCGGTTGCGGTCTACGAGAGTGAGGTCATCCCGTACTGGCGGGGACGGTCCATGAGGGACCGGGTCTTCGCCCACGTCTCCCGGCGGTGGCTGGACGCGTACGAGGCGGGGGTGTTCACGGAGTTCATGGAGCAGCGGGCCCCGGGCCACACGGCGCTCGACGGCCTGCTCTACCAACGCGGCCTTCTCGAGGCGAAGGGCCAGATCGCCGAGCGCGTAGCCCGACTGGACTGGCTGGATGACCCGGAGGCCACCCGAAAGGCTGAGGCGCTGCGGGCCATGGACGTCGCATGTGACGCTGCGATGCGTTTTGCGGAGCGACATGCCGAGCTCGCCGAGAAGATGGCGCTCGACGAGTCGGACCCCGAGCGGAGGGAGGAGCTGACGCACATCGCGGAGGTGTGCCGGCGCGTGCCGGCGCACGCACCGCGGACCTTCCACGAGGCGCTGCAGGCGTATTGGTTCGCACACCTTGGCACCATCACGGAGCTGAACGGCTGGGACGCCATGAACCCGGGCCACCTGGACCAGCATCTCCGTCCCTTCTACGAGCGGGACTTGGCCGACGGGACCCTCGATCGCGAGGGCGCCAAGGAGCTCCTGGAGTGCCTGTGGGTGAAGTTCAACAACCATCCGGCCCCACCGAAGGTCGGCGTGACCGCCGAGGAGAGCGGGACCTACAACGACTTCACCAACATCAACCTGGGAGGGCTGAGCCGCGACGGTGAGGATGCGGTCTCCGATCTCTCGTATCTCCTGTTGGAGGTCGTGGACGAGATCCGGCTGCTCCAGCCCCAGGCGAACGTGCAGATCAGCGCGCGCACGCCCGACCGCTTCCTCAAGGCGGCGTGCCGGGTGATCCGGAAGGGCTACGGCTATCCATCGGTCTTCAATGCCGACACGGTGATAACGGAGCAGGTGTGGTCGGGGAAGAGCGTGGAGGATGCCAGGGAAGGAGGCACCAGCGGATGCATCGAGACGGGCGCCTTCGGCAAGGAGGCCTACTTCCTCACCGGGTACCTGAACACGCCGAAGATCCTGGAGTTGGCCTTGAACGACGGCGTGGACCCCGCGTCGGGCAAGCGGATCGGGCCGCCCACCGGAGACCCCAGGAGCTTCGCGAGTTTCGAAGACCTGTACGATGCCTTCGAGACGCAGCTGTGCTGGCTCATCGAGGTGAAGGTAGAGGCCAACCAGGCCATCGAATCGATGTATGCCCGCTATGCGCCGGCGCCCTTCCTCTCCGTTCTGATTCAAGACTGCATAGAGAATGCGCGGGACTACAACGACGGTGGCGCACGGTACAACACCAGCTACATCCAGTGCTGCGGCATCGGCACCACGACGGACGCCCTCTCCGCGCTGCGGACCCATGTCTTTGAAGGCCCGTTCGAGATGGCGAAGCTCCTCGCCGCACTCGCGGAGGACTTCGAGAGCCAGGAGCCCCTTCGTCAGCTCCTGGTGAACCGCACGCCCAGGTTCGGCAACGACGACGACCGCGCGGACGACATCATGCGCCGCGTATACGATTCCCTGTTCCGAGCCATCGACGGGCGCCCGAACACGAGGGGTGGACGCTATCACCTGAACATGCTGTCCACGACGTGCCACGTGTACTTCGGCACGCGCGTGGGAGCCACGCCTGACGGGCGCAGGGCCTGCTCGCCCATCTCCGATGGCACGTCACCGGCCCATGGAGCGGACCGACACGGCCCCACTGCGGTGTGCAAGTCACTGGGCAAGATGGACCAGGTGAAGTCCGGCGGGACCCTGCTCAACCAACGGTTCCTGCCCCAGGTGCTCGAAGGGGACACCGGCATCGAGAGGCTCACCGACCTGATCCGAACGTACTTCCGCCTGGGCGGGCACCACATCCAGTTCAACGTGGTGGACACCGAGACGCTTCGCGACGCTCAGGCGCGTCCGGAAGAATACCGCGACCTCCTCGTGCGCGTGGCGGGGTACAGTGACTACTTCGTCGACATAGGCCGGGATCTGCAGGAGGAGATCATCGCGCGCACGGCGCAGGAGTCCATGTAGCTGCGGAACCTCCCGGCCCATCGGACCATGGAGGCGGCCCGGAGTTGGCGAGAGGATTTCCGCCATGCTCGCGCGCGTTACCAGCGCCGCCGTCCGCGGCGTCGACAGCTATCTCGTCCAGGTGGAGGTGAATCTGGCCCGCGGCCTCCCGACCTTCACGGTGGTGGGCCTTCCCGAGGGCGCCGTACGAGAGGGGAGGGAGCGCGTAGGAGCCGCTCTGCGGAATGCCGGATATCCCCTCCCTCCGCGGCGGATCACCGTCAACCTGGCCCCTGCCGATGTGCGAAAGGAGGGGAGCGCTTTCGATCTGCCCATCGCCGTGGGGCTGCTGGCCGCCTCCGGCCACCTGGAGCCAGAGACTCTGGCGGGGACCGCGTTCGTAGGTGAGCTGGGGCTCGACGGTTCGGTACGGCCCGTGCGTGGCGTGCTGCCGGTGGCCGCACGCTGCGCGCAGGCGGGAGTCGGATCCATCGTGGTGCCGACCGGGAACGCCCTCGAGGCTGCGGTCGTGGGCGGCATCACCGTGTTCGGAGCGGAGGACGTGGGCTCCGTCCTTCGCCACCTGGCTGGCAAGGAAGGAGCGAGCCTCCCGCCTGTTCGCGTGGACGCGAGGCGGCTCCTGCGGCCAAGCGACCGCGTCGGCCCAGACCTCCGCGACGTGAAGGGGCAGGAGACCGCGAAGCGGGTCTTGGAGATCGCGGCGGCGGGAGCGCACAACGTCCTTCTCGTGGGGCCTCCGGGCTCGGGCAAGACGATGCTCGCACGGCGGCTCGCCGGGATCCTTCCTCCGCTGACGCTGGCCGAGGCTCTCGAGGTCACGCGCGTGCATTCGGTCGCGGGGTGTCTCCCGCCGGGATGCGCGCTCCTCGCGAAGCGGCCGTTCAGGGCCCCGCACCACACGGTGAGCGATGCCGGACTCATCGGCGGGGGGGTGCCCCTGCGACCGGGGGAGATCAGCCTGGCGCATCACGGTGTGCTCTTCCTGGACGAGCTTGCGGAGTTCCGGCGAAACGCCCTCGAGGCCCTCCGCCAGCCGCTGGAAGACGGGGTGGTCCAGGTCTCCCGGGTGCGGGGAACGGAGCGCTTCCCGGCCCGGTTCCTCCTCGCCGGGGCCATGAACCCCTGCCCGTGCGGCTACCATGGCGACGGCTCCGACCGATGCCTGTGTGACCCCTCGCACGTCGAGCGGTATCGAAGGCGGATCTCGGGCCCTCTGATGGACCGGATGGACCTCCAGATCGAGGTGGGTGCCGTCTCGTTCCACGCGCTCTCCGACGAGCGGCGAGGCGAGGCAACCGCTACCGTGCGTGAGCGGGTGGCGGAAGCGCGCGCGCGCCAAGACGTGCGCTTCGGCGAGGAGTCGGGGGTGTTCGCCAACGCTCAGATGCCCGCGGCCCTGCTGCGCAAGGTGGTCCGTCCGAGCCCCCGGATCGTCCGGCCCCTTCGCGACGCCGTGGACCAGCGTCGGCTCTCGGCGCGGGCCTATCACCGAGTGCTCAAGGTCGCGCGGACCATCGCCGATCTCGCCGGCGAGGCGGACGTCAAGGAGGATCACGTTCTCGAGGCCGTCCAGTACCGCCTTCCGGAGCGCGAAGGAGCTTGACGCGGCGCGGCGAAGGGCGGAGGACCGGCGGAGTGTGGCCGAAGAGGGGGCCTCGGCTTTGCCCCGTTCCGGTGGGGACGCCTCCGGACAGCCGTCGGCATCGACTCCCACAAGAATGTGGGGGATTCCCCGACTTTGTACTGAATCGGAATTGCCTAAGATTGCTGCGTTGAGAGCGTCATTGTTGAGAACGCAAGCCGGAAGCTCGGCTTCAGATATAGAGTCGGTTGATCATGCACACGACAATTGCCCTCGTGGCGGACCTTTGGGGCCACGTCGGTCCTGGGCTGGTCTTCGCCTTCGCACTGCCCGTGTTCCTCCTGGCCTTCGGGGCGATCGCCCTGACCGCCGCCAAGCAGGTGAGGGGCCGGTCGCGCGCCTGAGACGAAGCGAGATTGCGGGACGGAGCCTGAAGGACGGCTGGTATCCAGTCTTCCGGGCCGAATAGACGAGAGGGCCACCCGGAGGTGGCCCTCTCGCCGTTCGGCCACCGTCTGCTGACCGATTGATCCCGGCGGGCCCCCTGGTACCTTCCAGGGCCATGTCTGCCGCCTCCTCGTCTACGGTCGTCCGGGAGATCGCCCCGGCGCCCGCGAGCCTCTCCCGCGTGATCGCGGGATTCGCAGCCATCTACCTCATCTGGGGTTCGACCTACCTGGCGATCCGCTTCGCCATCGAGACGGTCCCTCCACTCCTCATGGCGGGAGTGCGCTTCCTGGTCGCGGGAAGCGTCCTCTACGCGTGGTCCCGCGGGCGGGGCGCCGTGCGCCCGACCCGTGCCCAGTGGCGCGCCGCGTTCGTGGTGGGTGGCCTCCTGCTCCTGGGGGGGAACGGCGCGGTGGTGGTGGCCGAGCAATGGGTCCCCTCCGGCCTCACGGCCCTTCTTATCGGGGCCGTGCCCCTCTGGATGGTGCTGGTGGACTGGGGATGGGGCTCACGCGTCCCCCCCTCGCGACGAGTCGCCCTGGGACTGATCGCGGGCTTCGCGGGGCTGGCGACGCTGGTGGGCGCCCCCGGCGCCGGCGCCGGAGGGCACCAGGAGCTCCTGGGGGGGCTTGTGGTGGTTCTGGGCGCTCTGGCTTGGGCCACGGGCTCGATCTACTCGCGGCACGCCCCGATGCCACCTCGTCCTCGCCTGTGGGTCGCCATGCAGATGCTCGCCGGAGGGAGCCTCCTGGTTCTGGCCGCGGGCCTCGCCGGGGAGTGGGGCGGCTTCGACCCCGGCGCCGTGTCGGCTCGGTCCGCGCTGGCCCTGTTGTATCTGGTGGTCTTCGGGTCACTCGTGGCGTACACTGCGTACATCTGGCTCCTCTCCGTGTCCACGCCGGCCCGGGTGGGGACGTACGCCTACGTGAACCCCGTGGTCGCGCTGCTGCTGGGTTGGGCCCTGGCCGATGAGCCCCTGAGCTTTCGCTCGCTGCTCGCGGCGGCCATCATCGTATCGTCGGTCGTGGTGACCACCACGGGGGGCAGCGCAGATCGAAGGATCCCGGGAAGCGCCCCGGAGGCGGCGCCGACAGCCCGAAGGCGCTGAGAGCCTGAAGGGAGGTGGCCATGCAGACGTCGGTTCCAGGCCTTCAGTTGGCCGACAGCGTCGCCAGTGGGCTGTTCCCGAACCTTATCGGGGGGCACATGGGGCAGGTTCTGGCCACCCTGCTCATCGCCCTGGTGCTGGTGCTCGTGCGCCGCGCCATCCTCACCATCATCGATCGTCGGGTAGAGGACCGGACCCTCCGCTACAAGTGGTCCAAAGGCACCGCATACGCGTCGTTCCTGGTAGGCCTCCTGCTGGTGCTCCAGGTCTGGCTGAGGGCGATCCAGTCGGTGGGCACGTTCCTGGGACTGGTGTCCGCGGGCCTCGCCATCGCCCTCAAAGACCTGGTGGCGGATCTGGCCGGCTGGATCTTCATCCTCTGGCGCCACCCCTTCGAGCTCGGGGACCGGATCCAGATCGGAGAGCACGCGGGGGACGTGGTGGACATCCGCATCTTCGCCATCACCCTCATGGAGATCGGGAACTGGGTTGCCGCCGACCAGAGCACCGGGCGCATGATCCACGTGCCCAATGCGATGGTCTTCACGCAACCCCTCGCGAACTACACCGCCGGCTTTCCCTTTCTCTGGAACGAGATTCCCGTGCTGGTCACGTTCGAGAGCGACTGGCGGAAGGCCAAGACCCTCATCCAGGAGATCGTGAACGAGCTGGCGGCGCACACGAGCGAAGAGGCGGAGCGGCACCTTCGGCACACCGCGAAGCGTTTCCTCATCCACTACACGAAGCTCACGCCCGTCGTCTACACATCGGTGGAGGATTCGGGGGTGTTGCTCACGGCACGGTATCTGACGGCGCCCCGCCAGCGCCGGGGCACGACCCAGGCCGTCTGGGAGCGGATCCTGGAGGCGTTCCAGGGAGTGGACGACGTCGACCTGGCCTATCCGACGCAGCGCCTGTACGTGAACCCACTGGAGGGGAAGCCCGGAGCCCGCGCACCCTGGCCGCCGCTGTCCCCTGGGACGGACGCATCGTAGGTTGCGGGTCCGGGCGCCGCACTGGCGAGTGGACCCCTCGGGGGAGATTCCATGAGTCACTATCTGGACTTTGCCGCCACGTCGGCCCTTCGGCCTCCCGAGGTGGCGGAGGCCATGGGGCGCTTCCTTCGGGAGTGTGGCGCGAGTCCAGGTCGGGGCGCATACGGGCGCGCGCTGGAGGCTGGGCGCGTGACGCTGAGCTGCCGCAGGGGCGTGCAGCGTCTCCTGGGCCTGGATGGCGATCCGGACCGCGTCGCCTTCATGGGCAACGCGACGCAAGGCCTGAACACGGCGCTGTGGGGGGTCCTGAGGCCCAGGGACGTGGTGGTGGTGACGCAGTACGACCACAACGCCGTGCTGCGCCCCGTGTCCTATCTGGAGCGCATCCGCGCCGTAGAGGTGCGGATGGTCGGAGGAACCCCCGAGGGCTCGTTGGACTACGACGAGGCCGAACGGAAGATGCAGGGTGCGCGGCTGGTGGTGGTGAACAGCGCCAGCAACGTGCTGGGGAATCGGCTTCCCTTAGCGGACCTGGCGGGGCGGGCCCACGCCGCGGGAGCACTCGTGCTCGTGGACGCGGCCCAGGCCGCGGGGCATTTGCCCATGACGTGCGCGGCGGATGGTGCGGACATGGTGGCCTTCACCGGGCACAAGGGCATGTTGGGTCCCCAGGGCATTGGAGGTCTCTGGGTGCGCAGCGGCATCGAGCTGGAACCCCTTCTCAGAGGAGGCAGCGGGGGTGATTCTCTCCCCAGAGAGATGCCGTCGGCGATGCCGGACCGACTGGAGGCCGGCACCTTGAACGCACCGGGGATCGCCGGGCTCGAGGCCGGCATCGGAGTGGTATTGGCGTCGGGGGTGGCGGTCCTCCACCGGCGCGTGGCGGCGCTCAAGCAAAGGTTGAGGTCGGGCCTGCAGAGCGTTCGGAACGTCACCGTACACTCACCGCCCGATCCCGAGGGAGTCGGTATCGTGACCATCACGACCTCCACGGTGGATCCATCCACCCTGGCCCATCGTCTCGACCGTGAGTGGGACGTGCAGGCTCGGGCCGGCCTTCACTGCGCACCGGAGGCGCATACGCTGCTGGGCACGGCGAACGGGGGGGGCTTGCGCTTCTCCCTGGGATGGGCCTCGACCGAGGAGGATGTGGACCGGGCTGTGGAAGGAGTGGACGCCATCGCGGGTAGCCGGACGCCATGAGGCTCTTTGTCGCGCTGAACCTTCCGAAAAAGGAGCGCGCCCGCGTCTACCGGGCATCCGCGGCGCTGCGCGACGCGAAGCTCCCCATCCGATGGATCGGGCCGGACAACTACCACATGACCTTGAAGTTCCTCGGGGAGGTCCACCAGGACCGTGTCACGGCCATCGAGGAGATCATGCATAAGGTGGCGGACAGCACGGGCCCATTCGACGTCTCCCTCCGGGGCTTCGGCGCCTTTCCCACGATCCGCAAACCGCGCGTGGTCTGGATAGGCATCGTCGCCAGCGCGGAGCTGCGATGTCTGAAGCAGGATCTGGAGTGGGGCCTTGCGGACGCGGGCTTCGAGGCGGAGACCCGTGCCTTCCACCCCCATGTGACTCTGGGGCGCGCCGATCCCAAATTCAGTGCGGGGCACTTCAGGGGCTTCGACGACATCATCGCGGAGCTGACGTACGAAGGCGGTGCCCAGATCCGTACCCTGGACCTCATGCGGAGCCATCTTTCGCGCGACGGTGCGCGGTACAGCGTCGTGACAAGCGCCAGGTTGGCGGGCGGGTAGAATCGGTGTAACCCTTGGGTGGCGCACACCGCTGCCAAGACATGGAGGATCGGTGGTCCGTGCCGTAAAGAGACTCGTCGCGTTCGTGGCGCTGCTGCTGGCGGCGTACGCGGGATTCCGGTGGGGTGGGGCGGTCTTTCCGCCGATGGAGCGCTGGCTCGGGATCTCGGCCCACACCGACTCCGTTGCCGTTGCGGCCCCAGCGACGGACGCTCCGTCGGCGGAGATCGCGGATGCCACCCTTAACCGATTCGAGCGGCTCCGCCGCGGCAGCGGTGAGGATCATCTTGCGCTGAGCGGCACGCAGCTCACCTCGATCGTGCGCTTTTCATTGCCGGGCATCGTACCGCCGGGGGTGAGCGCCCCCACCGTCGGGATCGACGAAGGGCGGGTCAGGCTCAGCGCACGCGTTGCGCTCGAGGCGTTTCCCCGCCTCCCACACCTCGACCAGCTCCTCGGCATCCTCCCGGACACGGTGCCCCTGGAGATGGAAGGTGCCCTGGTGCCCTTCGACCCACAGTACATGGCGCTGCTCGTGGACAAGGTCTCGGCTTCCCACGTGCCGATTCCGAAGCGCATGGTCGCCGACGTCCTCCGCGGCCTGGGGCGGCAGGCACCGGCGCGGCTTCCACCCGACGCCCTGCCCGTGCCGATTCCAAGGGGGGTGAAGTCGGTGTACGTGCAACGGGACAGTCTCGTCCTGGTGGCCGCCAGGCGATAGCGACTCGCAACAATCGATCCATGGCAAAGCTCCTCATCGTCGACGACGAGAAGTCCATCCGCGGTGCCCTTCAGCAGGTCTTCGAGTACGAGGGCCACGAGGTCCGCGCCGCATCCGATGGCCAGGAAGCCCTCACCGAGGCCGGGTCCTTCCATCCCGACGTGATCTTCCTGGACGTGAAGATGCCCGGAATGGACGGCCTCGAGGTTCTGCGACGCCTGAGGGAGCAGGACCCCGCCGCGCTCGTCGTGATGATCTCCGGGCACGGCACCGTCGACACCGCGGTGGAGGCGACGAGGAAGGGGGCGTACGACTTTCTCGAGAAGCCCCTGGACACCGACCGGCTCCTGGTGACGGTGCAGCGGGCGCTGGAGCTGCGCGGTCTGACGGCCAGCATGCAGGCGCTGCGCAACCAGGTGGAGAGCCGGTACCGCATCGTCGGCAACTCCTTCGCGGTGCGCCAGGTGCTGGAGCGGGTGGAGAGGGTGGCTCCAACGGACGCGCGCGTGCTCATCACGGGCGAGAACGGTACGGGCAAGGAGCTGGTGGCACGGGCGCTCCACCGGCTGTCCAGAAGGGCCGACGCACCCTTCGTGGAGGTGAATTGCGCTGCCATTCCGTCGGAGCTCATCGAGTCGGCCCTCTTCGGCCACATCAAGGGATCGTTCACCGGCGCGGTGTCCGATCGCGCCGGGAAGTTCGAGCAGGCGTCCGGCGGCACGCTGTTCCTGGACGAGATCGGGGACATGTCGCTGGCGGCTCAGGCGAAGGTCCTCCGGGCCCTGGAACAGGGCGTGGTCACCAGAGTCGGGGGCGCCAAGGCCATCGAGGTGGACGTACGCGTCATCGCCGCAACCAACAAGAACCTGGCCCACGAGATCCAGGAGGGGGCGTTCCGCGAGGACCTTTTCTACAGGTTGAACGTCGTCCCCATCCATATCCCCCCACTCCGCGAGCGCAGGGAGGACATTCCAATGCTCGTGACGCACTTCTCGGAACAGATGGCGCGTGTGGACCGAGTGGCACCGCGGACATTCACCGACGAGGCCGTCGAGCGCCTCGCCGGCCTGGAGTGGCCCGGCAACGTACGTGAGCTCCGGAATACCGTGGAGCGTTTGCTTATCCTCTCCGGGGGCGAGCACGTGCGCGCGGAGGACGTGGCGCTGCTGGTGTCGGGTCAGAGCACCACGAGCGGGATGGGGAGCGAGTTCCTCTCCGTGGATACCTTCGCGGAGTTCAAGGAGCGAGCCGAGCGCGCGTTCATTCTCCAGAAGCTGCGTGAAAGCGACTGGAACGTGGCGGAGGCCGCGCGCCGCATGGAGATGCCCCGCTCGAACCTGTACAAGAAGATCGATCGATTCGGCCTCGTGCGGGACTCGTGACCGACCGAGCGCTTCGAGAGAATCACGTTCCTCCGGGCAGCGGCGGGCGCCACGGACTGTCCGCGAATGCCCTGCGATCGACCCCAGGACCTCTTGCTCCTGCCGACCCCCGCGGCTAGTGTTCCTGACGACATTCCAAGGCGGGTGGGTCATCGCAGGAAGCCGGTGCAAGTCCGGCGCGGCCCCGCCACTGTGAGAGGTCCGAGTAACCCTCGGAACGCATGCTCATTCGTGCCACTGGGCGCTTCGGCGTCTGGGAAGGCGAGCACGGCGGCCTCGAGCCAGGAGACCTGACCCACCCCTCGACCGTCGTTTCCGCGGGGAGACAGGTCCGACCGGTTCATCCCGAGAGGGTCCCGTTGGCCGCGCGGAGGGGACGGAACGTTCACCGATGCTGCGCGGGCAGCCGTTCGTACGGGGGTCCTCATGAAAGCCGGTCGTGTTCCACGTCGCGGTTTCGTCCTCTCCACCCTCATCCTCGTCGCCGGCTCGGCGGTCGCACGTCCGGCGTCCGCCCAGGAAGACCCGTATCTGCTGGAAGGCCTGGTGGTGACGGCCAGCCCGACGCCACGGCCCAGCGGGACGCTGGCCACGAACGTGACGGTGCTGGATGGGAACGCGCTGCGTGCCCAGGGCTTCGTCCGCGTGCAGGACGCGCTGCGGATCGTTCCCGGTCTCACCGTGGTGCAGAACGGCTCGTTCGGCGCGTCAACGTCCGTGTTCATGCGTGGTGGTGAGAGTGACTACACCCTTGTGCTCGTCGACGGCGTCCAGGTGAACCAGCCCGGGGGAGCCTTCGACTTCTCCAGCCTCACGCTGGACGAGGTCGAGCGCATCGAGATCGTGAGGGGCCCGCAGAGCTCGCTCTATGGATCGGATGCCGTCGCCGGTGTCGTCCAGATCGTGACGCGGGACGGGCGGGGGCCGAGCCGGGCCACGCTGGGGGCCCGCCTCGGGTCGTTCGGTCGTCATGATTGGTCCGTGGACGCCGGCGGTGGGGGAGCGCGGGCAGGGTATTCGCTCGGGGCTTCGCGGATCCGCACCGCCGGAATCCTGCCGTTCAACAACGCGTACGCCGCCGACATCGCCTCCGGGGCCGTGCGCTATGAGCCGGACGGGCTCACGACGCTTCGTGTTACGGGGCGGCTGAGCCACCACCGATACCACTTCCCCACGGACGGATCGGGGCGCCTGGTCGACCGAAACGCGTTCACCTTCGGCGACGAATCGACTCTCGGCCTCGACCTCGTGCGCGTCCTCGACGAGAGGGTGGATGTGCGCGCCCGCGTCGGCTCCTACGCGCTGGACGGTGGGACGGACGACGCGCAGGACGGTCCCGCGGACACGCTGGGCTACTACGCGTCGTCCAGCGTGGACCACGTTCGTCGGACTACGGCCAATGTGAGCGGCAATGTGCGTGTGCGAGAACTCGTGGCGACGCTGGGTTGGGAGCTGGAGCGGGAGGGGCAGCGCTCCCACACCGAGTCATCCAGCCAGTACGGGCCGTCGTCGGATGGGAGTCGCAACACCCGATGGAACCGTGGCTACTACGCCCACGTGTCGGGGGCCGGGGAACCGCTTTCGTTCGATGCGGGGGCGCGGCTGGACGACAACGAGCGCTTCGGCCGCCTGGGGACCTGGCAGTTGGGAGCCGTGGCCCACCTCGCCGGCGCCGACGGGCCGGTCTTCAGGGCGTCCCTGGGGACCGGCATCAAGGAGCCGACGTTCTACGAGAACTTCGCGACCGGGTTCGCCCGCGGGAATCCGGCGCTGCGCCCCGAGCGGTCGCGCTCGTGGGAGGCCGGCGTAGACCAGAGGCTTCCGGGGCACAGGGCCTCGGTGCGTGCCACGTACTTCCACCAGGACTTCCGCGACCTGATCCAGTACACCTCGTCCGCGCCGACGCCGGCGGCGCCGAACTTCCACAACGTGGCGCGCGCACGGGCGCACGGTGTGGATCTCCAGATACAGGCTCATGCCGGGCCCATGCAGGGATCGGCCTCCTGGACCTGGCTCGACACCCACGTGGTGGATCCCGGTGTGGACAGCGGAGCCGGCGATGAGTTCGCACCGGGGGGCAAGCTCCTTAGGCGACCCCGGACGGCCGCGACGGCGGACGTGAGCGCGCGCCTCGGCAGAGGCGTGTCCATCAGCGGCATGGTGAGCGTGGTCGGCGCCCGCGAAGACCGGGATTTCACCAGCTATCCGGCCACCAGGGTGACCCTGCCGGCCTACACGTTGCTGGATCTCGAGGCCTCCGGGACCCTGCACCGAGGGCAAGGGCGCCAACCCGACGTCACGATAGACCTGCGAGGCGACAACCTGCTCGATCGCTCCTACCAGGAAGTGCTCGGCTACCCGGCGCCGGGGCGGGCGATCTACCTGGGACTGCGTGTCGGGCTCGGCTCTGAGGGCAGGCCGTGAACGCCGCGACGGCGACGCCCGCTCACCGGACGATCCGGGTCCCGTTCTCCAGGGCGTAGAGGGCCTCGACGGTGAGGTAGTCGCGGGCCGTTAGCGCCGTGGCCGTGTTGTTGGGATACATGACGTCCCGGGGCTGGTCGCTGTGGGGCAGTCCCAGGGCGTGTCCCATCTCGTGTGCCGCCGTGAGGCGCACTACGGTCGGATCGAGGGTGCGGGAGGGATCCGAGGGTATGCGGGTGGACAGCTCCAGGGACAGGACCTCCAAGCCTCCGGAGCGGCTCCACTGTGTGTGCGTCAGACCGAGGTGATTGCCGCCCAGCGTGGGCTTCCACGTCACCTCGAAGCGGGCCGGCCGTGTTCCCCGCCGGTCCACGACGATGGGGAAAGGCTGGCCGGTCCACGAGAGTATGCCGTCCGCCGCGGCGTCCTGGAGTGCTCGGGCGGTTCCCGGGCCTTCGAAGGACGGGGGCGGAACATGCACGACCACCACGCCTCGAAAGTCCTTCCAGCGCTCGATGAGGATGCTTCCGCTGTCGGCCAGCGCAGCACAGAGGTACCCGACATGCCGACAGGCGAGATCCGCTTTCAAGACCGGCGCTCCGGAAGAGGAGGGCAGGGATGCGGCCGCGTCGGCTTCAGGGGTCCCGTCGCGCGGGCAACCGCCCGTCCGCCCGCCCGCCGAGTCGGCGCACTGCGTTTCCGGTCCTCGCGGTGTCCTGCCCGCGATGCCGCCCAGCCAGACGGCGGCGACGACCGCAGCGGCCAACACGGCTAGGACGGCGGGTTGCTTCCTGGGTCGGCTCACTGGTGGTCGCCGGGTTGAACGAGCTTGGGCCTCCGCTTGGGCCGGGTAGCGGCCTTCCGGGTCGTCGGATGGCGAGAGGCCGTCGCTCACAGTATAGGTGCGGCTAGCCGAGACCGGAACGCGCGTGTGCCACGACCCCTGTTCCGCTCGTGGTCCGGTGGGTACTCTGGTCCGTGCGGGTATCCGGAACGGCGAGGGCACCGCCGTGTAGCAGTCGCGACTCACCGGTGGCGGGCCGCCCAACGCCGAGCCGCGCCCCACCGTTGCGGTGGCGATCGATGCAGCAGGCCGGGAGGTGAGGCGTGCAAGAAACCCAAGACGAATCTGGATTCGGCGCGCAGGTCCTGAGCGTCTCGGACACCGCTCACCGGAGCATGGTGGCGACCGTGTGGGACTGGACCAGGTCCATCGCGGTCGCCTTCCTGATCTTCGTCGTGGTCAGGACGTTCCTGGTCGAGGCCTTCAAGATCCCGACCTCGTCCATGGAGAACACGCTCATGGTCGGGGACTTCCTGCTCGTCAACAAGGCCGCATACGGCGCGGAGATTCCGGGGACCCACCTGCATCTGCCCGCCTTCGAGGAGCCATGCCGGGGAGACGTGATCGTCTTCGTCCCTCCCATCGACGCGACCAAGAACTACGTGAAGCGAGTCGTGGGGGTGCCGGGCGACACGCTCCAGATGCGGGACAAGCAGCTCTTCGTGAACGGGCTCCCCGTCAAGGAACCCTACGTGCGCTACATCGATCGGAATGGTGACGCGGTTCATCCGGACATGCGCTGGCAGTCCAGTCATCTGCTCGCGGGCCCGGCCCGTTCGTATCATCCGACGCGGGACAATTGGGGCCCGCTCGTCGTTCCCGAAGAAGACTATTTCGTTCTCGGAGACAACCGGGACAACAGCGAAGACTCCCGTTATTGGGGATTCGTGTCCCGAGACGCGATTCGAGGGAAGCCCTGGCTCGTGTACTATTCCTTCGACCCCACCGGCCGGGGCTCAATGCCCTGGGTGCGTGACGTACGATGGAGTCGCCTGGGAGAGCGCATACACTGAGGTACGGAGGCCGCACCGTGCGGAGCAATGGACCCTGGTGGGGGGTGGTTGCGCGATGGATGTGTGTGTTCGATTCTTTTCGAGGTCGTCCATAGCCCCTGGCGTGGAGCGGACTCGGTGGTTCCGCGTCCGCGACAGAGGCATCCTCCCCAGTCCAGCCCAGCGAGCCCCATGAGCTTCTCCTCCCGTCGAGGCGTCTTCCGGGAAGGCTCCCTGGACCAGTATCTCAAGGAGATCAGCCAGTACCCTCTCATCGACAGGGAGGAGGAGGCTGCACTCGCTCGGCGCATCCGGAAAGACGACGAAGACGCTCTCAACAAGCTGGTGCGCTCCAATCTCCGCTTCGTCGTCTCGGTGGCGAAGAAGTACCAGAACCAGGGCGTGCCTTTGTCGGACCTCATCAACGAGGGGAACCTCGGGCTCATCCGAGCGGCCCACAAGTTCGATGAGACCAAGGGGATCAAGTTCATCAGTTACGCCGTCTGGTGGATCCGCCAGGCGATCCTCCAGGCGCTGGCAGAGCAGAGCCGCATCGTCCGGGTGCCACTGAACCGGGCGGGCGCGCTGCACCGCATCGGGCGGCGGAGCTCGGCGCTTCTCCAGGAGTTGGGTCGCGAGCCCACAGTGGACGAGATTGCCGAGGAGCTCGACATCTCTCACGAGGAGGTGGAGCGTACGCTGGCCATCTCCCAATCCCACCTGTCCCTCGACGCGCCCCTCACCCCCGGGGAGGACAACCGCCTGCTGGACTACCTTCCCGACCAGTATGCTCCCGGGCCCGAGGACGAGGCGTACGAGCGTGCGCTCAAGAAGACCATCGAGGAGGCGCTGTCGACGCTGAAGGAACGCGAAGCGAAGATCCTCCGGCTCTACTTCGGGCTGGACGACCAGGATCCCATGACCCTGGAGGAGATCGGGTCGCTCCTGGGGATCACACGCGAGCGGGTGCGCCAGATCAAAGAGAAGGCCCTGGTTCGCCTACGCCACGCCTCCCGGGCGCGCTTCCTCGAGACCTTCATGTAGCGACGCCTTCGTCGGACCCTTGTGGGGAGGATCCGGCCCTGACCGAGCGCTCGTGGAGGCAGGTCCGCCCGCGCTGGAAGTCCCCGTCACGCAAGGCCGAAGGTCGGTTGACACATTTTCGGCCCCCGGATATCATTCAAAGCTCTGTAATTAAACCGCCTTCGATGGCGCCGGGCATGAGAACGTATACACCGAAAGCCGACGAGATCGAGCACAAGTGGTGGGTGGTGGACGCGGCCGACAAGCCGCTCGGCCGCCTCGCCACCGAGATTGCGCGCGTCATCCGGGGAAAGCACAAGCCCATCTTCACCCCGCACCTGGATACGGGTGACCACGTGGTGGTCGTGAACGCCTCCAAGGTCGCCCTGACCGGGAGAAAGGCGGAGCAGAAGACGTATTTCCGCTACAGCGGGTACATGGGGCACGAAAAGCACATCCCGTTCCGGCGCATGATGGCCGCGCACCCCGAGCGCGTCATCGAGCTGGCGGTTCGCGGGATGCTCCCCAAGAACGCGCTGGGCAGGAGCCTCAGAAAGAAGCTGAAGGTCTACGCGGGACCCGAGCACCCCCATCAGGGTCAGCAGCCCACGCCCCTGGACATCTGACGAGACACGCGAGCGACATGGCCGTCGATACCAAGAACCAGATCCAGAAGGTCGGCCGCCGCAAGACGGCGAGAGCACGAGTCCTCCTTCGTCCGGGCGAGGGCTCGTGGAAGGTCAACGGGCGTACCCTCGAGGAGTACTTTCCCCGGGAGACGCACCGCATCCGGATCGTCGAGGCGCTCAAGGTGACGGGCCTCGAGGGCCAGTTCGACGTGCTGGTGCGTGTGGACGGCGGTGGCCTCACGGGGCAGGCGGACTCAGTCCGCATGGGGTTGGCCCGAGCCATCGTGGAGCACGACGAGGAGACCCGCCCGGTCCTCCGTGAGAAAGGACTTCTCACCCGGGATCCCCGGAAGGTCGAGCGGAAGAAGCCAGGCAGGCCCAAGGCCCGCAAGCGCTTCCAGTTCTCGAAGCGTTGATCGCATCCGCGCGCTCTCCGCTTCATCATCCTGATCGGGGCGTAATCGGCCCCAAACGAGTGAGTTGACAGACATGCAGGAAGTCGGCCTGAACCAACTCCTGGAGGCTGGTGTCCATTTCGGTCACCAGACCCGCCGTTGGAATCCGAAGATGAAGCAGTTCATCTTCACCGAACGCAACGGCATCCACATCATCGACCTCCGCAAGACCCTCGATCGGCTCATCCTGGCCCAGCAGGCCGTGCGTGAGATCGTGCTTCGGGGTGAGCGGGTCCTGTTCGTCTGCACCAAGCGGCAGCTGCGTGCGGTCATCGAGCAGGAGGCCCAGCGGTGCGGTGCGTTCTACGTCACCGAGAGATGGCTGGGCGGCATGCTCACCAACTTCCAGACCATTCGCAAGCAGATCCGTCGCTTGAAGGAGCTGGAGCGGGGTCAGGAGGAGAACGCCTTCGAGTTCTACACGAAGAAGGAGCGCCTCCTCCTGGAGCGCGAGCGCCTGAAGCTGGAGAAGTACCTCGCCGGCGTGAAGGACATGGGGCGCCTGCCCGGCGCCGTGTTCGTGGTGGACGCGAAGCGCGAGACCATCGCCGTGCGCGAGGCCTCCCGCCTCGGCATCCCGGTGATCGCCATCACCGACACCAACGCGGATCCCGACCCGATTACCTATCCCGTGCCCGGTAACGACGATGCCATCCGCTCGGTGGGGCTGATCAGCGCTGCCATCGCCGACACGATCGAGGTAGCGCGTCGGGAGGTCCCGGAGGACCAGCGTCGCACCGAGGACGTCGAGGCGACTACGTACTCCACCGAGACGGGCGAGACGACGGAGAAGGAGCGCCCGGCGCAGCGGCGCCGGCCGCGCCGCAAGCGCCGGCCACGCCCCGAGGTGATCGCACAGCACATGAAGGGAGAAGGGGAAGAGGGGGGAGAAGGCGACGACGAGGAGTCTCCGGCTGGATCCGAGGCTTCCGCCAAGGAGGCTTCGCCCAAGGCCGAGTCGGCTCCCAAGACCCGGAAGCCGCGAGCCAAGAAGGCGACCGCCGCGGTGGCCGAGGGTGGCGAGACCGCGGAGGAAAACGCCTCCTAGAGGCGTTCCTTCGAAGAGCCGGGCGTGGTCCGGCTCGTGAGTGTCCTGGGCCCCAGGGCCGGGGACTGCCAGAGGCGGCAGCGGCAACGCGTGGACGCGTTGGCTCCGCCTCTCTTCACAGCCGGAGGCGGTGCCTCCGGATCAGAGACATGGAAAAGAGACTGAGCAGATGACGATCAGTGCCCAGGACGTGAAAGCGCTCCGCGACCGTACCGGCGCGGGGATGATGGATTGCAAGCATGCGCTCGAGGAGACCGGCGGTGACGCGGAAAAGGCGTTGGACCTTCTGCGCGCCAAGGGCGTGGCCCGGGCGGCGAAGCGGGCCGAGCGGTCCACCAACCACGGCATTATCGGCAACTACGTGCACTTCGACGGGAAGACCGCCGTCATCGTGGAGTTGAACTGCGAGACGGACTTCGTGGCCAACACCGACGACTTCAGGGCGTTGGCCAAGGACCTGGCGATGCACATTGCTTCCGCGGCGCCTCTGGCCGTGTCCCCTGCCGAGATTCCCGCGGATGTGGTGGAGCGGGAGCGGGCCGTCTATCTGGAGCAGGTGAAGGAAGAGGGGAAACCCGAACAAATCGCGGCGAAGATCGTGGAGGGCAAGCTGCAGAAGTTCTTCAAGGAGAGCACGCTGCTGGCCCAGCCCTTCGTAAAGGACCCCGACAAGACCATCGAGGACCTCATCACGGAGGTCTCGGCGAAGACCGGCGAGAAGGTCCAGGTGACACGTTTCGCGCGCCTGAAGGTCGGGGAGCGCTGACACGGGGTCCCGGATCCCCACAACCGTTCGGAGAGGAGCGGTAGCGTGAGCGACGGCGGCGAGGAGATCAGATACCGGCGCGTCCTCGTGAAGCTCTCCGGCGAGGCCCTCGCCGGAGAGCTTGGATTCGGTATCGAGCCGGCCGTGGTCGACCGGCTCACCGACGAGATCCGTTCCATCGCCGAGATGGGCACGAGCCTCGGGGTGGTGATCGGGGGGGGCAACATCGTTCGGGGTGCCATGGCGTCCCGCCAGGGGATGGATCGGGTCCAGGCGGATTACATGGGAATGCTCGCGACGGTGATCAACGCGCTGGCGGTGCAGGATCTCCTGGAGACCAAGGGCGTCGAGACGCGGGTCATGACCGCGATCCGCATGGAACAGATCGCCGAGCCGTACATCCGTAGGCGGGCCATGCGCCACATGGAGAAAGGCCGCGTCGTCATCTTCGCCGGGGGAACGGGAAATCCGTACTTCTCCACCGACACCGCTGCGGTGCTCCGCGCAATCGAGATGGAAGCCGACGTGGTCATCAAGGCCACGAAGGTCCAGGGGGTCTACTCCGCCGATCCGCACCAGCACCCG
>JAJDNI010000209.1 GCA_022340755.1 Gemmatimonadota bacterium
AACGCGAACTCGCCCTTCTTCATGTGGAAGGAGACGCCCCGAAGCGCGTAGCCACGCCTGGGGTACTCCCTGGAGACGTTTGTGAGCTTGATCACCGGACCGAGGAAGAGAGGGCGGAAGGGGCCACCGGGTACCGGAAAAGTACACTAGACATCGTCGGAAGTCGTGTCAAAGCGTGCCCGGGCCAAGCGAGCGGCCAGCCGGATGGCCTCCGCCATCGAGGTGGGGTCGGCCTTTCCGGTTCCCGCCAGGTCGAAGGCGGTGCCGTGATCCGGCGACGTCCGGACGAAGGGCAGGCCCAGGGTGACGTTGACCCCCGCGCCGAAGGACACCGTCTTGAACGCCGCCATGCCCACGTCGTGATACGGTGCCACAACGGCGTCGAAGTGACCGTCCAGCGCTCGGGAGAACACGGTATCCGCCGGGAGAGGCCCCTGCACCTCCATGCCCATGCCACGCAGGCGATCGACGGCCGGGACGAACACGCGCGCCTCCTCGTCGCCGAAGAGACCCTGGTCGGAGGCGTGTGGGTTGAGCCCGCATAGAGCGATCCGGGGCGCCGCGATGCGCCACCCACGTTTCAGCGACGCGTACAGGAGCGTCGTCTGCTCCACCAGCAGCGCCCCGGTCAACCGATCGGCGACGTCCCGCAAGGGGAGATGGGTGGTTGCGAGGAGGACCCGGAGCGGGCCTCCCAGGCGTGTGCGTTCAGCAGCCATGAGCATGCCCACCGCCTCGCTGCCCGACAGCGCACGCAGGAGCTCAGTCTGGCCGGGATAGACGTGGCCGGCGCTGTGCAGCGCCGGCTTGTGCACGGGCGCGGTGACGACGCCGTCCGCCTCTCCGGCCAGAATCAGATCGACGGAGCGTTGAATGGCCTGCACCGAGACGTGTCCCGCCCCCCGCTCGGTGCCATCCCATGCGTCGGTAGGTACCTCCGGTCGCTCGGGGCCGAGGCGCGTCTCCTGAGGCCCGACGAACCAGAGCTCGACAGGCTGCCCTTCGGCGCGAAGCGCCTCCACGGCCCGGCGCGCCACCTCGGGCCCGATACCGCGGGGATCGCCCAGGGTCACGGCGATGCGAGGCGTCCTCATGGGTCGCCTACATACGGATGTCGATGTAGGTCTTCTGCTTGAGATCCTCGAGGATCTTCTCGATCTGCTTGTTCTGGCGCAGCGTCTGCGCCAGCTGCCCTTTCATCTCTTCGAAGGTGTACGCCCCGGCCTCCCGGATCTGGCCCACCTTCACGACCGCGTAGCGCGTCTCACCTGCCCCGGTGGCGTACTGTAGGGGACCGAGGACGTCGCCGGTGGATGCGGTCTGCAGCGCCTGCGCGTAGCTCGGCGGCAGCTGGTTGAGCTTGTCGAACACCACCGTGAGGGTGTCCGGCGCTTGGGGATCCGAGTAGCGGTCGTACAGGCTGTCCATTGAGACGCCCGCCCGGGCCTGGTCCGCCACCGAGTCCGCGCGCAACTGCGCCGCGTCCGCGTCGCCGGCCGACATCTGCGGGCGGATGAGGATGTGACGGGCCTGTCGCTCACCAGGGCGCGACCGCTCGAGCTTGATGATGTGATAGCCGTATTCCGTCTTCACGAGGCCGCTCACGGCGCCGTCGTACAGACCGAACGCCACGTCCTCGAAGGCCTTCACCATGGTTCCCCTGCGGAACCATCCGAGGTCGCCGCCCTGCTGTGCACTGCCGGGGTCCTGAGAGTACTCCTTCGCCAGCTTCGCGAAATCCTCTCCCGCACGGATCCGGTCCAGGATCCCCTGGGCTTTCTCCTTCGCCGCCTCCCACTCCGCGTCCGAGGGTGACGGCGCGATGACGACCTGATGGAAGGAGATGGTCCGAGGACGCTGCGCGACCTGGTTCCGCGCCTCGTCGAACGCGGCGAGCAGCTCGTCGTTGCTCACCTCCACCGGCGGCGCGTTCTGCAGCCGCCGCTGCAGGAACATGTTCTTGATCTGGTCCTGGCGCACCTGGCTCGTCAGGTAGTCCCGGTACTCCGCCAGAGTGAATCCCTCCCTCTGCAAGGCCTGCTGGAACGCGGGCCCTCCTCCGGCCGACTGGCTCCGCCGTTCGATCTCGTCGTTGACGATCTGGCTCACCTGGGCGTCGTCCGCCTTCACCAGCGTGTCCTTCGCTGCGGCCTGGATCACCAGCACCTGGTTGATGAGGGAGTTCAGCAGATCCTTGTAGAACTGGTCCAGCGCCGGCCCGCCGGAGGGCACGTTGCCGCCCTGCAGCTCGATCATCTGCTTTTGCTCGTCCAGTTGCGAGCGCAGGATCACCGAGTCGCCCACCACCGCCACGATCTGGTCGACCAGCGTCGGATCGCTTGTCTGCGTCTGCGCTCCCGCCGGCATCGCCGCGACGACGATGGCGGCCATGGCCCCCCCGAGGACCACTCTCCCGCGAACCTTCATGCGACTCTTCATGCTGACGTCCTAACCTCTCCTTGGAGGGGGGTTCCCGACTTAGCCGCCGTTCGGCGTGTGCGATGTGGTATCCGCGGCTCCCTGACCGATGGTGTCCGCCGGCGCGGGACTCCGCGCCGCGCGGATCTGTCCCACCTTGAGAAGCACCTGTCCCACACCGTCATCGAAGACTGTCGAGGGCTCGTCCTCCCGGAGTTGGTACGAGATCTGCCCAAGCGGGACGACGTTTTTCGCGCCGGTGAGGATGTCCATCAACGCTTCTTGAACCACGCGATTCACGGCGGGAGCCAGGGCCTCGCCGGGGGCCCGATCGAGCTTCCGCAGCCCGATCTCTCCCGCGACGGCCAGCAGTTGCTGCCGAGCCTGAGTGACGAGGGAATCCACACGCGCCTGTGGAGGCTCCAGCCCCGCCTTTCTGGCTGCGTCCACCAGGAGATCGCGCTGCGCCAGGCTCTTCAGGAACGTGTCGATTTGCTCGTCCGTGGCCTGCTGGACGCTCTGGCGGAAGTCGTCCCCTCGGCTCTGCACCACCATCTGGTATTCTCCCACGGTCACCGCTCCTCCGTCGTACGTGACCAGGGGGCGATGGGCCGCGCGGCTCGAAAGGCGGACCGATGGATCCTCGGCGATGGACTTCACCACGGACAACGCGTCATCTGCCACCTGCGGGTGCGCCTGGTCCTCCAGATTCGCCACGTACGTGGATTCGGCGACAGCGAATCGCTGGTTCTGGACCTGGACCCGGAACGAGTCCCGCATCTGCTCGAATCCCGGGACGTCTTTCTCCTCGAGCCGGATGATGTGGAGGCCGTATGGCGACTCCACGATGTCACTGATCTGCCCGGGCTCCATGGCAAACGCCGCGTCTTCGACGGGACGCACCATCTCACCCCGGCCGAAGGTCCCGAGCTCGCCTCCTTGACGAGCGCTCCCCGAGTCCTGGCTGTACTTCCGCGCCAGGGCCGAGAAGCTCTCTCCAGCCAGGGCGCGACGACGGACCTCCTCAGCCTCCTTCCGCACGGAGTCCTTTTGTGCCTGGGTGGCCTGATCCGGGTATGAGAAGAGGATGTGGCTGGCCTTCACGCGCGCGCCCGGGGCCTCCTTTTCGTAGAGCGTCTTCAGGTCCGCGTCCGAGATGGCGGTGTCGACCTGGATCACGGAGTCCCGAAGCTCGAAGATCATCTGCTGCTCGAGCTGCTCCCTGATCAGCGGCTCCAGGTTGATGTTCTTCAGCGTGGAGTCCTTCGCCACCTCGTCGGCCAGCAGCGTGTAATCCACCCACAGGTTCGCCACCGCCCGGACGACGTTGTCCTGGTTCGGGAGGTTTTCCTGATCTTCCAGCAGCTTCACCGCCTGGTCCACGGTGAAGGTCTGGTCTCCCACGCGGGCCACCAGGCCGGCGTGATCCTCCGCACCGCCGCACGCCGCCAGCATCGTCAGGCCGGCCACGGCCAGCACGGGCCACCTCGTCTTCATCGAATCGGCTCTCCCCGAGTATCCATCTTCGTCTTGGGCCAACGTCCTTACCTTCGCAGCGACGTCACTCGTCGCCGTTTCCACCGGTACCCAGCGCGGTGAGCGCAGCCACAACGGTCTCTCCGAGATCCATCGTGCCGAGCTGCTGCAGCACCACCGAGAGCGGCTCCATGCGCCGCACCTCCAACGTGACCTGCCTGCTGCTCAGCGGAGCATCCAACGCCGCCACCCTGGGCACGACTCCGGCCCTGAAGCTCAATCGGGCGCTCCGCCCCTGCAGGAGGATCCTCTCCACACCGACCGCTCGGCCAAGGATGCGGAGCCTCGCGGCATCCAGAAGCCGCTTCGCTTCCGTCGGGAGGGGGCCGAACCGGTCCTCCATCTCGCGCCCAAGGGCCTCGACGTCTCCCGGGTGCTTCACTCTGGAGAGGCGCCGGTAGAGGTGGAGCTTCTGACCCGGGTCCTCCACATACACCTCCGGAAGATAGGCGGGTCCCCCCAACGCCACATCCGGGTCCGGGTACTCCTCGACATCCTTGCCCTTCTGCAGCCTCTCTACGGTCCGCTCGAGGAGACGCAAGTAGGCATCCAGCCCGACCTGGTGCGCGAAACCCGACTGGTCCGCACCCAGGAGGTTTCCCGCCCCACGGAGCTCCAGATCCCGGAGGGCGACGGAGTACCCGCTTCCCAGCTCCGTGTAGTGCTCGAGGACCCGAAGGCGGCGCTCGGCGTCCTCCGCCAACTCGTCGGGCACGAGAAGATAGCAGTATGCGCGCCGATCGGAACGGCCCACCCGGCCGCGGATCTGGTATAGCTGAGAGAGGCCGAACCGATCCGCGCGATCCACGATGAGCGTGTTGGCGTTCGGAACGTCCAAACCGTTCTCGATAATGGAGGAGCACACCAGGACGTCCACCTCGCCGTCGACGAAGCGGCGCATGACGTCGTCCAGCTCGGCGGGAGCCATCTGTCCGTGGGCCACGGAGACACGGGCCTCGGGTGCCAGGGCGCGCACCTCCTCGGCCACCGTGTAGATCGTCTCCACCCGGTTGTGTAGGAAGAAGGCCTGTCCGCCCCGGTCCAGCTCCCGATGTAGGGCCTCCATCAGGATCTGGTCGGTCCAGGGCAGCACGTGCGTGAAGATGGGCATGCGGTCCCGCGGGGGCGTGCGGATGAGGGACAGGTCCCGGATCCCCGACAGCGACAGATACAGCGTGCGGGGTATCGGGGTCGCCGTGAGCGTCAGGACGTCGACGCTCGACCGCATCTGTTTGAGCCGCTCCTTGTGCTTGACGCCGAAGCGCTGCTCCTCGTCCACCACCAGGAGGCCCAGCTCGTGGAACACCACGTCGGGTGAGAGGAGCCGATGCGTACCAATGATGATGTCCACCTCGCCCGACGCCACTCGAGCCAGCAGCGTCCGGGTCTCTTCCCTGGAGCGAAATCGGCTCAGGGCGGCGACGCGCACGGGGTAGTCCGCCAGGCGCTCGCTGAAGGTGTGTCGGTGCTGCTCCACGAGGATGGTGGTGGGGGCGAGCACCGCCACCTGCTTGCCGTCCTGCACCGCTTTGAAGGCGGCGCGGATGGCCACCTCGGTCTTGCCGTAGCCGACGTCACCGCAGACCAGCCGGTCCATGGGGCGGACCGACTGCATGTCCCGCTTCACGTCCTCCGACGCGGAGCGCTGGTCAGGCGTGTCGTCGTAGAGGAAAGAGGACTCCATCTCCTTCTGCCACTTCGAGTCCGGAGCGAAGGCATGGCCTCGCGCCCGCGCTCGTCGGGCGTAGAGCTGCAGCAGCTCCGTGGTCATCTCCTCGATGGCCTTCTCGGTCTTCCTTCGGAGTGTCTTCCACCGCTTGCCGCCGATGCGATGCACCTGAGGCGGTGCGGCGTCCTCGGACTCGCCCACCCATCGCTCGACCAGGTCGAGACGGTAGACCGGCAGCCGGAGGATCTCACTCCCGGCGTACTCGATTGCGAGCGCCTCGATCTCCTCGCCTGCCACCGCGATACGCTCGAGGCCCACGAAGCGGCCCACGCCGTGATCCATGTGGACCACGTAATCGCCCGGCGTGAGCTGGGCCAGGCTTTCCAGAGCGACCGCCCCGCGAAATCGTCGGGTCCGCCGCAGGCGCCGCGAGCGACGAAAGATCTCGTGATCGTTCAGCACCCGGAGAGGTGGCGTGGCGGCGGGGAGCTCGAAGCCCCCGGCAAGGGCGCCGATGGCCAGGCGTGTTCCGGGCGGGATGCGTCCTGCACCCCCGAGGATCTCCTCGAGGCGTTGGAGCTGTCCGTCGTTGTCGCACAGGAGCAGGGTCTGGTGCCCGCGGGCCGCTCCCTCGCGCAGGTACGCCTCCAGGCGACCCATGTCCCGGTCGATGGCGGGCGGCTCGATGGCTCCCAGGTCGAGGTCGCCCGTTCCTTCGGCGCCGAGCTCCAGCGCGGGGAGCCGACAAAAGTGTGACTCGAACTCCTCGGGCGACAGGAAGAGCGCCGCAGGAGGTGGTGGAGCGGCTCCCGAGTCCACCAGGTCCGCGTACAGCGTCTCGACACGCTCCCAGGTCCTGCCGACATCGCCCACGACGTCGGCCCCGGCCACGACAGCCATCAGGGCATCGCTGGGGAGCAACTCCAGAAGGGATCGCGGCACAGCTTGGTCGTCGTCGGAGGCCCGCCGGAAATCCACCGGCAGGACATGCGTCTCCGGGAGCTCGACCACGGAGCGCTGATCCAGGATGTCGAAGGTGCGGATGGACGCCACCTCGTCCCCCCACAGCTCGATGCGCACCGGGTCGCCGGCGCCGACGCTGAACACGTCGACGAGCCCGCCGCGGACGGCGAACTGCCCCACCTCCTCGACGAGGGGGACGCGCTCGAAGCCCCGGGCCTCCAGATCCCGGGCGAGGGAAGCCAGAGGCGTGACGTCGCCGACACGGATGGTCAGACGGAGAAGCGCGAGGCCCTCGGGGATCGGGACGCGCTCCTGCAGGGCCCGGGGAGACGTGACCAACACCCGCGAGCGTCCGGAGAAAAGGGCCTCCACGGCCTCCACCCGAAGGCCACCGATCTCGAGGTGAGGCTCGGACTCCTCGTAGGGGAGCGCTTCTTTCTGGGGGTAGAGGAACGAGATCCCCGATTCTCCGAGGAGGGTGTCGAGATCCGCTTCGAGGGCGGCCGCCTGCAGGGGCCCTGGCGCGAGAGCCACAAAGACCCTCCGCGGATGCGACCGGTGAAGCGCCGCCAGGACCGCGGCGGAGGCCGAGCCCTTCAAGCCGCCCAGGGCGGCCCGCGCGCCGGGCCCTGGGAGGTCGCGGCTCAGCTCTCGGAAGGCGTCACACGAGGCGACGCCGGCGATGATCGGATCAGGCCGTCCCATGATGTACGTGACTACGCTCTCTCCTCGGCGCGAGTGCCCCGCGATCGGGCCGCCGAGGGTCCGGCGGCCGCTACAGTGGCCTCCGTAAGGAGCAGTGCGAGGGCGGCCAGGAGAAGCCCCCACCAGAGCTCTGGGCCCTGTCGCGTGCGGAAGATCGCACGGCTCCAGGCGGCTTCCCTTGACACCGCGACGGCCCCGGGCCCGATGACTCTGTTCAGGGCGCTTCTCTCGAGCACAGCGAGGTCCGACTCCGAGGTGTCGGGATTCAACGCCACTACCGAGAGAATGGAGTCCCCGGCGACAAACGTGTAGACCCCGGCGCTCCCGGTGGAGAAGACCATGCGAGTCTCATCCACCGGGACTTCGTCGCCGGACGGCAGGCGGACGCGAGTCGCCCCCTCCGGTGCCGGGAGGGGCGCGCCGGCGGGGTGCTCCGCTCCGGATCCGGAGGCGGTGGCCCATTCCGCCGACACCCAGTCCGCGAATCGCACCATCGCCGTGGATACCGGAAGGGACGTGGAAGTGGCGTCGAGCGGGGAAGCCAGCAGCAGATAACGCCTGCCGAGGGCGTCTCCTCCCTCTACGGCCCACGGCTCACCGTCGACCCGCGCCAGCGTGCGTGTCGGCTCCGATGGAGCGTCCGAAGGAACGAGCCTGTACCACTGGGCGACGCTCCCGCCCGCGAGGGCGTCGGGAAGGCGGTCGCCTTCCAGAGGGACCGTTCCCGTCCCCTCGCCGCGCTCGACTCTCCAGGGAATTCCGGCCTCCGTGAGGCGGCGGTTGAGCGCGGGGAGCAGGTTGGCGTCGCTGGAGGGAATCACGAGCGCGGAGCGGCCGGCGGGGAGCTCGTCCAGACCGGTTCCGTTCCCGGACACCAGAAGCTCCGCCCTCGTCGCCACGTCCAGTCGGATCCGCCCCGCAGCCTCGAGAACCCCCAGGGCCTGCTGAACGAAGAGGCCTGGATCGCCGGCTTCCGAGACGACGGGTGGGGGACGCGCCTGGAACGCGAAGTACCGGCGGTCGTCGGCCCGGAGCGCGTCGGGGTCCGATTCCACGTATCCCCGCCGCCATCCCGCCATCGCCGGGGGGAGGGCGATTGAGGCGGCGGCGCCCGGCGGGGCGACACCAGCCCCGCGGATCTGGTCTCCCAGCACCACGCGGAGCGGAATGGGCACCGTGTCGCCCGGGGAGCCCCCCACCTGGACCGTGATCTCCGTGGGCTGTCCGACCAACGGGGCCAAGCCGCCACCGATGATCACCGACGCCAGGAAGTGGTTGTCGACCGTTTCATCCGGGTCAGACCACACCACCACCGGTACAGTGCCGGCGGGCGCCACCGTATCGCCGAAGGCGGTCGCCTGGAGGTCGGAGATCAGATGGATCTCCCGCGCGGCGAGTCCGGCGTTGGACACGAGGGCGGCTCCGCGCGCCAGGGAGGCGGAGAGATCGCCACGCGCCTCGGTCACGGTGGTTTGCCGGATCACGCGGCGCGCCTCCACGGGGCCCATGGGGACCAGGGTCTGCCACGGCTCGCCCGCTCGCACGACCCAGACGCGGTCTTCGTCCGAAGCCGCCTCCAGGCTTCGCAGGGCCACGTCCCGGAAATGGTCCAGAAGCCGACGCTCGCCGACGATCCTTCCGCTGCTCAGCGAGTTGTCGAGGATGAGGGCCAGCGCGGTCGGGGGATGGGCCGAGCCCCGGCCCCGCACGAACAGACGTGCCCCCGCGGCCACCAGGACCAGGATCGCCGCGGTCCGTAGCAGGAGGAGGAGAAGCTGTCGAGAGCGTATGCGGCGGGCGTGATCCCGCTCCGTCCTCCGGAGGTAGCGAAGGGCCGGGAAAGCGACCCGACGCGTCTCGTGCCTCTGGAAGAGGTGCAGGAAGAGGGGCACGGCAGCCACGACTCCGGCGAGCAGGAACAGCGGCTCCAGCGCACCCACGACTCCGCGTCTCCGGCCTTCTAGCCCAGCTTCTCGCGCTTGCGCAGGTATGCGCGAAGCGCCACCGAGAGCGGCCGGTCGGTGTCCACCACCTCGTAGTCGATCCCGTGGGGGCGAAGGCTCCGCTCCCACTCCGACAGGGCCTGCGACACTGCCTGGCGGTATTCCGATCGAACGTCCGCCACGCTCACGGCCAGCTCGTCACCGGTCTCGGGATCGTAGAAGCGAGCCTCTGACGCAGCGGGCAGCTCGCGCTCGCCGGGATCGATGAGGTGGAATACCAGGACCTCGTGGCCATGATGCCGGAGGAACTTCAACGCGGTGCGGGTGGCTTCCGGGGCGACCAGGAGGTCGGACAGCAGCACCACGAGACCCCGCCGGCGGAGCCGAAGCGCGAGATCCCGAAGCGCGGTCTCCGCCGACGTTCCCCCCCGCGCCTCCAGGGGCTGAAGACGGCGGATGAGCTCGTTGAGCTGCCGACGGCCCGCGCGCGCGTGCACTCGCTCCACGACCTGGTCGTGGAAGGCCGCCAGTCCTACCGAGTCGCCTTGCCGCAAGAGCACGAGGGCCAGTGACGCCGCCAGGTGTTTGGCGTACCAAAGCTTGGAAGGCAGCGCAGAAGGGTCCGAGCTCCAGCCCATGGACTCGCTGACGTCGATGAGCAGATAGGCCCGGAGGTTGGTCTCCTCCTCGAACTGCTTGACGTAGTAGCGATCCGATCGCCCGTACATCCGCCAGTCGATGTATCGGAGGTCGTCTCCCGGACGGTACGCCCTGAGCTCGGCGAACTCCGCCGAGAAGCCCCGGTGAGGCGATCGGTGGAGTCCCATGAGAAAGCCCTCCACGACCGAGCGCGCGATGAGCTCCACACCGCCGAGCTGCGACAGCGTCGCCGGATCGAGGAGATCGGGCCGTTGGGCCGGTGGGAGTGGGCGGCGTTCGGGGATCATGGGCGGCAGGGAACCTACCCGAGGTGGGCTCCGTACTCAACGGGCCGGGCCTGCGACGGCCCGCCGAAGGGGCCGGCGAGTCGGGCAAGCGGGTGGCTCAGGGGTGTCCTTTGGTCGCGCCGGGGTGTCCTCGGAGTGGGACGCGGAACGCCGGAAACGCCGGGAACCGCGTATCCGCCCAGCTGGCACGGGTCCTGCGCCATCAGCAGGATGCCGCACGGTACCCTGGAGACACGATGCGAAACGCGACCCTCAAGCTGGTGCTACTGACCCTCTGCCTCGGGATCGTGCCGGCGGGTGCCCAGGAAGGGCCCGCGGGCGAGGCCATGGAGGCGAGGATCTGGCTGGATCGGGGAGACGATCCGATCCTGCAACGGGGTGATCGGGTGCGCATCTACTACCGCGTGAACTACGACGCGTACGTGGCGCTCTTCCATATCGACACCGACGGGTCGGTGACCCTGGTGTACCCCAGGGGTCCCGGAGAGGACGACCTGGTTCGGGCGGACCGGGATTACCAGCTCCTGTATCCGTCTTCGTCGTACTGGTACGTCGATGAGTATCCCGGGAAGGGGTACTTCTTCCTGGTGGCCTCGTCGCAGCCTCTCAGCTTCGACGACTACGGGTATTCGTCGTACGACCACGCCTGGGACCTCACGCAGGTCGGACGGTCCGTCTACACGGATCCCTATGTGGCCATGGACGACCACGTCGCCCACCTGATTCCCGACTGGGAGTCGGTTCCCTACGCGCTGGACTTCACGTCGTACGATGTGGGTGAGGCGCATGAGTACCCGCGCTTCATGTGCTACCAGTGTCACGGATACCGGAGCTACGCTTCCTGGGACCCCTACACCTACGGTTGCTCAGCCGTACGCGTGGTGATCTGGGACGACCCGTACTATTACCCGTCCTATCGGTACCAGGGCACGCGTATCGTCCTTGCGCGCTCGCGGTACGGAGTTCCCCGCTACCAGTTCAAGGAGCGGGGAGCGGGAGAGACCTGGACGCCGCTGGTGCGGACCCGACAGCCGCCGCCCCGTGGCGTGCAATACGCCGAGCCGGGCACGGCCCGCGGAAGCGGACGGGGGACTCCGCAGACTGGCAGAGCCCTCCCCAGGGATGGGACGGGTCGGGTGGCGCCGAATCAGCCGTCACGACCGCCCACGACCTGGCGGCCGGTGGTGCCTCGAGACCAGGGCGGTGCCGGGAGCGATCCCACTCCTTCCACGAGGCGCAGAACCGGTTCCCCCGGGGGTGTGCTCGAGCCGCCGCGGTCGGGACAGGCCTCGCCGCCATCGGCCCGTCGGGACACGCCCGCGGCCCCGCCTCCGACTACGAACCAACGCCCGACGCTGCAACGGCGACCCACGTCGATTCTGGCCCCGTCCCGCCCCTCTGCCGGAGGGAGCTCGAGATCCACAGGATCGCCGGACGCTCGCGGGGCGACGCCCCGGACGTCGGGGGGCGTGGGCGTGGTGATCCCACGAAGCACCAGGCCGTCCCAGGGCGTCGCGCCGCCCTCTTCGCCCTCGCGGCGACAAGGGTCCTCCGGCGCTTCCCCGGGCCGGGCCACGCCAAGCCGACCAACGCCGTCGACGGCTCGGCCGGCCACGCCTCGGGGGAGACCCGCGCTGCAGCCGCGTCCGAAGACTTCGTCCGGTGGCTCCCGGCCGGTGGCGAAGCCGAAAACCGGAGGGTCCCGGCCCGTGGCGCGACCGAAGACCGGTGGCGGTGGCGGCAGACCCGCCGCGCGGCCGCCGTCCAGGACCGGAGGTGGTGGGTCAAGTGGGAAGCCGGCGGCACGACCGTCGCGATCGGGTGGTGGTGGGGCAGGTCGGATCTCTCGTCCGACGAGACGCGGAGGCGGCGGCGCGCCGTCGAGCTCCTCGGATCACCGTAGGGGTGGTGGCTGAGCCCCTCACGATGGCCGGGAGGAGAACGGGTCGGGGCCCCGGAATCGGTCCCGACCCGTCTTCGTTCATCGCACGCCGGCGAGTGGGTTAGCCCTTCGGAGGCCGCCATGGCCCGGTTAACTTTTAAGTCTCCCCACCGGCCCTCTCCACGAGCCGGGGCGGAGGAGCCAGGATCCCGGAAACCTCGACCGTCGGTTCGACGTGCGCCTCGACCACATCCGCAACTTCTGCATCGTAGCTCACATCGACCACGGGAAGTCGACGTTGGCCGACAGGCTTCTGGAGCGTACGGCGACGCTCGACCGGCGCCAGATGCGTGAGCAGGTCCTCGATGACAACGAGCTCGAACGGGAGCGGGGCATCACCATCAAGCTCCACGCCGTGCGGATGCTGTACCAGAGCTCGGACGGCGGCGACTACGAGCTGAACCTCATCGACACGCCCGGGCACGTCGACTTCACCTACGAGGTGTCGCGGTCTCTCGCGGCGTGCGAGGGCGCGCTCCTGGTGGTGGACGCCACCCAGGGAGTACAGGCACAGACACTCTCGAACCTGTTCCTGGCGCTGGATGCCGGCCTGGAGATCATCCCGGTGCTGAACAAGATCGATCTCCCCGGGGCCGAGCCCGAGCGCCGACGCGAGGAGGTGGCCGACCTCCTGGGCATCGAGCCCGAGTCCGTCTTGCTGGCCAGCGCCAAAGAGGGGGTCGGGATCGACGAGGTCCTGGAGGCGGTCGTACAGCGCATCCCCCCGCCGGAGGGTGATCCGGACGCGCCGCTCCGGGCACTGATCTTCGATTCCTACTACGACAAGTACCTGGGAGCCGTGCCATCGGTTCGCGTCATGGACGGGGCGATTCGCCCCGGCATGAGCATCACGTTCGGCAATGTCGACCGCCGGTACGAGGTCACGGACGTGGGTTATCTGCGCCTGGGCCGCATGCCCCAACCCGAGCTCACGCCCGGCGAGGTCGGGTACCTCGTAGCGGCCATCAAAGAGGTGGCGGACACGCGGGTCGGGGACACGATCCTGGATGCCGACCGGAGAGCTTCGGAGCTGCTCCCGGGGTATCAAGAGGCCCGTCCGATGGTTTTCGCGGGCCTCTACCCGACGTCCTCCGACGACTACGAAGACCTCCGCGACGCGCTGCAGAGGCTGAAGCTGAACGACGCGAGCCTACACTACGAGCCGGAGACTTCGTCGGCCCTCGGTTTCGGCTTCCGATGCGGATTCCTCGGGCTTCTCCACATGGAGATCGTCCAGGAAAGGCTCGATCGGGAGTTTGGGGTCGACCTTATCACCACGGTGCCGAACGTCGAGTATCACGTGCGTTTGACCAATGGCACCGAGCAGCGGGTGGAAAGCCCGACCGCGATGCCGGACCCCGGCCGCATCGAGAGCATCGCCGAGCCCGTGGTGAAGACGCACATCGTGCTTCCCGCGGACTATATCGGGTTCGTCCAGAAGCTCTGCCACGAGCGCCGTGGCGTCTTCAAGGGGATGAACTACCTGGATCCCCAGCGTGTCGAGATGAACTTCGAGCTGCCTCTCTCGGAGATCGTCCTCGATTTCTACGACCGGCTCAAGAGCGGTACCCGCGGATATGCAGCGTTGGACTATGAGTTCCTCGAGTTCCGCCCGGACGACCTCATCAAGCTCGACATCCTGGTGAACGGCGATCCCGTGGACGCGTTCAGCGTGATCATCCACAGGGAGAAAGCGTTTGAATACGGTCGCGATCTGGCGCGCAAGCTCAAGGAGCTGATCCCGAGACAGCAATACGAGGTGGCGCTCCAGGCCACCATCGGGAACAACGTCATCGCCCGTACGAACGTGAAGGCCCTCAGGAAGAACGTCACCGCCAAGTGCTACGGCGGAGACATCACCCGCAAGCGCAAGCTCCTCGAGAAGCAGAAGGAAGGGAAGAAGCGCATGAAGCAGGTGGGGACCGTGGAGATCCCGCAGGAGGCGTTCCTCGCGGTCCTGAACCTGGGCTCGGAGTGACCTCCACCTCGGAAGGCCCCTCAGCCGGGCACCGTGTGGTGCGTGCTCCGAACCATCTCGGGGACGTGGTGATGGCGCTGCCGGCTCTGGCCGTCGATGGCTCGGACGTCTTTGTGGTCCGGTGGCTGGCGCCCCTGCTGCAGATGGCGGGACTGGCCGGACGCGTCGTCCCCTTCGATCGAGGCCTCCAGGGGTGGCGACAGGCCGTGACGCACCTGAGGGGGGCGCAGTATCGGGAAGGGGTGCTGCTCACGCCCTCGTTCAGCGCCGCATGGCTGTTTCGGTGGGGCGGGGTCCACGACCTCCGCGGCACCGTGGGGGACGCACGGACCTGGCTGCTGAAGGATCCGATCCCCCGCGACGACCTCCGCGGTCGTCACCGGATCAACCAGTACAAGCTCCTCCTCGGCCAGGACCCTGACACCGAGGCTCGAAACCACCACCTGGTACCCCCGGAGGCGAAGGTGGAAGAGTGGCGTCGGCGGCTCGACGCCGGGAGTCGGGTGGTTGGGCTCTTTCCCGGCTCCAACGCGCCCGCCCGTCGGTGGCCGGTGGACCGGTTCGTCGCGACGGGACAGGCCCTCGCCCGCGACGGCGTGCGCATCGTGGTCCTGGGAGGGGCCGGAGAGCGGGAGCTGACCCGGGCGGTGGCCAAGGACGTGCCCGGCGCGGTGGACGCCGGCGGCGCCACGGACCTGCCCGGACTGGCGGCGCTGCTCTCCGTGTGC
>JAJDNI010000210.1 GCA_022340755.1 Gemmatimonadota bacterium
GCGTCCCAATAGCCGAGCAGCGAGGCGTCTCCCATGCCGAGCGAGTGGACGACGCCGCGGCGCACGGCTTCCGCCTTTCCGGAATTGCGGTCCAGTCGCAGCACCTCGATGCCTGGTCCTTCATGCGCGAACTGCTGAATGAGTGCCCACGTCGCGTCTGTGCTGCCGTCGTCCACCAGTGTGAAGGCGACCGCGGGGGCCTTCTTCAGAAAAGTCGCTAGGGCGCCGAGGTCCAACCGTCGCGCTTCGTTGAAGCAGGGGACGACAATCCGGGCCCGGTAGCTCATGACGACGACGCCGTGCGCTCCAGCACCGCGAGCAGGCTCACGCCCTGGCGGTAGGATGTCCCGCGGCCCGTCAGCGTGGTGAGCAGCCGTCGGCGCTCACCTGCGAACAGCCATGTGAGGAGACGGTTTACTCCTGGCGTTGGTCGCTGGAGATCCGTTCCGGCGCCGCCACTCGACCGGCCGACGACGCGTGCCACGGAGCGGACGACCCGGATTATCGGGTACAGTCGCGCGTTGAAGCGCGACAGCAACCGCACGCGCACGGGCAAGCCTTCCCATACGAGCGACAGCGTGTCTTCGTCATAGCGCCGATAGTGACCCAGAGCCACGTCGTGCGGGCTCCACAGTCGCATGTCGGCAGGCACCGTGATGATCAGCAGATTACCTGGCGCCATGGCGGTAACCATCGGTTGCACCAGCGCCCGGTCGTCTGGCACGTGTTCGATGACGTCATTGAGCAGCACAACCGACGCCCGCTCGATATCGGACGCCGCATCGGCGGCAGTGCCGATCCGAAGATCGAAGTCCGGATGCAGGACTCGCCCGAACTCGATCGCGTCCGAGTTCGGATCGTAGCCGACGCATTCGTAGCGGTCCCGGAATGCCGTGAGGGTGGCGCCGAGGCCGCAGCCGATATCGACGACGCGCAGCGGATGCCCCTGCGGCACCGTGGCATCCGCAATGGCTCTCAGGATGCGGCGACGGCCCTCGAACCACCAGTGCTCGCGCTCGACACGTGCGTGCATCTCGATGACGTCGCGGTTCATCGTTGCCCCGATCCAGTTGGTGAGCACGTATCGGCGGTTGGCACGTAGTACGTAACGGAGTACGAGCAAGGTGGCCCGTGGCGGACCGGAGGGGCAAGAGCCGGCCTGAGTCGGCCAAACACGACGAAGGTGGCCGAGGTCTAACAACGTTGAGGGGGCCGTGGCCCCAGTGTTCTGGCGTTGCTCTCCGACGTGCGGAGAGGAGGCATCCCTGCCAAGCGGTCCGACGACGAGAGTCCGGCGGGTCATGGTGACGTGTCCTCGGTGTTTGGGGTCCGGGAGAGTACGGGTGCGGGCCGCGAAGCCGGAAAGTGGGTCTGCCCGCACCTTCCCGGGCCCCGGGAGCGACCTGCGCTCTCCTGATGGATCGCGCTCGTCGTCAGTCCTCGCGCTCGCCCCCCAGCACCCGCTTCCTGAATGTTTCGAAGCCCGGCACGTCGGTCAGCTCGCGGTCCATGATGGCGGCGACCTCCTCCGCCTCCCGCCACTCCGCCTCCAGCGCTTCGGCTTCCGCCTGCTCGTCGAGGCCGATGGCCAGGGCGATCCGCTCGCCGGTGTCCAGGTCCTCCAGGGCGAGGTCGCTCCGTCCGAGCTCGTCGATCAACCCTCGGGGTCCCTCGGTCTCGTCCAGGAGCGACGCGGCACCGGCGATCTCCTCGGGCTCACGGTGATCCCGTCCCACGATGGCCAGGGCGATGCGCAGCGTCGGGCGCGCGTCCGACAGTGGTACGGCGGAGGCGGTACCGCAGAGAGCACAGGTGGCGACCAGGGCGGGGCCCGACCGCTCCGCGACCAGCCTGACCTTGCCGAAGGCGGATGGCTCGAGGGCCAGCGGGCCTCCGCAGCCCGGGCAGGTCTCCACGAGCGGAGCACGAAGGAAGAGCGCGCCGAGCATCTTCGCGTGCTCCTGGAACGGGCTCAGGATCCACTCGACGGTCGGCAGCTGGGGCACGCCGTGAAACGTCACTCCTCCGGCGCCCCCCTCCGGGAGGTTCAAGATCATGCGCGTCAGCAGGCCCGGCCCACCGGGCATATCGACGTCCAGACGGCGGCTGTAGCGCCAGTCGCTGAACTCGAGCCGGACCGCCCCTCCCACCCGGATGAGCTGCGTCTGGCCCGCGCTGAGGAGCGTCAGACGATCGCCCCGCACCAGGACCCTCCCACGCGTACGGACCAGATCCTCGCACGCCTCGAGCGTCTCCCACCGGTCTTCCATGGGGACGAGATTCCACCGGGCGCACCTCGGACAGACCTGCCACAGACGTCCCTGCTCCGGATCGTACGCCACCCGCACGGGCGCGTCCGGATCGCCGACGGCGAACGGCACGAGCGGCTCGTCACAGGAGAAGCAGCGGGAAGGCATCTATCGCTCCTTCCCGGGGGATGCGTCACGGCGCGCGTCCCAGAACGCCGGCGGATCACCTCCCAACACCCCTTCCCACGCATCCACCATCCGCCGGTAGCCGAACCACTCCCGGGCCCGTCTACGGCCTTCCTCGCTCATGGCCGATCGGGCCGCGGCGTCGTCCAGCACGCCGCGAAGGGCGGCAGCCAGGGCGGGAGGAGCTCCCTCGACGATCACCCCGGGCGCCTGTCCGTTCCCGTCCGGGGCAAGGGCTTCGTCGGCCCCGGACACCGGCGTGCTCACCACGGGCACGCCGGCTGCCATGGCCTCCAGCATCGCGTTCGCCATGCCCTCGCGATCGGACGTGAGCACGAACGCGTCGAGCGCGGCCAGCACGATACCGACGTCGCTCCGGTATCCCAGGAAGTGAACGCGGTCCTCCAGCCCGAGCGTGCGGACCTGCGACCTCAGCTGGTCCTCCAGCTCCCCGACGCCCGCCAGCGCGCAGTGGATGCGGGGGAGGAGCGCCATCGCCCCCAGGAGCCGGTCCAGACGCTTCTGTCGGCTCAGTCGTGTGACCGAGCCGATGACGGGCACGTCGTGGGGGAGTCCGAGAGCCGCCCGGGCCTCCCGACGACCGAGCGACGCATGGGGTGCGGCGACTCCATCGTAGACCGTCGCGACGCGCGCCGGGTCGTAGCGGGGAAGGGTGCGCACCACCTCCCGGCGGATGCCCTCGGCGTTCACCAGCGCGGCGTCCACCCATCGGCGGAAGGCGAGCCGGTAGGTCCAGTGCTTGCCGGGGAGATCAGAGTCCAGCCCGATCCGGGACACGACCCGGGCAACTCCTGCCCGGTGAGCGGCGAAGCCCGCGAGCCACACCTTCTTGAAGGTGGACACCAGCAGCGCGTCGGGGGCGAAGGCCCGAAGGCGGGACGCGAAGGCCCACGCCTGCCAGAGCGCCAGGTGACCCCCCAGAACCGCGACGGAAGCATCGACGCCTTCGGCTCGGGCCCGCTCGGCGATCTCCTCGAAGTTGCAGAAGAGATGTACCCGGTGGCCTCGCTCACTCAGCCCCCTGAGAAGAAGCACCGTCCACTTCTCGCCTCCACCGTAGGTGCGAGCGCCGTTGTGCGCGGCGACGCGGAGAGGCGCCCGACTCGGGGTCGTCAGGGTTCGGTCAGGGGTGTCGGCTTCCAAGCGTGGGCTCGTGGGGTGGATTCCGGTCAGGCTGCCGGGCTGCGGCTCATCGGCGGATCCTACGTGAGGAGCGAGTGAGGCACCAGCCGCGGGGCGAGGGAACCACGTTGCTCCCCCCAGGGTCTCCTTTAACATTCGATGGCGCTCCGCCATCCGCGGGGCCGGGCCCGAAGCCGCGAGAAAGACCGTGATTCGTGCAGCACGCAGGAAGACCGTCCCGGTGGACATCGGCGGTGTCATCGTTGGTGGCACCGCACCGGTGGTGGTGCAGTCCATGACCAACACGGACACCGCCGACGCGGCGTCCACGGTCGCGCAGGTGAAGCTCCTGGCGGACGCCGGAAGCGAGCTGGTCCGGGTCACGGTGAACAACGACGAAGCGGCCCGGGCGGTCCCGGAGATCGTGACACGGCTCAGGGACGAGGGGTATCGGACCCCGGTCATCGGCGACTTCCACTACAACGGCCACCTTCTTCTCACGAAGTATCCGGATTGCGCCGAGGCGCTGGCCAAGCTGCGCATCAACCCGGGCAACGTGGGCACCAAGCACCGGGACGCGAACTTCCAGCAGATCGTTCAGGTCGCCATCGATCACGGCAAGCCGGTGCGCATCGGGGTCAATTGGGGGTCGCTGGATCAGCGCCTCCTCACCGAGCTCATGGACGCCAACGCCAAGGCGGAGCAGCCGAAGGAGGCGAGCGACATTCTGCTGGAGGCGATGGTGGAGAGCGCGGTCCGCTCCGCGGCCCTCGCGGAGGAGACGGGGTTGGGCCACGACCGCATCGTGATCTCCACCAAGGTGTCGTCTGTTCGTGAGCTGATCGCGGTGTACCGCATGCTGGCCCAGCGCTGCGACTATCCGCTTCATCTGGGTCTCACCGAGGCGGGCCTGGGCGCCAAGGGCATCGTCGCCACCACGGCGGGTCTTGCACCTCTCCTTCTGGAGGGTATCGGCGACACGATCCGCGTATCCCTAACGCCCCGGCCGGGCGGTGATCGCGCGGAGGAGGTCCGCGTCGCCCAGCAGGTCCTCCAGTCGCTGGGCATCCGCTCCTTCGAGCCGCAGGTCACGTCGTGCCCCGGGTGCGGGCGAACCACGAGCACCTTCTTCCAGGAGATGGCGGAGGAGATCACAGCCCACATCCGCGACAACATGCCCGCGTGGCGGAAGCTCTATCCCGGGGTGGAGTCCATGGAGGTGGCGGTCATGGGGTGCGTGGTGAACGGGCCCGGCGAATCCAAGTACGCCAACATCGGAATCAGCTTGCCGGGTACCTTCGAGGAGCCCAAGGCGCCGGTGTACGTCGACGGTGAGCACACGGTGACCCTCAAGGGGGAAGGCCTCGTGGACGAGTTCAAGGAGATCCTCGAGGGCTACATCAGGCGGACGTACGGAGGCGAAGTGCCCGCGGAGGCCGGCGCCCCGTCTCGCTGACGGGAGCTGCGGTCCCGGGCGTGTGACGGCCGCGAGCCCCCCTCTCGGCACCTTCTGAGCCACGCCCGGTCCGGCCCGTCGCACGCCGCGGCGTCCGGGTTGAGGCGAAGGAATCAGGGCCGTGGAATGCCGCGACATCCGGGCGGAAGCGAAGGGATCGGACTTGTCGAGCGTATGGTAACCGATCGGCGGAACAGGGCCCGCGCCGGCATGGCGTGCCAACGAACGTCTTCGTACCTTGCAGTCGCCCCCCTCTCCGCCGCTCCGCAACCGTCGCGGCAACAGTGACTTGTGCTACATGCGTCAAACTTGCCATCGAGGGGCGGCTCCAGGGACCGCCCCCGTCCCCGACTCCAAGCTCGCCTCCGAGAGCCCACCATGGATTTTTCCCGGCGAACCCTCAGTCTCGTCACGCTCCTCCTGATCATCGTGGCCCTCGCCGCCGGCGTCTGGTGGCGTCTGGGCGGTCTGAAGGGCTCCGGCAGCGGCTCCGCGGACGCACCGGATAGCGCCGCGGCCGCGGATCTTCCTGAGACCTCGGGGTCCACGGAGTTCTCCACCGATGTTCCGCAGCCGGTCGCCGGCGCCCGGGTGGTCCGCGACACGCTGTGGATCCGGGTGAAGGCCTCGGGGCAGGCGGAGGCCTACCGTCGTGCCACCCTGAGCGCGCAGGTGGACGGTGACATCGTGTCTGTGCCGGTGATGGAGAACCAACACGTGGCGCCCGGCGGGACGCTCCTGCAGATCGATACGACGGAGTACGCCCTCAGCGTCGCCCAGGCGCGTTCCGATTTGCTGTCGGCGCAGGCCGACTACCAGCAGATGGTGCTCTTCGACGACGAGATCACCGATCCCCAGGTGCGGGCGGAACGGGAGAAGATCGCTCGCGCCAGGAGCGGTCTGGAGCAAAAGCAGGTGGCGCTCCGCCAGGCCGAGCTGAAGCTGGCGCGCACGCGGGTGAAGGCGCCCTTCGACGGCTGGGTCGCCAACCTGAAGGTGGTGCCGGGTCAGCATGTCGCCACGGGCACCGAGCTCATGACCCTGGTGGACCTCGATCCCATCAAGGTCGAGGTGCAGGTGCTCGAGGCGGAACTGGGCGACCTGAGAACGGGACGCAAGGCCACGGTGACCTTCGCAGCCTATCCCGGGGAGCGCTTCGAGGGCCGCATCGAGACCATCAACCCGGTGGTGGATCCCGAGAGCCGCACCGGGCGTGTCACGGTGATCCTGGACAACAACGACCACCGCATCAAGCCGGGGATGTACGCGGAGATCTCGCTGGACGCCGAGGCCCTTCCGGATCGGATCCTGGTGCCGCGCGCGGCCATTCTCGAGCGGGGCGAGGGCACGCGCCGCACCATGCTCTTCGTGTACGAAGGGGATGCGAACAAGGGGCTGGCCAAGTGGCGCTACGTGACCACGGGCCGGGAGAACGACTCGTTGGTGGAGATCATCCCCAGCGACGAGGGAAGCGTCGAGCCGGGTGAGATCGTCCTGGTGGACGGCCATCACTATCTGGCGCACGACACGCCGGTGAGGCTCGTCCAGAACGTGGCGGCTGCGGGAGGGAGGCCCGGACGATGACGACCCAGGCGGGTGGTATGGGAAGAAGCAGAGGGATCGGATCGACCTCGATAGCGGCGGCGATGGGATGCGTCCTGTCCCTCGCATCGCTGGCTGTTGGCGCCCCGGCCCGGGGTCAGGCGATGGGCACGGCGGCTCCAGGCGTCGACACTGTATCCCTGACCCTGGAGCACGCCCTGGACATCGCGGCGCAGAGCAACCCGGCCTACCGGAAGGCGGAGAACGACCTGGACTTGAACTCCGTGGAGATGCGTTCCACCTGGTTCGATCAGGTTCTGCCCAAGGCCAACGTCACCCTGTTCACCACGGGCTACACGGGCAACATCCAACACCGGGCCAGGGACAACTTCGGCAACCCCATTGAGCGGCCGACGTCGGACTGGACCTACTTCTCCAGCACCCAACAACTGTTCAGCCTGAGTTGGGACATCCAAGGCGCATCCATCTTCCAGAGGTACCGCGCCCAGAAGATCACCAACCGGGGCCGGGACGTCGCTGCCACCAAGGCGCGGAGGTCGATGCAGGTGGCGGTGCGCCGCTGGTACACGGCCGCCATGAAGGAACGGGACCTGCTCAAGGCCGAAGAGGACCTGGTGGAGGCGAGGAGGCTGGACAAGGACGTGGCCGACCGTCTCTTCGGGCTGGCCCTGAAGACCCGAGTGGACGTCCTCAACGCCGAGCTGGGGATTCAGAAACAGATTGGTGCGATGCAGCAACAGAGGACGGCGTATGAGAAGGCGCTCCTCGCGCTGCGCACGCAGCTCGGTGACGACAACCTGGGCCCCATTCGGTTGGCGGAGGCACCTGTTACGCCCTTCGACCCGTCGCAGCTCGATGCCGACGCACTGGTGAAGCGGGCGCTGGCCGTGAACCCGGCGCTACAACAGGCGCAGGTGTCCGTAGACCTGTCCAAGGAAGGGATGGCCGAGGCACGGACACTCTGGTGGCCGACCCTGTCTCTGGGATGGAATGTCGGGCGGACCGCCCAGACCCAAGAGGCGAACTCCCTCTTCGACATGACCCTGAACGAGCCCATGGACAGCCGGTTCTACGCCCAGATCTCGTTTCCCATGTTCAACAACTTCTTCCAGAACCGGAAACAGCAGGCGCAGGCGTCCATCGACCTGCAGAACGCCCGCGAGGACGAGCGCCAAGCCCGCCTGAACCTGGAAGAGAAGGTCCGCGGCGCCCTCCTGGAGCTGGAGAACCAGTATCAGAGCCTCCAGACCAACGAGCGCGCCGAGGACATCGCCCAGGAAGCGCTGCGTCTGGCCCGGGAGGAATACCGCCTGGGCACCCGGACCTTTACCGAGCTCCGCTCCGCCATCAACGACGAGGCGGACGCCCGCCGTCAGGTCATCCAGGCGCGGTACGCGTTCATGGACCAGCTCTTCACCCTGGAGGACGCCGTCGGGACCTCCATCACCCCGCCTTCGGCCCCGGGAGGGGGTTGAGCCGTGTCCATCCCCGGAACCTCCACCCGGAGGCCCGTCGCGGTCTGGATGCTCTTCCTGGCGGTGGTCCTCCTGGGGGTCATCGCATACCTGCGGCTTCCCATCGACCTGCTGCCGGACGTGAGCTACCCGCGGCTGGTGATCTACACGTCCTATCCGAACGTGGCACCGGCGGAGGTGGAGCGTCTCATCACCACGCAGATCGAGGCTCAGGCGGCCACGGTGCCGGGTGTGGAGCGCATCACGTCCGTGAGCCGCGAGGGCGTGAGCCTGGTGACCGTCCGTTTCGGATGGGGCACGGACATGGACTTCGCCATGCTCAACACCCGCGAGAAGATGGACAACGTGCGCGAGTCGCTGCCTCAGAGCGCGACACGGCCGGCCATCCTCCGCGTGGATCCCCAGTCCGATCCAATCATGGTGCTCTCGGTGTCGGGCGGCTCGGATTTGTGGCAGACGAAGGAGCTGGCCGAGACGGTGTTCCGCCGCCGTCTCGAGCAACTGGACGGGATCGCCGAGGCGCAGGTCACGGGTGGCCTGGATCGGGAGATCCAGGTGGAGGTGGACCCACGCCTGCTGGACTCGTACGGCGTCACGATCGACCAGATCTCGCAGGCGCTGGGGCAGGCCAACTTCAGCGCACCCGGCGGCACGATCCTGCAGGGCCGGTATCGGTATCCGCTCCGCACGCTGGGTGAGTTCCAGAGCGTGGAGGAGATGAACGACGTCGTCGTGGCGCGTCAGCAGCCCGGGGCCGGAGGTGGGGCCGGCGGCGCCGGCACGGAGGGCGCGCGTATCGTGCGTCTCCGGGACGTGGGGCGTGTGGTGGACGGCTTCGCCGAGCGCGAGGACATCGCGCGCTACGACGGCAAAGAGGCGGTAGGCCTCCTGGTCTACAAGGAAGCCGGGGCCAACACGGTGACGGTGGCCCGCACGGTGAACGACGTGCTGAAGCAGCTCTCGAACGAGTATCCCGCCATCGGTGTGGACGTGGCGTACAGCCAGGCCGGGTTCATCTCCGACTCCATCTCCAACGTGGTGCAGTCGCTGGTCCTGGGAGGCATCCTGGCCTTCCTGGTGCTGTTCCTCTTCCTGAAGGACCCGCGCTACCCGGTGGCCATCGCGTTGTCGATCCCCATCTCGGTGTTGGCGACCTTCGCGCTCATGGAGGCCTTTCACGTCTCCCTGAACATCATGAGCCTGGGCGGCCTCGCCCTGGGTGTCGGGATGCTGGTGGACAACTCCATCGTGGTGCTGGAGAACATATTCCGGCACCGGGACGAGGAGCACGCCGCGCCTGTGGACGCCGCCATACGCGGGGCCGAGGAAGTGCAGGGCGCCATCACGGCCTCCACGCTCACCACCATCGCGGTGTTCGGGCCGATCATCTACGTGGAGGGCGTCGCTGGCGAGCTGTTCAAGGACCTGTCCCTGGCGGTGACGTTCTCACTGTTGGCGTCCCTGGTGGTGGCACTCACGTTGCTGCCCGCCATCGCGGCCCGCTTCGGGAGTCCCGAGCAGGAGCAGCCGACCCCGATTCGGCGTCCTCCGCGGGTGAGACGGCCGGGTTTCTGGGGGAGGGTGGCATGGATCTTGTTCCTTGTGGTGGACTTTCCGGGCAAGGCGGCCGCCTGGACCTGGCGGCTCGCGAAGGCCCTCGTGCTGTTCTGGACAGGGGGGCTGGGCCGGGGGCTGGGCCGCATGGCGCGGCCCGGGATCGCCGCGTTCGAGCGGCGCTTCGAGGCGTTCGCTCGTCGCTACCACGCGGCGCTGGAATGGTCCCTCGATCATCCTGTGCGCATATTCGGCGTCGCAGGGGCGGCCCTGGCGGTGTCTCTGGCAATCGCCACGGTGCTTCCCCGGGACCTGCTGCCGCAGGTGGACCAAGGGGCGTTCCAGGTCCGGCTCGAGCTTCCCGAAGGCACCGCGCTCCAGACCACCGCAGACGCCGCGACGACCATCGAGCAGGCGCTCCTGGCGGATCCCGGAGTGGAGACCGTCTTCAGCAACATCGGAAGGGATGTGCAGGCATACGCCGAGGGCGAGCAGGCCACCGGCCTGCAGACCGCGACCTTCCAGGTGAGGGTGAAGAGCGGGGTGAAGACGGCACCCGTGGCGGCACGGGCCCGCGCCCTGGCCAGTCGGTTTCCTGCAGGTGCGCTGTCCGTCGAGACGGGGCAGGCCACCGCGCTGGGGGCGCTCCTGGGCGGTGCCGAGGCCGACGTGGCCGTGCGGGTCCGAGGCGAGGACCTGGACACCACGTATGCCACGGCCGAGGAAGTGGAGTCCCGCCTCGAGGGGCTCCGCATGCTGGGGAACGTGCGCATCGGGACGGAGCGGGGTCAGCCGCAGGTTCAGATCGCGATCGACCGGGCCGCATGCGCTTCCTACGGCATCGAGGCTCAGACGGTGGCGCAGACCATCGATCGGGCGATGCGCGGCGACGTCGCCACGCAGTACGTGGACTTCGACCGCAAGATCGACGTGGTAGTCCGCTATCCCGACGACCTGCGCTACTCCAAGGCCACGCTGGACGGCATCAAGGTGAAGGGGGTCCCCCTTCGGGAGCTCGTGCACATCTCGGAAGCACTCGCGCCCGCAGAAGTCCACCGCGAGGAGCAGGGCCGGGTCGTCCCGGTCTATGCCGACGTCGTGCAAGGGGGACTGGACGGGGCAATCACGGCGATCCGGGGCTCCCTCACCGCCATCCCGCCGAATCCGAACGTGCGCATGGACGTGGGTGGCGAGAACGAGGAGATGCGGCGCTCGTTCCGCGACCTGGCCTTCGCGTTCGGCCTGGCGTTGATCCTCGTCTACATGATTCTGGCCGCGCAGTTCGAGTCGTTCATCCATCCGTTCACCATCCTCACGGCCGTTCCCCTGGCCGTGGTGGGCGTTGTGCTGGCCCTCCTCGTCACGCGCGAGGGCGTGAACACCATGAGCCTCATCGGCTTGGTCATTCTCGTGGGTGTCGTCGTGAACGACGCCATCGTGAAGGTCGATTTCATCGCCCAGGCCCAGCAGCGTGGCCTCCCACTCCGGGAGGCGATTCTCGAGGCGGGCCGCGTACGCCTGAGGCCCATCATCATGACCACGGTGACCACGGTGCTCGGCCTGCTCCCCATGGCCTTGGGCATCGGTCGCGGATCGGACCTACGGGCGCCCCTGGCCATCACCGTCATCGGCGGCATCTCGGTGGCCACCCTGCTCACGCTCATCATCGTTCCGGTGGTCTACCAGACCGCCGAACGCATGCGGATCCGGCTGCGCGGCGGTGGGGGAGAGGTCAAGTCCACGCCGGCCACAGCCGACTGAGGCGAGGGGGGCGACCATGATCCGGGTGAGCATCCGACGGCCGGTTGCGGTGGCGATGACCTACGGCGCGGTGGCGCTCCTGGGCGTTTTTGCGTGGGAGCACATCCCCATCGAGCTGCTCCCGGACACTCAGCTTCCGAGGCTGACAGTCACGGGCATCTGGCGAGGCGCCTCACCCGAGACCACGGAGGCGTTCCTCACCGCCCCGCTCGAGGCCACGATCCAGCAGGTGAAGGGCGTCGAGAAGATCACGTCCGACTCGCGGGAGCAGAACGGCACGGGCACCGCCTCCATCAGCGTCGAGTTCAACCGCGACGTCGACATGGACTTCGCGCGCATGGACCTGGTGGAGCGGATCTCCACGCTCCAGGAGACGCTGCCGGAGGGCGTCCAGCCGGTGACGGTGGCGCAGTACGTCCCGGACGAGTTCCAGAAGCAGCAGATCCCCTTCCTGAGCTACACATTCACCGGGCCCTACACGCTGGAGGCGCTGCGCAAGCACCTCGACGACGTGGTCGCGCCGGAGCTCGAGCAGGTGGACGGCGTGTCCATCGTCCAGGTGTACGGGGGACGAAAGCGGCTCCTGGACATCGAGCTGGACGAGGACAAGATCGCGGCCCTGGGGCTCGATTCCTGGACGGTGCGCCAGCGCATCCAATCCCTGGATCTCGTGCGTGAGGCCGGCACCATCCGCGAGGGCGCGGACCAGCGCACCATCACCATCGTCAATCGCCCCGGGAGCGCACAGGACGTGCGCGACGCCATCATCACCGCGGCCGGGCCCACGCCGGTGCGGGTCTCGGACGTGGCGTCGGTACACGACACCTACGAGGAGCCCACCAGCTACTACCGGATCAACGGACGGCCCGCGGTCCAGTTCGTGGTGCAGAAGGCCATAGGTGCGAATACGGTGCGGGTCGCGGACGCAGTCAAGGCGAGGCTCGCCGAGCTGGAGCGCCGCAAGCCGTACGGCACCCGCTACATCCTGGACCAGGACGAGAGCAAGGAGATCCGCGCGCAGCTCTCCGACCTGCGCTCGCGGGCGCTTTTCAGCGCCGTGGTGATCTTCATCGTTCTCCTGGGGTTCCTGCGCTCCTTTCGGAGCGCGGGCCTGGTATTCGCCACCATCGCGTTCAGCGTCCTCATTGCGCTGAACCTCATCTATTTCGGCGGCCTGTCGCTGAACATCCTGACCCTCATGGGGCTCGCCATGGGGTTCGGGCTCATCGTGGACAACTCCATCGTCGTTCTGGAGAACGTGTACCGACGATGGCAGCGTGGCGAGGAGCCTTCTTCGGCCGCGGACGGCGGCACCCGGGAGGTAGTGCTTCCCATCCTGGCATCCACGGCCACGACCCTCATCGTGTTCGTTCCCTTCGTGTATCTGCAGGGCGACCTGCGCGTCTTCTACGTGCCCCTGGCCATCGTGGTGGGGCTCACCTTGATGGCTTCCCTCTTCGTGGCATTCACGTTCATCCCGTCCGTAGCGGCTCGACTGCTGGCGTTGGGAAAGGGGCCGGGCCACCAGGCTTCCAGTGAGGAGCTCGAGGCCGCCGAGCGGCGTCCGCCGCTCTACGCCCGCTTCTACTCGGAGGTCGTGTCGCTCACGGTTCGTCACCCGTGGGTGGCGGTGGCCGTCACCGCCGTGATCTTCGCGAGCTCCTATCACCTGTTCGACAAGTACGTGACCACGTGGACGGTCTGGGGTGGGGGCGGCCAGGGTGACACCTACATCCGTGTCTTCATCACGCTACCCCGGGGCTCCAACCTCGAGCGCACGGACCAGCTGGTGGGCTTCTTCGAGGACAAGCTGGCCCACATGCCGGAGGTCAAGCAGTACAACTCCCGGGTGGGCGAGACGAACGCCCTGATCCAGATCACGTTCCCGGATTCGCTGGAGAACACGCAGGTCCCGGTGGCCATCAAGGACCAGATGTACGCCTACAGCCTCAGCTTCACCGGGGCGGAGGTGCGGGTCATCGGGTTCGGACCGTCGTTCTACGGGGGAGGCTCTAGCCCGCCCAACTACGCCATCATGGTGCTGGGCTACAACTACCAGCAGGTGCGAGACATCGCGGAGGACATCGGCCGGCGCGTGTCGCGTATCTCGCGGGTCCAGGACGTCGACACGAACTCGTCCAGCAGTTGGTACAATCGTGACCGCGCGTCGGAGTACGTGGTGCACGTGGATCGCGACCGATTGGCCCGCTACTCCCTCACCGTGGAGCAGCTCGTCCAGCGCCTGTCGGCAGCCACGGTGGGGCGGAGCCCGCTGCCCGCCCGCTTGAAGATCGGCGGCGACGAGGTGGAGTACGAGGTCAAGCTCGAGGGGAACCAGGAGATGGACGTGCTGGCCCTCAAGGAGACGCTCATCGACACGCCCGACGGACGCCGGATCCGCTTGGGGGACGTCGTCACCATCGAGCCCCGGGAGGTGCTGGCGCAGATCCACCGGGAGAACCAGCAGTACGAGCGCACGGTGAGCTACGAGTTCCGCGGGCCCACGAAGCTCGGCGATGTCTACCACAAGGCGATCATCGAGAACACGCAGGTGCCGCCGGGCTACACGGTGAAGAAGGGCGAGAGCGACTGGTGGATCAGCTCCGAGCAGCGCAGCGAGATCGTCATGGTGATGATCGTCTCCCTGATCCTGATCTACATGGTGACGGCGGCCCTGTTCGAGTCGCTGCTCCAGCCGCTGTGCGTGATCCTCACGGTCCCCATGGCCCTCATCGGCGTCTACCTGATCTTCTTCTACACCGGCGCCTCCTTCACCCGGGAGGCGTACGTCGGCGTCATCATGATGTTCGGTATCGTGGTGAACAACGCCATCCTCCTGGTGGACCACATCAACGGTGTGCGCGCGCGCAACCAGCCGCTGCCGCTTCCGAATGCCATCGTGAAGGGAACGGTGGAGCGGGTGCGGCCCATTCTCATGACCACGGCGACTACCGTCGCGGGACTCCTGCCGCTGGTTCTGTTCGGCAAGGGAGCCGGGTCCAACATCTGGGACGCGCTGGCCTACGTTCTCATCGGCGGGCTACTCTCCTCGACCCTGTTCGTGCTCACCATCACGCCCGCCGTCTACGGCGTCTTCGAGAGGTGGAAGCTACGGGCAAGGGGAGTCGACGTTTCCATGGCGGTGTCGACCACACGGCCGGCGAGTCCGGCGGGAGCGGTGACGGCGGACTGACTCGATCGCGCACGTGTTCGTCCTTACCGACTGCGTCGAGGCGGATCATCCCCTCGGGGGTCTGTCCCACGCGTTGTTGTCGCGGTTCACGTCGGGCAGGGCGTGGTCGGGGTCGATGACGACACGCTCCACGGTGCCCTTGTCGGGGAGGAGATAGTCGAAGCTGTCGCCCCGGATCCAGACCTGCACCGGCAGCCGGCGATCGAGCGTCCGTCCGTCCTTCATCTCGACGCGCAAGAGAACGGGCATGACCAGACCCGCGTCGTTGCCCAGGTGGATGACAGTCCCCGCGTCGGTGTCCTCGACGGACGTAACGGACTGGTCCAGAAGCTGCGTGCCGTAGAACCAGCCTCGCCAGAACCACGACAGTTGCGCGCCGCTGACGTCCTCCATGGTACGGAAGAAGTCCCTCGGCTTCGGGTGCTTGAACGCCCATTCGGCGATGTAGGTGCGCATGGCCTTCTTGAAGGTCGCCTCGCCGAGGATCGTCTCGCGAAGCATCACCAGGCCGAACCCGGGCTTCCGGTACGCGAGGAACCCGAGGCCGTCACCGCGCAGGACGTCCGGATACGTCATGATGGGCTGGTCGGCGATGGGCTCCTGCATGCGACCTGCGATGTAGTCGGCCTGCGTACGGAGGACCGACGCCGCCCGGGGTCCGATGAAGTCGAGGTTGCTGTAGTGGTTGATAAAGGTGTTGAATCCTTCGTCCATCCAGGCGTATCGGCGTTCGTCGCTGCCCACGATCATCGGGAACCAGGAGTGGCCGAACTCGTGGTCGGTGACGCTGAAGAGGCCCTCCCCCCGGGCGTTCACACTGCAGAAGACGATGCCGGGGTACTCCATGCCGCCCACGATGCCGGCGACGTTCGTCGCCGCGGGCCAGGGGAAGTGGTACCACTCGGTCGAATAGTAGGAGATGGTGTGCCGGAGGTCCTGGGTGGCGCTTTCCCACCCCGGATCTCCTTTCGTGCCCAGGCCTTCGTGTGGGTACATGGACTGGATGAGGACCCCGTCCCAGCCGGTGGCGTCCCAGATGAACGCCCGCGACGCCGCCCACGAGAAGTCCCGCGAGTGCTTGATCTCGAATTTCCAGGTCAGGGGTTGCGTGCCCGGGGGGCGTGTGGAAGCCTTGCCCACCTGACCGGGTGTGATCACCGGAACCGTTTCGGCGCTGGAGCGGGCCCTGTCCAGCGAGGACCGCTCGCCGGGAGTGAGCACCTCCTCGGGATTGAGGAGCGCGCCGCTCCCCGCCACGATCATGTCGTGTGGTACGGTGATCTCGGCGTGAAAGTCACCATACTCGAGGTAGAACTCTCCCTGGCCGAGGTACGGCATCGGATTCCAGCCATGGACGTCGTCGTACACGTGCATCCGGGGATACCACTGAGCGATCTCGTACACCCAACCGGCTTCCGTGTCGAGGCGGCCCATGCGGTCGGCGCCATACTCCGGGATCACGAAGGACCAGGAGAACTCCAGGCGGAGCGTGTCGCCGGATGCGCGCATCGCCTGCTGCAGGTCCACGCGCATGCGGGTCCCGTCGACGACGTAGTCCGGCACGTAGCGGCGGCCGTCCCGCATCACGGCGACGCTCGCGAGCTTCACCCCCCCGCCCGGGAAGGAGCCCCGCCAGCGCTCGAGGTCCCCCGAGTTGATGAGGGCGCCTCGACTGCCGGGAGCGAACAGATTCTGCCCCAGCTGAAGCCAGAGGAAGGGCAGGGAGTCGGGGGAGTTGTTCACGTAGGTGATGAGCTCGGAGGCGGTCACTCGGTGCTGGGCCGTGTCCAGCGTGGCCTTGAGGTCGTAGTCGGCTTCCTGCTGCCAATAGGCCGGCCCTGGGGCACCCGTGGCGGTGCGTACGTCGTTGGCCGGCGGGAGCTCCAGCGGTGCGAAGATCGCCTGGTTCGTCGGCGGGAGAGCGGGAGGGCGGGGCGTCTGGGCGAGGACGGCAGGGGGGACGACGAGTGTCAGGAGCGCCAGAGCCGGCAGGAAGCGCGTGCGCATGGAAGGGTTGCCTTGTTGCATTGGAGGGCGGCTAGGCCCCGGAGGTTTCCCGGCCGTTTATCGCACGGAAGCTAGGTCCTTGTGCGCCGCGGTCCAGGGTCGGCGAGTACGACGAGCGTGGCGCCAGACCGGGGCCGCCTCGCCGGAACGTCCAACCCCCCAGAGGGGTCAGGTGTCTGGTGACGGGTCGGCGCCGAAGTCAGGGCGGCCCCTCGGGGTGACATCGAACAAGGCGAAACGGCATGCGACAAGGGGTGGGACCGAGGATGGACGGCGCGGCAGGGACGCGAGGTGCGAGGGCTCGAGGTGTGCGGGGGAGCGGCTTGGAGAGCCGTGCTGCCGACGCCGAGAGCCCGCGAATCGAGCGGCTGGAGCGGTACCTGCTCGTGGTGACGCCGCGCCAGCCTCTCGTGGATTGGATTCGACGCCTCGGGGCGGCCGGCGTCGGAGTCGAATACGACCGCGGCTTCACGTTGGAGGAGGCGCGGGCCTACCACCGAACGGGTTATCTCGTTCCCGTCGCCGAGGACGCCCACGATGTGGAATCGTGGGTGGAGGACAACTTCGACCTGATCTTCGAGCAGGAGCTGTACGCAGTCACGAACGACCGCCGACGTTGGCCACGCAAGCGCACGGCCGACGTGTTCATGGCGTGGTTCACCCTCGAGCTCCTGGATTCTCCCATCGACCTGGTCGACGCCCCGCTTGTGGCCCGACGGGATTGAGACCGTCCAGACGAGCCTGCCAATGAAGGTGATCGACATATCTGCGCAGCTGGGCCTCCTCGCCGCCTGGCTCCTGACGCTCAACGTCCTCCTCGGCCTGCTCCTTTCGGTGCGGTACAATCCGCTCAAGCGCTGGCCGTACAAGCGCGTCAACTACTTCACTCTCCACAACTGGACGGGCTACGTCGCCCTGGCTCTCGCCGCTGCCCACGCGCTGCTGCTGCCGCTGTCCACCACCGCGGGGTGGGTGTGGAAGGACGTATTGTGGCCCTCGGCCGTGCCCTTGCAGCCGACGCTCAACACCCTGGGGGCAGTGTCCCTGTACCTCGTCCTTCTGGTGGTGGCGACGTCGTACGTGCGCCGGCGCATGGGACGAAGGGCATGGAAGGCCGTGCACTGGGCGACGTACGCAGCCGCGGCGCTCTTCTTCATCCACGGTGTGTTCGTCGAACAGCACCTGAAGGGTGATCCGGTGAACCTCTTTGGCACCGAGAAGCTGAGCCTGCTCTTTTGCTTCGCCGTCGTGGCGTGGGCGAGTTGGGCTCGGCTCCGTCATGCACTCCGGCTGCCCGCTCGGGGAGCGGTGAAGGAGGTGGAGGCACACTGGGACGCTCCGGTGCCCGTGGAGTGGGGGGAGGGGTAGACAACGGGGGACCGCACCGCTCCGGCTGGTCCTGCCCGGCCAGCGGTGTTGCGCTACCTTGTTACGCTCCACAGCGCCCACGGGCGCTACCCGACATCAGCCCAACTCCGGCATGAGCGAGACAACACGATCCGGGCGCACCGGCACCGAC
>JAJDNI010000215.1 GCA_022340755.1 Gemmatimonadota bacterium
CGAAGCGGGCAACATCGGGGGCGGGGGGTTTATGGTGGTGCGCATGGCGGACAGCACGGCCGCGGCCTTGGATTTTCGCGAGAAGGCGCCCCTGGCGGCCAGCCGTGACATGTACCTGGACGAGAACGGTCAGGTCACCGACAAATCCCTCGTGGGAGATCTCGCCGTTGGGGTTCCCGGCAGCGTGATGGGGATGTGGGAGGCGCACCGGCGTTTCGGAACCCTGCCCTGGAGTGATCTCCTCGCGCCGGCCGTCCGTTTGGCCCACGGGTTCCCGGTACGATCTCGCTTCCTCCTCTCGTTGGGGCCGGACATGGTGAAGGAGCTCTCCGCCGACCCGGCATCGGCGCGGCAGTTCCTGCCCCGGGACGGGCAGCCCCCTCAGGTGGGCGACACGCTCCGTCAGCCCGACCTGGCCGCCACGCTGGAGCGCATCCAGAAGGACGGGGCCGACGGGTTCTACAAGGGAACGACCGCCGACCTCCTCGTGGCCGAGATGAAGCGCGGCGGCGGGATCATCACCCACGAGGACCTGGCCCGATATACCGCCGCGTGGCGCGAGCCGGTGAAGTTCACGTACCGGCACAACGAGATCATCTCCATGCCGCCGTCGTCGTCGGGCGGCGCCACCATGGCGGAGATCGCCAATATCCTGGCACTCTACGACCTGAGCTCCATGCCCTGGCACGGGCCGGAGATGATCCACCTCTACGCCGAGGCGTTCAAGCGGGCGTATGCGGATCGGAACTACTACCTCGCCGATCCAGACTTCGTGAAGATGCCTCTGGAGCGCATGACGTCGGAGGAGTATGCCGTCCAGCGCGCCGCCGACATCAAGCCGGACACGGCCACGCCGTCCTCGGAGATCGGACCGGGAATGGGCGAAACCGCCGAAGGAACCAACACGACGCACTACTCCATTGTCGACGCCATGGGCAACGCCGTGGCCGTGACCACGACCCTGAACTCCTGGTACGGATGCGGCGTCACCGTGTCGGGAGCCGGCTTCGTTCTCAACAACGAGATGGACGACTTCACGTCGAAGCCGGGGACGCCCAATCAGTTCGGCCTCGTCCAGGGCGTGAACAACGACATCCAGCCCGGAAAGCGGATGCTGTCAGCCATGACGCCCACCCTCGTCGTGGGTCCCTCGGGCAAGCTGCACATGGTCACGGGCACGCCGGGTGGCTCCACCATCATCACCACCGTCTTCGAGACCATCTCCAACGTGCTCGACTATGGCATGAACGTGGTACAGGCCGTCGACGCGCCGCGGGTACACCATCAGCATCTCCCCGATCAGATCGACTACGAGCCCCACGGCCTCGATCCCGCCACCGTGACGGCGCTGCAGGCGATGGGGTACAAGATGGTCCAGCGCAGCGGGATGAGCGGAGACGTACAGATGATCGTCGTCGCCGACGACGGCACGCTGTCGGGGTGGTCGGATCCCCGGCGGGGCGGGCGGGCGATCGGCTACTGAGGAATCAGTGAGCGAGGACGGAGGGCCCTCGTCCGCGGCTCGGGCGCTTCGCTCGGATGGCTGCGCTATCCAAGCCTCGCTGCGGGCGAGGGCCCGTCCTCCTGCTTCACGTGACCCCTTCGCTCGAACCGCTACGCCGTCCAAGCCACGCTGCGTCCGGGGACCCACCCTCCTGCCTCGTTCCCGGAACCCCACCCCAGCCACGGGTAGTCAATCCGACCTATGAGAGAGTTGCGCACGGTACTGCCCTATTTCCGCCCCTACATGAAGGGCTTCATGTGGGGGATGGTGCTCGTGGTGGCTGCGAACGCCTTCCAGGTCGCGGGCCCGTGGCTCATAAGGCTCGCCATCGACGGGCTGGGATCCCCCGGCGTGACCCCGGCCAGAATCCTGATGTTGGCGGCCATGATCGTGGGCGCGGCTCTCCTCGGGGGCGGCGCGAGATTCGGCATGCGCCAGCTCCTCAACAGCATGAGCCGCCGCATGGAGGCGGACCTGCGCGACGACTTCTTCGCCCATCTGCTCCGTCTGGACGCCACGTTCTACGGCTCCACCCGCACGGGCGACCTCATGAGTCGTGCCACCAACGACACGCTGGCCGTTCGCATGGCCGTCGGCCCGGCCGTGATGTACACGGTGAACACCGTGGTGAGCTTCGTGTTCGGCATGGCGCTCATGCTGTACATCAGCCCGCACCTCACCGTCTACGCGATGATCCCCATGGTCATCCTGCCCCCCATCGTGTTGGGTTTCGGCAAGATCATACACCGGCGCTTCGAGGCCATCCAGGAGCAGTTCTCCACGTTGTCTACGATGGTCCAGGAGAATCTGACCGGCGTTCGCATCGTACGCGCGTACACCCAGGAGAAGGATCAGGCCAGGCGCTTCGACACGCTCAACCAGGACTATCGGCGCCGCAACATGGGCCTGATCTACTCGGCGGGTGCCTTCTATCCGATGCTCGGCCTCATCGCCGGCTTCGCCATGGTCCTGGTTACGTGGCTGGGTGCGCGCGAGGTGGTGGCCGGCGACATCAGCGTGGGCGACTTCGTTGCGTTCGGCTTCTATCTGATGTTCTTGATCTGGCCGATGATCGCCCTCGGCTGGGTCGTGAACCTCTATCAGCGTGGGGCGGCCTCCATGGGTCGCATCAACCGGATCCTGCGGACCGAGCCGAAGGTGGCTGCTCCGTCCGAGGGCTTCGTCCATGGCCGTGGCGCCGGACGTGTCGTCTTCCGAGATGTCTCGTTCGCGTATCCGGGCACCGAGCGCCCGGTTCTGGATGGGGTCAGCTTCGAGGTCGAGCCGGGGCAGACCGTCGCGTTGGTGGGCCCCACGGGCTCGGGAAAGAGCACGCTCGTCGCTCTGCTGGCCCGCCTCTACGACCCCACATCCGGTGACGTGCTGCTGGACGGAGTCCCCCTCACTGCCTTCGACCCCGCGGACCTGCGACGGCGGATCGGGATGGTCCCGCAGGATGCGTTCCTGTTTTCGGACACCATCGAAGGCAACATCGGGCTCGGGATCGAGCAGCCCCCCCACCACGTCGTGGGAGCCGGCACCACGGGCACTCGCGGCGCCGATGAGCCGCTTTCGATCCACCTCCGCACGGACGGCGAGACTCGACAAGCCGTGCTTCGTGCGGCTCGGGTCGCTCAGCTCCACGACCAGATCGAGGCGTTCCCGGACGGATACGAAACGGTGCTGGGGGAGCGCGGCATCAACCTGTCGGGGGGACAGAAGCAGCGCGCCACGCTGGCACGTGCGCTGGCGCGCGACCCCCTCATCCTCGTCCTCGACGACGCCCTCAGCGCCGTCGACACCCACACCGAGGCGCAGATCCTGACGGACCTGCGCGAGGAGCTGCAGGGGAGGACGTCGTTCATCATCTCCCACCGGGTGTCGGCGGTCATGAACGCGGATCAGATCCTGGTGCTCGACGGTGGACGGATCGTGGAGCGGGGCACGCACGCCCAACTCATTGCCGCCGGCGGCACCTACGCGCGACTTCTCCGCCGGCAGATGCTGGAAGAGACCCTGGAGGCCGATCAGGTGACCGCCGTCTGAGGCTGAAGGCCCCTCGCGGATCAGCCCCTTCAGTGGATCACGATGAGGGTGGCGATCACCCCTCCGATGACCGCCAACAGCTTCCAGGGATGTCCCCGGCCGCTCACCCGCGTCGGCGCCCGTGTCCAAACCATGATCGTGCCACACTGGCTTCGCGAGTACTCGATGGGCGTGCCGGCCAACCCGTACACCTCGATGCCCTCGACGTCCTGAGGAGTCATCGTCATGTCCAGGCTGATGCCTCCGTAGATCGGCGTCCCGTCGATGACCAGCGCAGGACGACACCCGCCACGCATGGTGAGGATCCCGTCTCCGGTCTGAGCCGAGGGCACGATGCGGACACCCGGAACACTCCGGAAAAGGTCCGTGACCCGGGCGGCGTGTCGCTTCTCGATCTCGGCACGGGTCAGAAACGTGCCGATGCCCTGGGCCCTGCGTCGCTCGAAGCCCTGCATCTTCGGCGGCGTACCCTGCTCGACCATCACCAGCATGGGAGGAAGGTCGATGGCCTCCGGCGTCAGATACACCGTGAGGCGCGCAGGCGGCCCCTCCGCAAGGTCGATGGTGTCCTGAATCTCCTTGTACCCGAGGCGCGTCACACGGACGACGTAGTCCCCCCCGGGTACGGGTTTCATGTTGAACTCGCCCCCGCGATCCGTCAGGGCCGTGGCCGTGGGGTTGGAGGCGCCCACGGACGTCATCTCGACGCTCGCATCCGCGAGCGCCGCGTCGGTTTGGCGTTCTCTCACCACCCCGGACACGGACACGAGGTGCCTCCCGGTGGACCGCTCGGGATCCACCGCCTGAGCACCCAGCGGCTGCACCCCAAAGCCGACCGCCCCTAGGCCCGCGACGGACAGGAGCGCGCGGGCGATGATCCCGCGCCAAGGGCAGACCGTCCGCACCAAGTCAGTTCATCTCCTCCGCGAGGGGGGAGGGCCTCGCGGACCCGGGCCCGCGAAAGTGCACCGGGCCTCGCATGGAACCTACGATGGACGGCAGGGGCGCGAAAAGGACCTTGATTCCCGCCGTTACTCCACTAAGATTCTTCAGTGAAGAACGTTGGGGATCCTTGTGGCATCAGGACGGAAGCCCAGCGCGGAGAGCACGGCACGGGATCTCGTCCCCAACAGGTCCCCAACAGGTCAATGAAGCTGCCACAACAGAACCGTGGAGGCGCGTTGAGCGAGACCGCATCGACCAACCTCGTCCGTGGAACCGTGGATCTCCTTGTGCTGCGGGCCCTCCGGCAGGGACCGATGCACGGCTTCTCTGTCGCCCGATGGATCCGTGACCACAGTCGCGAGGTGCTGTCCTTCGAAGATGCGGCTCTCTACCAGTCCCTACACCGCCTCGAGCGGAAGGGAATGGTGTCTTCGTCGTGGGGGCGGTCCGACAACAACCGGCGAGCGCGCTTCTACCAGTTGACGGCCAAAGGTCGGAAGCGGCTGGAGACGGAGATGGAGGCGTTCCACACGTACGCCGATGCCATCACGCGTCTTCTAGGCCCGGATTCCTGAGGATCCGGCGCGAAGGCGGAGGGGAAGACGGTGAGGAAGGGGAAAGCGCGGAGAGACCATCGCCTGTCCGGAGGCGCCGATCCGGAGCGTGAGATCAACGAGGAGCTGGAGTTCCACCTCCAGCGGCGAGCCGACGAGCTCCGGGGCGACGGACTCCCGCCCGAGGAGGCCCTGCGCCGGGCTCGAGAGGAGTTCGGGGACATTGAGGGAACACGCGCATACTGCGAGCGCGAGGACCGAAAGAGGGATCTCAAGGAGCGGTTGGCCCGATTCGCCCGCGCATTCGGGGACGGCCTGACGACAGCCGGGCGCGCCCTGGCACGACGTCCGGGCTCGGTGGCCGGCCCCGTGGTCATCCTGGCGGTGGCCATCGCGCTCAACGCGCTCGTGTTCACCGTGGTTCGCGGTGTGCTTCTCGCTCCCCTCCCCTTCCACGACACCGACCAGGTGGCCCTCGTTCGCGAGACGGCTCAGGGAGGCGGCCTCGGGCGGACCTCGTACCCCGTTCTGGATGCGTGGCGCCGGGAGGCGACAGGTGCGACCGCCGTGGCGGGCTACCTCACCGACGAGGTGACGCTCGCCACCAGTGAGGTCCCGCACCGGGTCCATTCGACCAGTGTGACCCTGGGCTTCTTCGACCTGCTCGATCGACCCCTGCTGCGCGGCCGTGGTTTCACCGCGGAGGAACAGCGACCCGATGGCCCGCCGGTGGCGGTCATCTCCGAAGGCCTCTGGCGCGGCGCCCTGGGGGGAGACCCGGCCGTGCTCCGACGCCCTCTGCGCATCAACGGGATCGAGTTCTCGGTGGTGGGCATCGTGCGCAGCGCCGCGGTCTTCCCGGACGGGACCGACATCTGGCTCCCCATGGAGCGGATGGCTCCGCAGCTCGTCGACATAGCCGGCGCGAAGATCGTGCTCACCCTCGCGCGCCTCCGAAGCGGAGTGTCCCTCCCTGCCCTGACGGAGGAGCTGGGTGGGATCTCGAAGTCGGTTCCCGGGGGCGCGCCCGCCGCCTCGGCGGTGATGGTGCGTCAGCA
>JAJDNI010000244.1 GCA_022340755.1 Gemmatimonadota bacterium
CGCAGGGATTCCACCTCGTTGGGATAGCCACCGTAGCCGGCACCGCCGTAATCCCAGCGGCCCGTGTGACCACCCATGAAGTACTGCAGATCGGAGGAGTACTTGAGGTCGTTGTGCAGGTATTGCATGAAGGCCGACATGAACGCGCCCGAGGGTGCTACATCCGAAGGGTCGTAGTCCTGGCGCTGACTCGCCGCGTTCCCGTTGATGCCGATGAGCCGGCTGTCGTAGCGGCCCACCATCTCGCGCTGGTCACGAAGGAGCTCCGTCCGGTAGGTGCCGGGGTCGATGCGCAGGTTCGTGTTCAGGATGAACTGCTTCGAGACGCCGGTGAGGCGCGCCAGCTGGTCGGCCGCAGTGGACTTCTCCGCGGAGGTGAGCTCATTGCCCTTGGCCAGCGCGGTCAGGTAGTCGCCGAAGGCATACTCCCTGGACTTCTGGACGACCTGCTCGAGCGTCTGGCTCTGGAGATCCGCGGGGAGCTTCTTGTGGTACCACGCGGTGGCCGTGTACGTCGGCAGGAACATCGAATACCCGATGTCGTTCGTCGGCGACGGCGCGATGTACTGGAAGTCCAGCACCGTGCCCAGGAGCATGATGCCGTTGAGCTCGATGCCCTCGCCCTCCTGGAGTTGGGAGGCCAGCCCCGCCGAACGGAACGTGCCGTAGCTCTCGCCGAACAGGTACTTGGGCGACGCCCAGCGGTGATACTTGTCCACGTAGTCCCGGATGAACTGCGCGAACATCGTGATGTCGTTGCGCTCACCCGTGTACTCGGAGGCCTGGACGCCCTCACCGGGCCGGGAGTAACCCGTCATCATGGCGTCGACCTGCACCAGGTCCGTGACGTCGAGCGGCGAGTTCGGGTTGTCCACGAGCGCGTACGGCGGCTTCGGCTCCGTCCCCTGGGGGCCCATGTCCGGGTGCTTCGGGCTCATGATGCCCATGTCCAACCAGATGGACGCCGAGCCGGGACCACCGTTGAAGAAGAAGGTGACGGGACGCTTGCCCGCGTCCTCACCGTCCTTGGTGTAGGCGATGTAGAACACGGTGGCCTTCGCCTTCCCCGTGTCGGGGTCGCGAAGCACCATGGTGCCGGCGTTGGCCGTGTATGCGATCTGCTTGCCGTCGATGGTAATGGTGTGCTGCGTGGTGGATACCTTCTCCACCGCTGGAACGCCCTCCGACGAGGCGCTTCCACCCTGGCCGCCGGGACGGCCTCCCGGGCTCGGGCGCTGCGCCGACACCGGGACAACGGCAAGGAACGAAGCGGCCACGCTCAATGACAGCAGCCCTACACGCATGACGATCTCTCCAGCTTGAAGACACGAGTAACCCTGGGACGGCATCGCGCGGCCCGGGGGTTGCCGCCCGAAGGTGCGGTCGGCCGAGAGCCTGTCGCGGGGCCTCCGACAAGTATGTTGCGCCAAGAGAGTGGAGTGTTGGCGAGCTACACGTGTCGTAGACCACGGCGCGGCCGCTATGCGTCGAAGCGCTGGACACGGGGCGCCGTCGTCTCTACTACTACTTGCTCTCTCGCGCGAGCCCACGGCCGAGGCGATCGGTCAAGCTCCCTCACGACCTCGTGTACGCGAAAGTGAAACGATGACCCGGACGCTCATCCTGGGATCGCTCCTGGGCCTTTTTTCAGGCGTCGTTCCAGGGCCTTTCACGACGCTAATCGTCGTCACTTCCCTGCGTCACGGATTCTGGGCAGGGATGCGTATCGCCCTGATTCCCCTGGTTTCCGAAACGTCGGTCATGGCTCTGACGGCTCTGCTGCTGTCACAGCTTCCGGACCAGGCGCTCCGCTGGATGGGCATCGGCGGTGGCGTGTTCATCCTGGCGCTGGCCTTCCGTACGTACAAGGAAGCCGGCGACAGCCCCGAGGAGGAGCCAGCCACCAGCTCCCGGCGGCGTGCCCTCGAAGGGATGATGCTCGCCGTTCTCTCGCCAGCGCCGTGGGTGTTCTGGCTGCTGGTGGGGTCACCCTTGTTCCTCGGGGCGTATCACCAGGGATGGGGTCACGCTGCTGCCTTCATGGGATCGTTCCTGTTCGTCTTCGTCGGGGTCTACGTGGGGGTGGCCCGGGCGGCGGCCTTCGGACACAAGAGGCTCCCCGAGCACTGGTACCGCCGGGTCATGGTGGGAGCCGCCGTCGCGCTCCTCCTGGCGGGAGTGGTCCTCACCTGGCAGTCCTGGATCGGCAACTTCCATCGCATGGTCACAGGGTCGGAGAACATACGCGACCTCGTCCAGGATTCGTTGCGACTGAGGGGCCGCTGACCGGAGAGTCGACGGCATGAACGGACTCGCCCGGCTGTCACGACGCGCGCTCCCGCTTGTACTTCTGAGCATCGCCTCCTGTCTGGGCCACGGGGCTACCGATCTCGATTCCCTGACACGGCGGGACAGTACCTACGTGGCCCCCGGCACCCTGCAGCCCTTCTCCGGGAACGTGGTCCGCTACTTCCCCGGCGGTGGTCGCCACGTGCAGATCGAAGGCACCCTCGAGAACGGGGTCTGGGAGGGCGAGTTCACCGTGTATCACCAGAGCGGGCGCATCCGATACCAGGGGCGAATGTCGAAGGGGGCGCCCTGCGGCGCGTGGCTGGACAATCGCGACGACGAGCCCACCGGGAGCATCCTGGAAGAGCTCGAGCGGGACATTCGAAGTATGGGGGTGTACCCCCCGTGCCCCGGCAAGTAGCCGTCAGCGGCCCCGGTGCCGTTCGGTTGCCATCGTGTGGCACGAGGGGTATCGTCAGCCATTAATTGTTCTCGTTCTGAATCGGTAGGTCGGTCTAGGCTCGGGATGCTCGGTCCCACGAATCATCGACGAAGTGGTCGTCTCGTCGCCACAACGCTCCTTGCGATGTTGGCGCAGGCCTCGCTCGTCATGCTGTCGCCCCTGGCCGACGTCCACTACCACGAGCATGGTCCCCTCCGGATCGAGTCGGTGGGGGGGCATCATGTCTCGCACGGCCCGGACCAGTGCCCTGAGTGCCTGGCGCTTCAGACGCTCGCCATTCCCGGGTCTCCGACCTACACCCTGCGCTCGAGCTGGGCACGTGACGAGGCACCCACCCCGACCGTCGGTGTCAGCCATCCGGCGTTGCGCGTCACCTCCACCTTCCCCCGCGCACCGCCCTCCTTCGTGAGCACCACCGTCTAGCACCTCGACAGAGCTGGCCCGGCGTCGTCACGTCGCGGCCTCCGGAGCGTGCCGCGGCCGTCCGTGCCACTCGTGCGGGCGCTCGATGGCTCGCGCCGCGCGGGGCCTGTGAACCGACCCCGTCTCTTTCG
>JAJDNI010000255.1 GCA_022340755.1 Gemmatimonadota bacterium
GAGGTAGAAGTTGAGGGAAGCTCCGTACGCCGGATTGCGGCCGGCGGCGGGATCCCCGGGCTGGCTGCTGTAGCCCTCCCGACCCACGAAGCGGTACGCCGGCCGGGGCTGGAAGAGGTGCACGTCGGCGGCGAGCACCGAGTCGGACAGCTGCTGAACGTCGGTGATGTCATCGAGGATCCAGAATCCCCGCCCGTAGGTGCTGACCACCAGGTCGTTGAAGTGGGGTTGGACCGTCAGCCAGTACACGGGCGCATGGGGCAAATTGCCCTGCAGCGGGTGCCAGTGCACGCCGTCGTCGAAGGTGACGAACAGGCTGTTTTCGGTTCCCAGGTAGAGGAGCCCCTCCCGAGTCGGGTCCTCCCGTACCACGTGCGCGTAACTGAACACGCTGCGGGGGATGTCCCCGGCCACGGAACGCCACGTGCGGCCGAAGTCCTCGGTCTCGTACACGTAGGGGTCGTCGTCGCCCAACTGGTGGAAGTCGACGGTGACGTACGCCTTGCCCGCATGGAAGCGCGACGGCTCGATGTTGCTCACCGTGCCCCTGGGGGGCAGCCCCGGGATGTTCTTCGTTACGTCCGCCCAGCTCTCTCCGTCGTCTTGCGTGACGTGAACCAGACCGTCGTTGGAGCCGGCCCAGATCACGCCCTTCTCCACAGGCGATTCGGCGATAGCGAACAAGACGGAGTAGTACGTCGGGCTCACGTCGTCGGGCGTCAGGCCACCGCTCCGCTGCTGTCGGCTCTTGTCGTTGGTCGTCAGGTCGGGACTGATGACCTCCCAGCTCTGGCCCCCGTTGCGTGTACGGTGCACGTACTGACTTCCAACGTAGACCGTGTTGTGGTCCCAGGGCGAGATGGCGATGGGGAAGGTCCACTGGAAGCGGTATTTCAGGGGTGCCGCCGGCCACCCCTCCGGATCGTCCGGCCAGACACTCACCGTCCGCGTGATCCCGGTGCCGATCTCGTTTCGGTCGAGGATGCCCTCGTAGCAGCCTGACCACACCACGTCGTTGGTGACGGTGTCCGGGACCGCGAACCCGGACTCGCAGCCGCCCACCGACCGCCACGCCCCGATGGGGATGGATCCGAACGAGAGCGTGTTGGAGGGCCCCATCTGGGAGCCGCCGTCCTGGCGGTTCCCATAGAGGTAGTAGGGAACGCGGTTGTCGGTGAACACGTGATACATCTGCGCGACGGGGAGCTGTGGCCGGTACCAGCTCCTGCCCCGAGTGGTGGAGATGCTGATGCCCCCGTCGTGCCCGACGATCATGCGGTTCGGAAGGAGGGGATCGATCCACATGTCGTGGTTGTCGCCCCCTGCCCCGGCATTCTCGATGGTGCGCCCGCCGTCCAGGGAGAGGGAGTGGCGCGTGGACATGAAGAACACCTGTTCGGCGTCGTCGGGCTCCACGGCCATCCGTGAGTAGTACAGCGGCCTCTGCGCCAGGGTGTGATCGGCGCTGACCATGCGCCAGCTCTCGCCGCCGTCGTCGGAGCGCCACAGAACACCTTCGTGATCGCTGAACTTCTCGTATTCCTGGTTCGAGCTCGTCTCGATGAGGGCATATACGCGGCGGGAGTCCGCCTTGCTCATGGCGAGGCCGATCTTGCCCATGGTGCCATGTGGGAGACCGTGACCCTCCAGTCGCTGCCACGTGTCGCCGCCGTCCTTCGAGCGCCAGATGCCGCTCCCTGGCCCCCCGCTCTCGCGGCCCCAGGTCCAGATCCGCATCTGCCAGGTGGCGGCGAAGAGGATCCGCGGGTTGTTGGGGTCCATGACCAGATCCACGGCCCCGGCGTTCTCGTTCGCGAAGAGCACCCTCTTCCACGTGTGGCCACCGTCCTCCGTACGGTAGACGCCACGCTCCTGCTGGGGTCCGTACAGGGTGCCGAGGGCGGCCACGAAGACGACGTTGGGGTCACGAGGGTCGATGACGATGCGCCCCACGCGGCCGGTCTTCTCCAGGCCCATGTGCATCCACGTCTCCCCGCCGTCGGTGGACCGGTAGACGCCGTTGCCGATGGAGACGTTGGAGCGGATGAACGGCTCGCCCGTGCCGACCCAGATGACGTTCGGGTCGGAGGGCGCGATGGCGATCGCCCCGACGGACTGGGCGGGTTGGTCGTCGAAGATGGGGCGCCACGAATGCCCTCCGTCTTCGCTCTTGAAGACGCCGCCGGACGCCGCGCCGATGTAGTACACGTTGGGGTCACCCGGGACTCCGGTGACCGCATCGATCCGGTTGCCGACGGGACCCACGTAGCGGTAGGCGGCTTCCTTGAAGAAGTCCCTCGGGAGCGTCGCGAGGCTCTGGGCAGAAAGGCCCGGGCCGAGGCAGGGTGCGAGGAGGACGGAGGCGGCGAGAAGGAGGCCGGGACGCGGCGTCATGAATGGCTCCTCGGTATGACCACGAAGGGAAGCCGGAAAGTAGCAGGTCACTGAAACAGGGGGCACCCCCGCGGCAAGGGTGCCATTCTCGCCCCGGGCGAGGAACCCCGGCCTTTCGTATACTATCTCCGCTTCGGACAAGCCTCCGACACCGGCGGCTCGTAGCCGCTGCACTCACCCCGACCTCACCCCGAGCACTCTTGCGCGACTTCCTGCTCTTCTTCGTATCGCTGTTCTCCATCGTGAACCCGTTTTCGACCATTCCCGCGTACGTGGGGCTCACGGGAGACATCCCCTTGACCGACCGGAAGCGTCTGACTCGACAGGCGGCGATATCGGTCCTGATCATCCTGTCCGCGTCCTATCTCGCGGGCGAAGGGCTGCTGCGGTTCTTCGGCATCAGCGTCGCGTCACTGCAGGTGGCGGGTGGCCTCCTCATCCTCGGCATGGCGTGGAACATGCTCCAGGCGAAGATGAGCCCACACAAGCAGACGCCGGAGGAAGCGCAGGAAGCCCAAGCGGCCCACGAGAACGCCGAGCGCCCGAACATCGGCGTGGTGCCTCTGGGGATGCCCCTCCTGGCGGGACCCGGGGCCATCAGCTTGATGATCATCGACGCGGGCAAGACGCATGGCTGGTGGGAGCACGTCGTCACCCTCGGCGCCGTCGTGCTGGTGGCGCTCCTGTGCTGGGTGATCCTGGTGGCGGCGACGCCCATCTCCAAGGCCCTCGGGCGCACAGGGATGAACGTCGCGACGCGCTTCATGGGACTGCTCCTGGCAGCCATCGCCGTGGAGTTCATCACCTCGGGGCTGGCTACGATCTTCCCCGGGTGGAAGGGCTAGGCGCATCCTCGCGGGACGTGCGCCTGCTCCGGCTCCGGGGCGTGGGGAACGACGGGAACGAGGAAGGAGTCGACCATGGACGTGAGCCGTACCGGAGGACAGGCCCGGACCGGGCGGATGTCCACTCTCAGGGAGCCCCCGACACCCCGTCGGCGCACCCGCCTTCAGGGCGCCTTCGGTGGTGCGCTCGTGGCGCTTGCCGCTGCCGGTGGCCTGGTGGTCGGCCTGCGCTCCGTCGCGGCGCTCGACTGGGGAGGTGTCCGTTCCCTGTTGCGCTTGCCCCGGCTGCCCCACGATCCCCTGGGCCTCACGTGGTCCTCGCGGGTGATCTGGTCCGACCTCTTGCAGAGCGTCGCCCTGCAGCGCATGGGTCGCGTCATCCTCGCACTTTTCCTGGCGGCGATGGTCGTCGCGTTGCTCAACACGCTCATCTTGCTGCTGGAGGCGGGGTCATCACGGCGCCGGGAGGTGGCGGTGCGTGCGGCATTGGGGGCCCCGCCCCGGTCGTTGCTTCGGCTCTTCCTGGCGGACGTGCGGCGCCTTCTCTCGCTGGCCCTGCCCCTGGGCCTGCTTCTGGGATTGAGCGCGGGGGGTGTGATCCGGGCGGCGTGGCCCGGCCCGCTCGCGCCCCTGGGCGCCGTCGGCGCCACCGGAACGGTCGCCATCGGCCTCCTGTCCGCCGCCGCGGTCGCATCGGTGGCGTACGTGTGGGTGGGACTGGCCCTGGGCCGGAGCGACCACCTCTCCGCGGAGCTCGGGGCCGGCGAGCGGGCGACGGATGACCCGGCCGCCATCTTCCGACGACGTGTCCTCTCCTCGTTCCAGATGGGTGTCGCGGGGTCGGTGGCCCTGGCGACGGTGGCGCTGGCCAAGGCGGTCATCGTCCCCGGGGGTATCGCCTCGTCGTCCGCCACCACCGTGATTGCGGTGAGCGTTCCCGCGGTGGGGACTGGCGGTGTGGGGAACGGAGGAGGCACGGCGGGCCCGGCGACGGCGGCGCGCTCCTGGCAGAAGCTCCTTGCGAGGATGGCCGCCGTTCCCGGTGTCGAGGCCGAGAGCCTCTCCGCCCGAGGTGCCCTCGTAGGTCTGGGCGTGCGCGACTACGCGACGGCACAATGCGGGGCGTGCGTAAGAGGTCTGATGCCCGCGCCCTTCTGGGGTGCCGTGGCGGATCACTATGCGGTGGCCCCCGGCTACTTCGGGATGATCGGGCGCAAGGTGGTTTCCGGCCGGGCCTTCCAGGCGTCCGATGGACCGTCTGCCAAGAAGGTCGCCGTCGTGAACGAGACCTTCGCGTATACCGCGTTCGAGAAGGGAGACCCTTTGGGCCACCTGGTGCGGTTGGGTCACGATCTGGACTCGTGGTACGAGGTCGTGGGCGTCGTGGCCGACGAGGCGCCGGTGGTGGTGGGCCGGGACGACGTCCCTCGAGCGCAGGTCTACGTCAGCACGTTGCAGCAGCCTCCTATGCAGGCCGACCTGCTCCTCCGGGGTGACGATGCTGCGGTGCGAACAGCCATGGACTTCCTGGCCGCCGACGGGTACCGGCCGGACCAACCTCGTACGCTCGAGGAGGTTCGCCGGAGCGCGGCGGCGCCTTTGGCTTGGATCGGGCGGGTGGCCGTCGGCCTGGCGCTCGTGACGCTCCTCCTGGCGCTGCAGGGCAGCCATGCCACGGCGCTCCAGGTCACGCGCCGACGCCTCAGGGAGCTGGCCGTGAGGCGGGCGATGGGAGCCACGGATGTGCGGGTTCTCCTCTTCGTCCTTGGCGGAGCCGCTCGCGGCGCGCTCTGGGGCGCGGCGCTCGCGACGTTCCTGGGTGCCCTGTGGGTGGCGCTGCTGCAGAAGACGGCGGCGGGTGTGCCCTCACCGGGCCTCGAGTCATACGTGGCCATGGCCGCGCTTCTGGTTGCGGTGGCGCTGGCGGCGTCGCTGAAGGCCGCCCGGGAGGCCCTGGCGGTGGCGCCCGCGGAAGCGGCGGCGTAGGGCTCGATCCCGCCCGTACACGTTTCAGTACGCGTTTCGGTGCGGATCCGGCCCGTTTCATGAAACGGTGTCGGGAGCGGGCGGGCCCGTAGCGCCCCGTCCGATTTCGTTGTGGCGTCCGCCTTTCCGGGAACCGGTACCCGACCGCGAGGGTTTGAGCACGAGCCTTGCCACGTTCATGGCCCTCCGACGAATGACGCCCACCTCCCTGGGAGAGCACGATGATCATCCGGGTGCGGAAGCCCTCCGACCTATCCTCCTCCGATATCACGCCCGAACACGTCTACGTGAATCGACGGATGTTTCTCAAGCAGGCTGCGGCGAGTGCCGCCGGGCTGGCGCTGGCCCCCGCAGCCCTGGGGGCGCTGGAGCGCAGCGGTCCGATCCGAGCACCTCAGCAGGTGGACTACGCCCGGTTGAAGTCCGAGCTCGGTGAGCCGGTGAACTCGTACAAGGACATCACCACGTACAACAACTTCTACGAGTTCGGCACCTCGAAGTCCGACCCCGCGAAGAACTCCGGCGACTTCCACCCCCACCCCTGGACCGTGGCGGTGGAGGGGCACGTGAAGAACCCAGGGAGCTATCACCTGGAGGACTTCCTGGCCCCCTACAAGCTGGAAGACCGCGTCTACCGCATGCGCTGCGTCGAGGCATGGTCCATCGTCGTGCCTTGGCGGGGCTTTCCCCTCGCGGACCTGGTGAAGAAGGCCGAGCCCACGGGTGACGCGAAGTTCGTCGAGTTCACCACGGTCATGCGACCCTCGGAGATGCCCGGCCAGCGCACCGGCGTTCTGCAGTGGCCCTACGTCGAGGGCCTACGGCTGGACGAGGCCACGAACCCGCTGACGCTCCTGGTGACCGGAGTGTACGGGAAGGACCTGCCGAATCAGAACGGCGCGCCGCTCCGCCTGATCACGCCGTGGAAGTACGGCTTCAAGGGCATCAAATCCATCGTGAAGATCCGCTTCGTCGAGGGCATGCCTCACAACACGTGGTGGGTGACCAACCCCCGCGAGTACGGGTTCTACGCCAACGTGAATCCCCACGTGGATCATCCTCGGTGGAGCCAGGCCCGGGAACGGCGCCTGGGCGAGCTACGGCGGCGCGAGACCCTCATGTTCAACGGGTACCAGGACGAGGTTGCCTCCATGTACGCGGGCATGGACCTGCGCAAGTGGTTCTGAGGGCGCGAGGGAGCACCCACGTGAACACGAAGCGGATCGTCCTGGTCCTCAAGGTGCTGCTCTGGCTCGGCGCCCTCGCCCCCACGGTATGGATGGGGGCCGGCGCGATCTTCGGGTGGCTGGGGGCCAACCCCATCGAGAAGCTCGAGCACGTCTCGGGCATGACCGCCCTCATCGCGCTCCTGGCGACGCTCGTGGTGACGCCGGTACGGCGCCTCACGGGGTGGAATCCCGTCATCCAGCTGCGCCGACCCATGGGGCTCTTCGCGTTCTACTACGTGGTCCTGCACTTCGGGGTCTGGATGGGGCTCGACCTCAGCCTCGAGCTGTCGTGGATCACCGAGGACATCGCCAAGCGCCCCTACATCACCGTGGGGTTCACCGGCTTCCTGCTCTTGATCCCTCTGGCCCTCACCTCCACCAAGCGGTCCATCCGGCGCCTGGGGAAGCGGTGGGTCAAGCTCCACCGGCTCGTCTATGTGGCTCCGGCGCTGGGCGTCGTCCACTACTACTGGCTGGTGAAGGCCGACGTGCGTATTCCGCTGCTCATGGCAGCCATCTACACGGCGCTCATGCTGCTCCGCGTACCCGGGTGGCTGAAGGGGCGTGCCCGGAGGGCTTCGGTTGTTGAGCGTTCCCTCGCCAAGCCCGTGGAGGGTCGCGAGCCTGGGAACGCGATGGCGGTGGGCGCCATCGATTGAGCGCCACGGACGGTGCGTGTCTGAAGGGAATCTCACCACACCGCCACGCCGGAGAATCCTGACAGGCAGCGCTCCGAGGCCCGTGTCAGCTTGGTTTGAGACATCAGGTCCCACCGGCTCCCGGGTCGCCATCCCACCCTGCTCGCACCCGGGGGCGATAGGAGCCAAGGCATGGCAGGCATCGTCGGTTACGGCGCGTACGTTCCGCGCAATCGTATCACGTCCGAAGAGATCGCCCGGCAATGGGGCAAGGACCCGGGCAGCATCGCCCGGGGACTCCTCCTCAAGGAGAAGTCGGTTCCCGGCCTGGACGAAGACACCATCACCATCTCCGCGGCCGCGGGGCGTTCGGCCGTCGCCCGTGCCGGGATCGACCCAGCCCGCATTGGCGCTCTCTACATCGGGTCGGAATCCCATCCGTACGCGGTGAAGCCCAGCGGGACCATCGTCTCCGAGGTGCTGGGGGTCGCACCCCATGTCCACGTCGCGGACTTCGAGTTCGCGTGCAAGGCCGGCACGGAGGCGATGTTCGTGGCCCTCGGTCTCGTGGAGTCCGGGCGCGTGGAGTTCGCCATGGGCATCGGTGCGGACACCTCCCAGGGCGCCCCCAACGACGCGCTGGAGTACTCGGCCTCCGCTGGAGGCGCCGCGTACATCTTCGGCAAGGAGGAGCTCCTGGCCGACGTCCTGGAGACCTACTCCTTCACCACCGACACGCCGGACTTCTGGCGCCGGGAGGGAGAGTTCTATCCCCGTCACGGCGGCCGTTTCACCGGCGAGCCGGCGTACTTCAAGCACGTGCTCACCTCGGCGCGCACCATCCTCGAGAAGACGGGCCTGAAGGCCAAGGACTTCCGCTACGTGGTGCTGCACATGCCCAACGGCAAGTTCCCGCTGGCGGCGGCCAAAGAGCTGGGCTTCACGAAGGAGCAGTGGGAAGTGGGGTGGATCGTCCCGCAGATGGGCAACACGTACTCCGGCTCGTCGCCTACGGGTCTGGCGGCGATCCTCGACGTGGCGGAGCCCGACGACCTCATTCTCATCACGTCCTTCGGCTCGGGCGCCGGAAGCGACTCCTTCGTGCTCCGGGCCACCGACCTCCTGCCCGAGAGGCGGGACCGGGCGCCCACGGTGCGCAGTATGCTCGACGGACCGCGGAGGTACCTCACGTACGGGCAGTACGCGAAGTACCGCGAGAAGATCATCGTCAACGACTGAACCGGGAGAATCGACCATGCGCGACGTTGCCATCGTCGGAGCCGGCATGACCCGGTTCGGCGAGCTCTGGGAATCGAGTCTGCGGGACCTGTTCGTGGACGCCGCCGTGGAGGCCTTGGGCTCGGCGGGCGCCGACCACGTGGACGACCTCTACGTGGGGAACATGTCCGGCGGCCAGTTCGTGGGTCAGGAGCATCTCGCACCCCTCATGGCCGACCACCTGGGAATGGCGGGAATCCCCGCCACCCGGGTCGAATCGGCGTGCGCCTCGGGTGGGGCCGCCCTGCGCCTCGGCTACATGTCCGTGGCCTCGGGCATGGCGGACCTGGTCCTCGTGGCCGGCGTGGAGAAGATGAACGACGGCGCCGACGTGACCAACGTCCTGGCCTCGGCCGCCGATCAGGAAACCGAGGTCTATTACGGCATAACCTTCCCCGGCCTCTACGCCATGATCGCCCGGGCGCACATGGCGAAGTACGGCACGACGCCCGAAGACCTGGCGTGGGTATCCGTGAAGGCCCACCGGAACGGGGCCATGAACGCCAAGGCGCAGTTCCGGCGGGAGGTGACGGTGGAAGACGTCATGAACTCCACCATGGTGGCGGACCCCCTGACGCTGCTGGAGTGCTCACCGGTGAGCGACGGCGCGGCGGCGGTCCTACTCGCTCCGATGGATCAGGCCTCGAAATACACCGATCGCCCCGTCCGCATCCGCGGAATCGGGCAGGCCACGAGCTCCATGGCGCTGGCAGACCGCAAGGACCTGTCGAAGCTGGATGCCGTCGCCCTGGCGGCCGAACGCGCCTACAAGGCTTCGGGCATCACGCCCAGGGACGTCCACGTGGCGGAGGTGCACGACTGCTTCGCCATCGCAGAGATCTGCTGCATCGAGGCGCTCGGCTTCGCGTCCGAGGGTGAGGGCAAGAATGCCGCCCGGTCGGGCATGACTGCTCTGGGAGGCGAGATCCCCGTGAACACCAGTGGCGGCCTCAAGTCGAAGGGACATCCCGTGGGGGCCAGCGGGGTCGCGCAGGCCATCGAGATCTTCGAGCAGCTCCGAGGGGAAGCCGGCGAGCGCCAGGTGGAAGGCGCCCACATCGGCCTCACCCAGAACATGGGTGGCTCAGGGGCCAGCTCCGTCGTCCACATCTTCGAGAGGGTATGACCGATGCCCAGCCCGAGATACTGGAGAGAGGTACCCAACCGGTACCGACTGGAAGCGTCGCGTTGCTCCGACTGCGGGAAGGTCTCCATTCCCGCCCGCCGCATCTGCCCTCAGTGTCGAAGCGAGAAGATGGAGCGGATCATGCTCTCGCGGACCGGCCAGGTCGTGACGTCCACGGTGGTGCGTACGCCACCGGACGACCTCGTGATGGAGTCGCCGTACGC
>JAJDNI010000272.1 GCA_022340755.1 Gemmatimonadota bacterium
GAGTACGAGCCCTCCGCCACCACCGTGGGCGAGAAGAGGCTCTGCTGGACCTGCACCCGTGCCTCCGACGCCGACACCCCGTTTCGTGCCTCCTGCACCGCGGGGTGGGTCTCGAGAACGCGGCGCACGGCCTGCTCGAGAGTGAGGGAGTCGGGCACCTGGAGCGCCGCAACCGCGCCCCTGGAGGAGCCGGGCAAATCGGGTGCCGCCTCCTGTGCGAAGACGGCGGTGCGTACCTCCGGGCACAAGACGAGCGCTGCCGCCGCGGCGAGGCCGATGATCCTTTTCATATGCTCGATCCTTCCGTTTTCCGTCACGGTCCTTCTCCCATCCCGCGGGTGGGCGTTCGTCCGCACCCGAAGGGTCGGGGTTGTGTCTCTAGTCCGTCAGGGCGGGCCCTCCGCCCCCGTGTCGCACATTGTGCCGCCGCAGGAACAGGACCGGCGGGAGCGCCAGCACCAGGATCCAGAACGCCACCAGGAAGACGTCGTCCATGCCCGACACGAAGGCTTGCTGCTCGGCGTGCATGACGATGAGCGCACGAGCCCGCGTCGCGGCGTCGGCGAGGGTCCCGCCTACGGCGTTCAGGGCGAAGTGTTGAAGTCCGTGCACCGCCCTCTGGAACGCGTCGGAGTACGCGCTCATCTGCTCGCCGTAGGTCGCGGCGTGGTAGATCGTTCGCCGGGTGAGGATGGTGCCGAAGAGAGCCACGCCGAAGCTGCCCCCGATCTGCCGAATCACGTTGATGAGGCCGGAGGCCTGAGCCATCTTGCGGTTTGGAATCTCCGAGATGGCGATGGTGGTCAGGGGCGACATGAGAAGCCCCATCGCGATTCCCCGCAGGTAGAGCGGGAACAGGATCTGGGATTTCTCCGAGAGCAGGGAGAGGTGGCTGAACTGGAACATCGTCACTGCCAGCAGCCCCATGCCGAGCACGATGGGGACCCGGGCGTCGTGCCGGTCCGCGAACATCCCGGCGAAGGGCGCCGTGACACCCACGAGAATTCCCACGGGGAGGAACACCAGCCCTGCCTGGAGCGGCGTGTAGCCCAGCGAGTTCTGCAGGTAGATGGGCACGAGGAAGTTCGCGCCGAACATGCCCACGCCAAAGATGAACAGCACGAGGTTGCTCATCGAGAAGTTGAAGTTCTCGAACAGGCCGATCTCGATGAGCGGGTGCCGAACGTTGAACTCCGTCACCAGGAAGATCGCGAGGCCGAAAAACGCGATGGCGAAGGAGCCCAGGATGAAGTTCGACGTCCACCCTCCGGTGTTCCAGGCGGAGTTCCCGTTGGCCAGGCCCAGTAGCAGCGCGGTAAGCCCGGCGCTCAGCGAGACGAACCCGAGCATGTCGAAGGACCGCTGCGGGGCGGGGCGGTATTCGCGGAGGATGATGCCTGCCGCGAAGATCCCCATGATCCCCACGGGCACGTTCACGTCGAAGATGACGTTCCACTCGAACCGGTCGATGAGGTAGCCCCCCAGCGTCGGCCCCAGAGACACCGACGCCGACGCGGCCACAGACCAGAACCCGAGGGCGATTCCCCGCTTCTCCGGGGGGAACTCCCGGGTGATGATGGCCATCCCCACCGGCATCAAGAACCCTGCACCAGCCCCCTGGATGACCCGAAAGGCGATGAGGACGTCGATGTTCCCCGCGAGGCTGCACAGGAAGGAGCCGAGCGTGAAGAGGAACAGGCCCAACAGGTACATCCGCTTGTAGCCCCACTGGTCCGCCATCCAGCCGGACGTGGGCAGCATCACCCCGAAGATCAGCAGGTAAGCGGTGAGGATCCACTCGATGTGATCGACCGACACGCCGAACGTGGCCATGAGCTTGGCGAGGGCCACGTTGACGATGGTGGCATCGAGCACCGCCATGAACGTGCCCACCATGACGCTCGCCAGCACGAGCCACCGGTACGCCCCCTTCGACGGATCGAGGATCGGGAAGCGATCGATGAGCTCCTGACGAAAGTGCGACGGAGGCTGGACCCCGGGTCGGGCCGGAGGTCCGGACGTCCTCGTTGGCCCGGCCGACGTGGTGGACGTCGTCTCGTCAGTGGGCATCGCGCCGCCCGCCCCGCGTTACTGTTGCGCGTCGTGCACGGTGACCACCACCGACATTCCCGGCAGCAGGTGCGGGGGTTCGTCGGTGTCGGAGGCCTTGTCGATGGCGATGCGCACCGGAATGCGCTGGGTGACCTTGGTGAAGTTGCCCGAGGCGTTGGCCGGCGGGATGAGCGAGAACTGCGAGGCCGCGGCGGCCCCGATGAGAATCACCCTTCCGCTGAAGGTGCGATCGGGATAGGCGTCCACGGAGAGGTCAACGACGGTTCCGATGGGAAGGTAGCGGAGCTTGGTCTCTTCGAAGACCGCGGTGACCCAGACGTTGTCCAGATCGTACACGGTGAAGATGGGCTGGCCCGGCTGGACCACGTCGCCGGGCAGGAGCCAGCGCTTGGCGATGACGCCTCGGAACGGCGCCGTTACGCGGGTGTCCGCGATCTGCTGCTCGATGACACCCACCGACGCGCGTGCGGCCTGGACCTTCGCCAGGGCCACCTGATGCTCGGCTGCAGCCGACTCGAGGGTGGTCTGGGCATGGTCGTACTGCTCACGCGTGATAGCGTTGCCCTTGATCTGCACGGCGGCGCGCTCGGCGTCGTCCTTGGCGCGCTTCTCGCTCACCACGGCGAGCTGAACGCTCGTGCGGGCGAGCTCGAGCTGTGCCGCGGCCTGGGCCAGGTGCGCCTGCAGGTCGGCGGTGTCGAGCTGAACGAGGATTCGCCCCGCCTGGACCGTGTCGCCCTCGTCGGCACCCAGAGAGGTGATGCGCCCCAACGCTTTGGTGGTGACCGTGGCTCGGTCACCATCGATGTAGGCGTCGTCGGTGGATACGACACCGCGGACCTTCAGGTACCAGTATCCGCCGGCGATGAGAGCGATGAGGATCAGAGCCGCGGCCGCGAGGAGGCCGCTTCTTCGCCCGTTGCGGGCGCCTCCTCCGGCTGGCTTCGATCCCGCTGGTGGAGCTCCGGGACTGCCCGTGGGGGGCTCACCGCTCGGTCCGCCGGCGGGTGGGCCGCCGGGTCCCTTCGTCTCGTCCGCCATCTGCGCGCTCCTGGTACACTGAGCCGTTTACCAGCTCGTGGCCCGCGTTCCTTCCTGGCTCGAAAGCCTGTATCGGGTCTCGCCAGGGGGAGGGGACGGTGGCGATCCACTGAGACTCACCAAGAAGCTACCTTCCCGATGGAATCTGCGGGAGGCGATCTCGCTGCTGAGGTGCCTGAGGGACCCGTGATGCCCCACCCGGGCTGCAGCTGCCCGGGCGACCGCCGGCTCCCGCCGGTCGTTCGGTCACAGCACCCATTGGAGCAGAGTCACCGCGGCCGCCCCCACCACCGGAACGACGAGATTGTCGTCCAGGGGCCAGGCGAAGCGCTCGGCCACCGTGGCCACCACCGCGCCTGCCAGGGCGACCGGCCACGGATGGCGCATCAGGAGCACGGCCAGAGACACCGTCAGGAAGACGGCGCTGCCTTCCAGGGTTGCCCCGAGGAACGGGTGTTGTCCCCACCTCCGACCCACCCAGCTCGCCGAGGGGTCCGCCAGGGCCAACACGAGAATCCCCGAGATCGCCGCCGCGCGCGGGAAGATCGCGACCGTCGTGATGAGGCCCAGGGCGTACCAGGTGGACGAGGCCGGACCCTTGGCTTCCCGGGGCGTGACCAGGGGTTTGAAAGCGCGAAAGAACACCTCGTTGGCGCGGCGGCTGCGAAGTCGGATCACGTCGAGAGCCACGAACCCCAAGAGGAGCGCGCCGAGGATCCCGACCACGAGGCCTCGGGGAAGGTCCGTGTAGTACAGGACGCCCGCCACCACGAGCCCATTGGCTGCATGGAAGAGGCGGCGCCACGGCTGGGCTCCGGCGGAGCGCTCGACGAGAGTCTCGAATGTCACGGCAGAAGAGTACCCGCTCCGGGCTCCGTGTGTATGCTCCGAAAGCGATCCGTGTCCGGTTGTTTCTGATACGTGGCCGGACCGTTACCGGAAGCGCGCATCGAAGCTACCCAGACGGTCGCGTCGTTGCGAGCCCGACGCGCAGGGCGAGCTGGAGGATGACGAAGACCCCGGGTGCCTGGCCGCTGGAGCCCGTGCCGAGGCGGTCTCACCAAGCTGGAGTGCCATCCTCGACTGGATCCTGCGGGATCCTGCGTTGGTAGGAGGAAGTCCGGCGGAACGGGGGTGATGGCCCCGGAGAGCCACGGGGCACCCCCGAGCACGGTGACACATCTGTTACGGTCCCGTTAACGGGAGGTAGCGGACGAGATTGAACGTTGACGTAGGACTCGACTTTTCGCCGAGGGTCACACGAACCCGTGAGGTTCGGCCATGAGTGGATTGATCCTGACGTTGGAAAGCATGGACGAGCGGCTGCTGCGGGGGCTGGTGCTCCGGCGGCGAGGCTTCGCCGACGTGCTCATGCGGGCCATCACGCGGCTCGCCGATCCGGGGGTGATCATCCCCCTGACCCTGGCGTTGGCTTCGGGCCTCGTTCCCGGCGCACGGTCCACCGGGATGCTCGCCGCCTTCGCGTTGACGATCTCTCATCTCGCCGTGCAGATCCTCAAGCACAGCGTGACGCGGCCCCGTCCACAGCTGCCCGTGGGGATCGCCTCGCTCGTCGTTCCCCAGGATCGGTTCTCCTTCCCCTCGGGCCACGCGGCGGCGGGCCTTTCGGTGGCGCTGCCCCTGGCTCTCGGTCTCTCGGGCGTCGCAGGCATCGCGGTGCTTGTGGTGGGTTTGCTGGTGGGCGTGTCGCGCTGCTATCTCGGGGTGCACTATCCCGGCGACGTCCTCGCCGGATGGGTGCTGGCCGCTCTGGGCGTCGCGGCCGGCCTGGCGACGGGCCTGCTCGTGTAAGTCGGCCCGAACCTGGAGCGCCCGGACCCACTTCTTTCCGGGGAGGCCTCGCGGCCGGCGCGCATTGGCGTCACTTTTGTTCCATGTCAAAGACCGAGCTACGACGGATTCCGGGCGTCGGCCCCGCCATCGAGGAGGATCTGCTGGCCATCGGCGTCCAGCGGGTCAACGACCTGGTGGGTCGGGACCCGCAGGACCTGTACGAGCGCGTCTGCGCCCGACAGGGCATGCAGGCGGACCGGTGCCTCCTGTACGTGATGCGGTGCGCCGTGTACTACGCCGAGCACCCGGACCCGGACCCCGAGCTGCTGAAGTGGTGGGTCTGGAAGGGGCGCCCCCATCCACGGGAGAAGGCGTCGAAGTGAGGGGTGCGGACAATTCGGACCCTCTTCGATATCATTTGTCGGCGGAAATTCCCACCAGCGTATGATGAGATGGGCTGTATGAGTGCTCGAGCGATGAGGTTTGGTCTGGCGCTGGCCGCACCCGCTGCGGCGCTGCTCGCCCTCGCGGGCTGCTCCCTGACCACGGGGAGCTCGGCCCAGCCGACGGTGGCGCACATCGTGGTGGACGGGACGGCACCATCCGGGTCGCTGGAGCTCGTGGTGTCCACCAACTTCTACGAAGTCCAGGACACCGTCACGGGCGTCATTCGTCAGGTCTTCAACTCGGCCGACACGCTGAGCATCACTCTCCCCTACGACGACCACGTGCAGCTCGGCGATCCCAGCAAGATCGCCGTCCACCTCAAGAACGTCTCGGCCTCCGACGTGACGGTGCACATGCAGGTGGGTCTCGACAACGGCCAGGGCTACGACCACCAGGCGACGCTGCCTCAGGGTCAGGAGTTGGTGTACGTCTACGTCTTCACCCCCTCGGTCTTCGGCTGAGGCCGCTCCACGGCGCGCCTTCGGGCCCGCCCTGGGGGATGCGGGGTTAGGCGGCCACCGCACATCGGGGGAAGGTCGGGTCTGAGATGGCCGCCGACACCGAGCTGATCGTCGACATCCTGCCTCAGCCCGACGACTCGACGTGTGGGCCGACGTGTCTTCACGCGGTCTACGGGTACCATGGCGATCCCTTGCCCCTGGATCAGGTGGTGCGGGAGGTCACGCCGCTGGTCGCCGGAGGGACCCTGGGGGTGTACCTGGGCGTGCACGCGCTGCGTCGCGGGTACGCGGCCACGATCTACACGTACAACCTGGACATCTTCGACCCGTCCTGGTTCGACGAAGACGCCGCGCGTCTGCCGGGCCACCTCTCCGCACAGATGGAGGTGAAGTCGAGCGAGCGGCTCCGGGTGGCGACGCGGGCGTACCTCGACTTCCTCCACCTTGGGGGACGCATCCGCTTCGAGGAGCTGAGGCCGGAGCTCATCCGCCGGCACCTCACGGACGGAGAGCCCATCCTCACGGGCCTGTCGGCGACGTACCTCTACGGGTGCGCCCGGGAGATCGACCGTGACGGACGCCTCGTGTCGGACTCGGTTCGGGGCGAGCCCGTGGGGCACTTCGTGGTCGTCCACGGATACGACGCCGCCACTGACTCGGCTCTCGTGGCGGACCCGCTCCACGAGAACCGCTTCGGCTCGCACAACTATCGCGTGGGCGTGGTCCGCCTGCTCGGCGCGATCATGCTCGGTGTGCTCACGTACGACGGTAACCTGCTGGTCGTCCGGCCCCGGGAGGACGGGACGTGATTCCCCTCATCGTCGTCGAGAACCCGAAGCGGTGGCCCTTCGACATGGAAGGGGTCGAGGTGGTCCAGGCCCGGTCGTACCTGGTGGACCCACGCTACGCCGAGATGAAACGGGTGGCGGTCTTCAACGTGTGCCGACGATACGGCTACCAGAGCCTGGGCTACTATGTGTCGCTGCTGGCGGCGGCTCGTGGACACCGCCCGCTCCCCTCCGTGGCGACACTGCAGGCGCTCACCGACACGCCCCTTCTTCGCCTCGTGGGGGAAGAGCTGGACGACCTCATCCAGCGGAGCCTGGCCCCCCTTCAATCCGACGGCTTCAACCTCAGCATCTACTTCGGGAAGAACGTGGCCAAGCGCTACGACCGACTCAGTCGTGCGCTCTTCAACCAGTTCCCGGCCCCCTTCCTGCGGGCCCGCTTCGCCCGGGACGAGGAGCGGTGGCGTCTCGCGGGAATTCGCGCCATCGCGGGACTCGAGATCCCGGAGACCCATCGAGACTTCGTTCTCCATCGAGCGCGTGAGTACTTCGACCGGCCTACCCGGCCTCGCCGCACCCAGGAGGCTCGCTACGACATGGCCGTCCTCTGGTCCGAGGACGACCCCACGTCGCCGTCCAACAGTCGGGGGATCCGCCGGCTGACCAGGGCCGCGGCGAGGCAGGGGATCGCCGTGGAGATCATCTCCCGGGAAGACGCGGGCCGGCTTCCCGAGTTCGATGCGCTCTTTCTGCGAGAGACGACCCAGGTCAACCACCACACGTACCGCTTCGCACTCCGGGCGGCGGCGGAAGGGCTGGTGGTCATGGACGATCCCGAGTCCATCGTGCGATGCGGGAACAAGGTCTACCAGGCGGAGCTCTTCGAGCGCCACAACATCCCGGCTCCACGCACCATGGTGGTGCACGGGGGCAATGTGTCCGACGTGGCCGCTCGGGTGGGCCTGCCGTGCGTGCTGAAGAAGCCCGACGGATCGTTCTCGTCGGGTGTCGCCAAGGCCACCACGCAGAAGGAGCTCGAGGAGCATCTCGATGAGCTCTTCGAGGAGTCGGAGCTGGCGGTGGCACAGGAGTTCACGCCCTCTCCTTTCGACTGGAGGGTGGGGGTCCTCGACGGCCAGCCGCTCTTCGCGTGTCGCTATCACATGGCGCCCGGGCACTGGCAGATCATCCACGCGGCCGGGACGCGCACCCAGTACGGTCGCGTCGAGCCGGTGGCGCTGGAGGACGTGCCGTCGAAGGTGCTGCAGACCGGCGTAAAGGCCGCCGGCTACTTCGGCTCCGGGCTGTACGGCGTCGACCTGAAGGAGATCGACGGCCGGGTGATGGTCATGGAGGTGAACGACAATCCCAATCTGGACGGCGGGTACGAGGACGGCATCCTGGGGGACGCGCTCTGGGACGAGGTGGTGCGGTGGTTCCGCGTCCGTCTCGACCGGCGGGGGCGGGAGAGGGGCGACGCGTGACGGAGGAGCGACGGGCGTGAGGGCTCCGGAGGAAGGGGACCGGCGTTGAGCGACGACGGCGGCAAGCCCACCACGACCTTGCCCGAGCGGGTCCGCCCCGGCCTCTTCGAGGCGTACGGTGTCGAGATCGAGATCATGATCGTCGACGCGGATACGCTGTCGGTGAAGCCGATCTGCGACGAGCTCATGGAGCGGGTCGCGGGCTCACCCGGCGAGGAGCCGGAGATCGAGGGCATCGGCTGGTCGAACGAGCTCACTCTGCACGTGCTCGAGCTGAAGACGGCCGGCCCGGCTCCGTCCTTGAACGGCCTGGTGGAGCGCTTCCATGCCAGCGTGCGCCGCGCCAACCAGGAGTTGGGGGCGCTCGGTGCGCGGCTCATGCCGGGGGCCATGCATCCGTGGATGGACCCACACACCGAGACCGAGCTCTGGCCACACGAGTACACCGAGGTCTACCACGCCTTCGACCGGATCTTCGGATGCTCGGGACACGGATGGGCGAACCTGCAGAGCACGCACCTCAATCTGCCGTTCTCGGGGGACGAGGAGTTCGGGCGCCTCCACGCCGCGATTCGCCTGACGCTTCCATTGATCCCGGCGCTGAGCGCCGCTTCCCCGATCCTGGACGGTGTCCGCGGTGGGGCTCTGGACGGCCGCCTGGTGGCCTATCGGGGCAACGCGCGCAGGGTGCCGTCGGTGACAGGACTCGTGGTCCCGGAGCCCGCGTTCAGTCAGGAGGACTACGAGCGGGAGATCCTCGGGCGCATCTATGCGGATATGGCCCCTCTGGATCCCGAGGGAGTGCTCCGGTACGAGTGGGCCAATGCCCGGGGAGCCATCGCCCGCTTCGATCGGGGCACGGTGGAGGTGCGGCTCATCGACGCGCAGGAGTGCCCATCCGCGGACCTCGCCGTGGTCGCCGCCGTCGCGGAGGTGGTGAAGGCCCTGGCCATGGGATCGTTGTCGGAGCGGGATCCGAGGCATGACCCCTCCACGGAAGCGCTGGCGGCCATCCTCGAGCGGACCACCGTCGACGCGGACGAGGCGGTGATCGAGGAACCATCGGTCCTGCGCGTCCTGGGCCTCGACGCGGATCGCATGCGAGCCCGCGATGTCTGGCGGGCGTTGCTCGACCGCCATGCGCCCCACGACCCGCACCAGGAATGGACACCGGCGCTGGAGACGATCCTGGCTTCGGGCCCCCTGGCGAGGCGTGTGCTCGAGGCCGCAGGCGAATCGCCGGAACGCGGCCGGCTCGGTGCGGTGTACGGTGCGCTCTGCGACTGCCTCGCACAGAACACCCCGTTCGCAGGGGACACCTCGTGAGCGAACGCGGGGGCACCCCGGCCGGCCGGCGTTCATCGACTTCTCCGGTCTTCCTGGTCACCTGTGAGCACGGGGGGAACCGGGTGCCCATCGCGTACCAGGATCTCTTCCGCAGGGCCGGACCCGCGCTCGCGTCGCACAGGGGTTGGGACGCCGGCACGGTGGCCCTGGCCCGGGACCTCGCCCGGGATCTCGCGGGGTTGGGTCCCGGCGAGGGCGTCACATCGCCACGGGTCTCGACGGTGACCCGTCTCCTGGTCGACCTCAACCGCTCGGCACACAACCCTCTGGTCTTCTCGGAGTGGACGCGGGCGCTGCCCCCTGCGGAGCGCAGGATCCTGCTGGAGCAATTCCACACGCCGCACCGGGAGGCGGTGGCGTCCGATGTGGCGGAGCTGGTGTCGCGAGGGCATCGCGTGATCCACCTGGCCGTGCATTCCTTCACGCCCGTGGTGAACGGACGGATGCGTCGGGTGGACCTGGCGCTCCTCTACGACCCGGGCCGGTCGGAGGAGCGGACGCTGTCGGCGACCTGGGTTACGGTGCTCCGACGGCGTCTTCCGGAGCTGCGGGTGGGTCGGAACCAGCCATACAGGGGCGCGTCGGACGGGCTCACCACGTGGCTGCGCCGCCGGTACGGCGACGATCGGTACCTGGGGATCGAGATCGAGGTGAGCCAGGGGCTTCTCGATGCCGGAGGGCGCCTTCCACGCGACGTGACGGAGGGCTTGGCGGAGGGAGCGATCGAGGCCGCGACGTTCCCGAGGCCCGCCGGGGCGCGCAATCGTCGGCGTTGACCCCACGGGCTCGCGCTGGCCGGCACCGCGCTGGAGGACCATATTGGGCGTCGACCCCCCCGGAGCCCGCCTACCATGTTTGGACGTATCCCTAGCCTTCGCCTACTGCCTGTCGCCCTTCTGGTGTTCCCGCTTTCCTCCGCGGGGGCCCAATTGCGCCCCCTCGACCCGATTGACTGGGGTGCTCTGGGGGGCCGGTCCGTCACGGTAGAGATCGGGAGCAGCTACCTGTCGGGGCAGAGGGCGTCCCTGGCGGGCACCGAAGGACGTCTCGTCGAGGTGGGGAAATACCGCATCGTCTGGCACCTCGGACGCGTCGCGCTGCAGGCGTCGGGCACGGCGCTCTGGCTCTACAAGGATCGTACGGTGTTCGCGCCACCCCTCTCGGAGGTCTTGCCTCCGAAGGGCTCCGAGCGGAAGGATGTGGGAGACCAGAAGGTGACCACCATGGTGGAGCTGACGCCTCCGGGGTGGAAGGTCGGGGCGGCGTTGCGGTTCGGGGTCACGCTCCCCACCACCGACGACCTCCAGGGGATCGGCCGTGACGAGACGGATTTTTTCGCGACGGTGGGAGGTCATACGGTGCTGGGCTCCCTCGATCTGGGCGGTGAGCTGGGCCTCGGCATCAACGGCACCCGTGTCCCCACCCACGAACAGGTGGACCCACTTCTCTTCGGCCTCTCGGCGGTCTACCAGCTCGGTGACGCAGCCGCCATCCTCGAGCTCGCCGGCCAGCACGATACGCGCCCCGGCCCCGATTTCCGAGGCAACGAGGACCTGGGTGAGGCGCGCCTGGGGGTGCGTATCGGACGCACCCGGTGGCTCACCGTGCAAGCCGTGCGCGGCTGGACGCTCGCCAGCCCCCACCTGGGGGTGGTGATGGCCGTCGGCGCGCGCTTCTGAGCCGAGGTCCGGAGGGCCCTGCGTGTCGACGGACGCACCAGCCGCCTCTCGCCCGACTCCCTACTCCAACCGCATGGGGTTCTCCATGTACGCACGAAACACCGTCTCCGCGCTGCTCCGCTCTCTCGTCTTCTCGGCCCTGGGGCTCGCCTTCTCGGTCTCGACCGGAAGTGCGCAGAAGCAGCCCTTCACCCCCGATGTCGCGTTGGGGGTGCGCTCGGCGCGCATCGAGGACGTCACGCCCGACGGGCGCTGGGTGGCGCTCACCGTGACGGTGCGGAGCGACCGGCTGGGCGTGGACCACGGTCGCTTCGGTGATCCGACGTACGTCGCTCCGTCGTCGACGGAGCTGCAGCTGGTGGACGCCACCAGCGGACGGAGCCGTGATCTCTTCCCCGGCAAAGTGCAGGTGCGGGGGCTATCCTTCTCGAAGGACGGAGGCAAGCTCGCGTTCTTCAGGCTGGAGGGGGGCGACTGGGTCCTCTACGTCCATGACGTCGCGGCCGATCGGACCCGCAAGGTCGCGGTGCGCAGCCCGAAGAAGATCGCCTCGGTGTCGCCCCTGGTATGGGCGCCGGACGGTGGGCACGTCATGGTCACCCTCCGGCCCGAGGGATGGACCGCCGAGGCCCGCGCGGCCTTCCTGGATCTCACCGAGGGGCCCGTCGTCGTGCAGGATTCGCGCAACCCGTTCTTGGCGTGGGACAGGGTGCGCAACCTCGGCGACCGTCAGATTCCCGCCGTCGTCACCCTCGCCGACGGGTCGGTGAGGGAGATTCTGCCGGAGACCGACATCCAGGCGCCACGCTTCTCCGACGACGGTTACCTGGCCTACTCCACCGCCGTCCCCGTGCGGACCTCGTACGAGCGGGGCAAGGGAACCGACTACGGGGTCTTCCGGCTGAACCTGGCTCCGGGCAGCACGCCCGACACGCTGATGAAGCCGTCGGAGCGCAGGCTCTCGGTGCGGTGGAACGAACAGGGGACAGCCTTCGCGTATGCGGACAAGGGCAACGTCTTCGTGCGCACCGCGAGCGGCGACAGCGCCGTCGACATGACCGCGGAATACCGCAAGCCCGCTTCGGAGACCGACACCGCGAAGCTCTCCTTCTCCGTGGCGAGGTGGCGTCCCGACGGGAGCGCGCTTCTGGTGAGCGCGAAAGACGGCTATCACCTGCTGAACGTGGCCGACGGCTCCATGACGTTGGTCTATCCCTTCCAGGGTGACGAGGAGACCCGCCCGCGTCTGGATCTGCAGGCGTGGAGCAGGGACGGGCGGTACCTCTTCCTGTCGACGTCGGCGAAGGACCACTGGGAGCGTGGCCTGCTCCGGTACGACCTCACGTCGCGGCAGGAGACCGCGCTGGTGCGGGATGCCGACGTGTATAGCGCCTGGCACGTCTCCGACGACGGCTCCCGCTTCGTTTTCGAGCGCTCGGACGGCGACCGTCCCAACGAGGTCTACACCGCGGGCCGGGATTTCTCGGACGTGCGTGCCCTCACGGATCTGAACCCGCAGTTGGCGGACGTGGCCCTCACGCACTCGGAGCTCATCCACTATCTGGACGTGGACGGCAAGAAGCTCTACGGCGTGCTGTACTATCCCGCCAACTACGAGGCCGGGAAGAAGTACCCGCTGGTTGCCGAGATCTACGAGACCTTCTTCGACAACGGATTCAACGAGAACATGAACCTGCTCGCGGCACAGGGCTGGTTCGTCCTCCACCCGTCGGTGGACCTGGAGATCGGCTATCCCGGGGAGGCCTGGACCAAGGGCGTGACCACCGCCATCAACACGCTCATGGATCGCGACCTGGTGGACGGGAAGAAGCTGGGCGTCGAAGGCCAGAGCTACGGCGGATACGCCACGAACCTTCTCATCACCCAGACCGACCGCTTCGCGGCGGCGGTGAACATCTCCGGGAAGGTGGACATTATCTCCTTCCTCGGCGACAGCCCGAAGATAGGCGTGCGCAACTACAACGCGGCCGAGGAAGGGCAGGACCGCATCGGCGCTACACTGTGGGAGCAGCCGCAGAAGTACGTCGCGCACTCGGCCATCATGTTCGCGGACCGCATCAAGACTCCGCTGCTCATGCTGACGGGAAAGCAGGACTGGAACGTTCCCGACACGAACGAGCGAGAGATGTACTACGCTCTCCGTCGATTGGGGAAGGAAGCGGTGTGGGTCCAGTACGCCCGCGGAGGACACGGCGCCGGACGGGCCGGCACGGTCGCCGACTTCAAGGACCACTGGCAGCGCATGTTCGATTGGTTCGCCACGCACTTCGCCAAGGTGGACGAGGAGAAGCCCTAGACGCCCCGCACCGCCCCTAGGACGTCGGTGAGGAGCCACCACGCCGATGCGGCGAGCACCGCGGCGGGGATCACCCAGCGAAGCCACCAGGCCAGCACGCGATCCAGGGCCGTAGGGTCGTCTCCGCCGAGCTGTCGTAGCAGGTCACCTCGCCGCATGCACCACCCCACGGTGATGACGGCGAGTATCGCTCCGAACGTCTGCCCCCCGGATCCGAAGGTGAGGTCCCAGGGAACGAAGACCTCGAGGTTGATCATGGGGGGCAGGGCCAGGACGAGGGCGGCCAGGCCGATCACCCAGACGGCCCGGCGTCGCGCCCACCCCAGGGTATCCGCCAGGCCCACCACCAGCACTTCGTAGGCGGCGATCCCGGAGAGGAGCGCTGCGCCGGACAGCGATCCGAAGAAGAGGGTGCCGAAGATCCATCCCCCGGGGATGCGCGCGAAGACCTGGGGGAGCGTGGCGAAGAGGAGCCCCGGACCGGAGCCAGGCTCGAGGCCGAAGGCGAAGACCGCCGGGAAGATGGCGAGGCCCGCGAGAAGGCCCGCCGCGGTGTCGCCCGCCACCGTGATGGCCGCATCCGCCCGCAGGCCTGCCTCGTCCGCCAGGTACGAGCCGTACGTGAGCATGAACGTCCCACCCAGCGCCAGGGAGAAGACCACCTGGCCCAGCGCCGCCAGGGTCACCGACGCGGTCACGTCCCGCGGGTGGAAGGCGAAGAGCCAGCGGACGCCGGCGCCGGATCCAGGCAAGGTGAGCGAGCGGACGATGAGCAGCAGCAGCGACCCGAACAGGACCGGCATGATCCACCGGCTCGCCCGTTCGATGCCGCCCCGGACGCCGGCCAGGATGACGGCGGCTTCCGCTCCCAGGACCAACGCGGTCATCAGGACCTGCAGGCCCAGAGAGGTGGGGGAGAATCCCGTGTCCGGAGGGAGGATCCGGGAAGCGTCGAGATGATCACCCAGCGGTACCGCGATTTGCCCGAGGGCGTGGTAGATGACCCACCCGATGGCGTTGTTGTAGTAGGCCACCGCGGCGAGGACCACGACGCCCAGGAGCCATCCCAGGGCACGACCGCCGGGAGTCCCCGCGACTTCGAAGGCACCCAATGTGCCGCGCCGCGTGTGGCGTCCCAGGGACCACTCCGCCATCAGGGCGGGCACGCCCACCAGGGCTGCGATGGCGACGTACAGGAGCACGAAGGCCGCTCCCCCGAATCGGCCCACCATATAGGGGAAGCGCCACACGTTTCCGAGGCCGACGGCGACGCCGATCATGGTGGCCAGCGCCCCCAGGCGGCTGCCGAAGGTCTCGCGCGGGCTCACGCGGCGGTGCTCCCTTCCTCCAGTTCCTCGGCGAGGGCCTCGACCGCCTGGTCCACGTCGTCCAGCGTGTTGTAGAAGTGGGGAGCCAGTCTGAGCGCGGGACCCCGTGCCGACGCGATGATGCCCCGCCTGCGCAGGCGCTCCTCGACGCCGTGGCTGTCCCCGCAGGCGAAGGCCGTGGTGGGAGCGCGCGCCGCGGGGTCGCTGGGCTCGAGGATCGCCAGGCCGAGCTCATGCGCTCGGTCTGCCAGGTGCTCGCTCAACGCGCGGTTCCACCGCTCGACGGCATCCAGGCCCAGCGCTCGCGGCCACGCCATGCCGGCGCGGGCGACGTAGGCCTCCATGACCGGGGGCGTTCCCAGGTCCAGGCGACGGGCTCCGTCGGCCCAGTCCAGGCGGCCGGCGTCGAAGGCGAAGGGCTCCCGACGGCCGAACCAACCGGTGACCGGCGGATGCAACGCGTCGGCGATGCCCGGACGAACCCAGACGAAGGCGATCCCCGGGATCCCCATGAGGAACTTCAGATTCCCGGAGGCGACGAAATCCGCTCCGCTGGAAGGGGCGTCGAAGGGCCGCGTGCCGAGGGCCTGGTACGCGTCCACGAAGAGGAGCGCACCGCGGTCGTGGGCGAGCTCGGCAATGGCGCCCACGTCCTGGATCGCGCCCGTCTGGTAGTAGCCGAGGGCCGCCGACACCACCAGCGTCTTCTCGGTGATGGCGGCCTCGTAGGCGTCGAGAGGCACCGTGCCGGCGCTCGTCGGCGCCGCCACCACCTCGGCGCCGAAGCGCTCCTGCGCCCGCCACACATGGCTCACGGTGGGGAACTCCGCGCCGCTCACCACCACCTCGAAGCGACGGCCGGTGTAGTCGAGGCCCGAGGCCACGCTGGCGGTGGCTTGCGATACCGACGTCGCCACGGCCACGTCGTTCGGTTCCCCGCCCACGAGGGCGGCGAACTCGGTGCGCGCGGCCTCCACCTCCTCCATCCAACGGTCCCAGTCCATCCCGTCGGATGCCCAGGAGTCGAGGTAGGCCTCGGCCGCACGCCGGGTGCGGTCGCTCTGGGGCGCCTGGGAGCAGGCGTTCATGGGGATATGGGTACGCAGGAGTGGGATCTCCCGGCGCACGGCGTCGAGATCGTATTCAGGGGTCTGGGTCATGGGCGGGAGGATAGCCCATCCTCGTGCGCCGCGCAGCCTGATGGCGGGGTCTCGGGGGAGTCGCGGTCAGGGGGTCGCCGTCGTCCCTCCGGACCGACTGTGGAACCGGAGTGGGAAACCCGGGGGTTTCGGACCGTGTAACAGATTCTGAGCGTGCGAGTGAGGATCGCCGGTGACGGGCATCGCCCGAACATCGGAGGAAAGTCCGAGCTCCACAGGGCAGGGTGCCGGGTAACGCCCGGGCGCCGTGAGGCGACGGAAAGTGCCACAGAAAGCAAACCGCCGATGGCCGTCGAAAGGCGGCACAGGCAAGGGTGAAAGGGTGCGGTAAGAGCGCACCGGGCTCCTGGTGACAGGAGTCGCATGGTAAACCCCACCTGGAGCAAGGCCACGTAGGGGACGAGGGGTGGCCCGCCCCGTCCGAGTCCCGGGTAGGCCGCACGAGGTCGTCGGTAACGGCGGCCCCAGATGAATGATCCTCCCCCGCGAGGGGACAGAACTCGGCTTATTCCGCGCGCTCATTCGCCGCGCCCGCCGCCTGACCGCGACGGGCGCGGTCGTGTTTGGGGACACGTTTTCGATTCACGACACCGTACTGTGCGGAGATCCGTAGGTTAGGCAGGCAAGCCCAATCCGAACGGAGGGAGCCCCATGACCGGAATCACTCGCAGGGTCCTCGTATCCCTCATCCTCTTTGGTCTCGCCGTGCCCGGTGCGGCCAGCGCCCAGGACGCCATTCGGCCCGACCTCGCGGGCGTTGCCCGTGGAGACGGGTGGAGCGTCGTCAACCGTGCGGCGTCCGTCGGCAAGGAAGGCGGGAGGGTGGTGACGACCCTCGACGGCCGCTCGGGAGACGGAGTCGCGTGGCTGGATGGAGTGGACTTCCACGACGGAACCATCGAGCTGCTGATCCGGGGCCGGAACGACCCTGGCAGGAGCTTCGTGGGGGTGGCGTTCCGGGGCGTGGACGACGAGACCTATGACGCCGTGTACTTCCGGCCCTTCAACTTCGTCGCCGACAACGACCTCTCCCGGAGCCATATGGTCCAGTACATCTCCCACCCGGTGAACACGTGGTCCAAGCTCCGGGCCGAGCACACCGGCCAGTACGAGAAGCCCCTGGCGAGCCCCCCGAACCCCGACGAGTTCTTCCGGGCGCGCATCGTCATCGAGAAGCCCACGGTGCGGGTCTACGTGGGGGACGACACCGAACCGTCGCTGGTTGTGGACGAGCTCACGAACCGCGACGGCGGGCGTGTCGGACTCTGGGTGGGGAACGGCTCGGGAGGGAGCTTTGCCGATCTCGTGCTGCGACCGATGGGAGGGTGAGCGGCGGGCCCCT
>JAJDNI010000309.1 GCA_022340755.1 Gemmatimonadota bacterium
CAGGTCTCGCCGCCATCGTCGGAGATGCTCACCCCGACCGAGCCGACCCGGCGCCTACGCCGGGTGTAGACCGCGAAGAGGCGCCCGGACCGAGGATCCACGACGATTTGAGGCGCGCCGATGCGCTCGAGGTCGACGGCGGGGGTGATGGGCCGCATGGGGCTCCAGCTCCGGCCGCCGTCCACGGAGCGCGCGAAGCCGAGACGGCCATAATAGGTCACGGAGTCCGGCCACTCGCCCCGCGTCGTGGCCGCGTAGACCGTGCCCGGGCGCGTCGGGTCGGCCGTGACGGCCAGATTGTCGTATGCCCGGGCCGGCACCGGGGCAACGGATATCGCAACGGGCGCTTCCCAATGCTCGCCGCCATCGCCCGAGGACAGGACGACGAGCGCGTTCGCGATGTCCGGGTGACCGTTCAGATCCGGTGTCCAGGCGATGCCCGACAGGTACGCCCGTCCCTCCGGCCCGAAGCTCACCCACGGATCGCTCGCACGCACGGCACCCGGGACCGGTCCCCCGGCACACGCATTGATGGGCGCCGCCCGCGGCGAGCTCCACGTCTCCCCTCCGTCCGTGGAGCGAGACCACTGTTCCACGGAACCGGTCCCGCTGCTTGTCTGCCAGACGGCGAGGACGCGCATCGGGTCGCTTGGATCGGCCGCAGCGTACACCTCCCTGTCCGAGTAGCGGGCGACCACCCCCTTTGAGTCGGCGAGGCAGGCGATGACCGTCTGTTCGACCCGATCGTCCGCGCTGAGCGGTACGGGGCGCGCGTCGCTCGTGGTCGGAGCCGAGGTGGCGTCACCTGCGGGCCGACCGGCGCAGGACGAGAGCAGGACCAGCGTGACCGCCAAGAAGGGCGCGACGTGGGCGGGCATGGACGGGAGCGTCCGGACGCGGGTCGACGTGCCAACAACTCGGACGCGGCGAGAGCAGGGATGGGCTTCCACTTCGTTCGGCATCGAGCCTCCAAAGGAAATGAGGGAACGCGCTCATTCGCTTTGGCAGGTCCGCCCCGATGCCGTGGCACTTGGTTCCGGAGAAACCCGACCAACTGCGCGAGGTGCCTCTCGCGGGCCGCAACCTAGGGCGGGGGTGGTCCGAACACAACGGTCGGTTGGCTGGCATGTGGGCCCGACGCGGGTCCTCCGTTTCGGGCCGCGCTTCCCGCAACGCAGCTCAGTCGAAGGGCATGCACTCGGCCCTGGTGGCCGTCAGGGCGAGCTGCGTGAGCTCCGCCTGCTCCGCGTCCTCGATCACGGCCGCAAGATCGTCTCCGGAGAGGAAGGTCTCCTCCACGATGTCGCGGATCACAGCGCGCAAGATCGTCTCCGTCTGTTCCCTCGGTAGCTCGAGTTCCCAATGGCCGGACCTGCTGTCCTTGCTGTCGAGAATCACGAAGAGCTGCCACTTGCTTCACGTCGCGGTGATTCCGGCTGATTCCCGATGAAGCCCGTTCTTGGTGGGTCTTCGGCGGTGGCCGAGACCGTCGGCGCCATGGTGAGACCATCCAGACCGTGCGTTCCAGAGGTTGGAGAATCGTCGCACGCCGTCGGGAGTGGAGTGCCCGCCGCCATGGCAGAGCAAACGGACCAGACCCGGAAAGACGTGATGGCACTGGCCCGACCACCCGCGTCACTGCTTTTTCAACAGCGCCCTCAGCTCCGTGAACCAGTTGTCCACCAGAATGAGCTCGCCACCGCCCCTCGAGACGATCTTCAGCATCAGGAACCGGCCGTCGGGACCGACGTCGTAGTTCGCGTGATTGGCGTCTGCGAGGTAGGGGCGCGCCGAAAACAACACTCTCTTCCGACCCATGACGAACGACGATGTCCTTGTGATCTCCACAGCCACGAGATTGTCGTTGGCATCGCGGTAGAACAACTCGCGTCCGTCCCGCGACCAAACAGGCTCCGTTCCTCCGTCGGTCGAGACCTGCCACTTGGCGGCGCCCGCGTCGGGGAATGGGACCACGAAGACCTCATTCCGCCCGGTTTCGTTCGACACGTACGCCATCCAGCGGTCGTCGGGGGAGAGCCTCGGGGATCGCTCTTCGGCTTTCGTCGCGACCAGGGGCGTGCCCACGCTGTCGCCGTCGGTTCGAGCGCGGTAGATGTCCCGATCCGCCCCTGTGCCCAGGCGATAGACGAACCACTTCCCGTCGTGGGCGTATGTGACTTCGTCGATCTGACGGTCCGACGTCAGCACGCGCCGGGGGGTATCGCTTCCGTCGGCGTGCGTCACGAACGCCTCCCGCACCTTCCTCCGCCTGTCGGAAGAGAAGGCGACGTCCTTCCCATCCGGAGACCACTGTGGTCGCGTGCTGTTCGAGTCGAAGGTGAGCTGCGAAAGCGAACCGCCGATATGACGAATCCAGAGGTCCACCGAGGTCGAACCGAGGACCGGCATAACGAAGCGCGAGCCGTCCGGCGACAATGCGATCCCCATGTTGCCCGTGACGACCGCGACCTTCGATCCAGCGGTGACGGCCTCCGACGTTCCATCCCGCCCGACCCAGACAGGCGTGACGAGTATCCTGTCGTCCCCTCGTCGATAGAGCAGCGTCCCCGACGCGGACACGGCCAGGTGCGCGGCGATTCCGTTTCCCTTCCACCACCCCGTCCACACGTCCTCGAGGATCCGGACGGCAGGACCGGTGAGTTGCAGGCGATGGACGTCGAATGGAGCCGCCATGACATCACCAGCCTCGGTCGCCCACGCCAGATCCCCGGAGGGGAGATAGAGGGGATTCGACCCCGACGGACCGAGCTCCTTCACCTCGCCGCTGGCAAAGTCGACGGCACCGAGCTTCGGCTCATCCTTGGAGGTGTCGTTCGCGAGCTCGAAAACGGCTCCCCGTGCTCCCGGCAACACGTCAGGGTACCACTGGCCCGTGCCGGGAACGGGCGTCGTCAACGCTTCGACGCCCCCACCGTCGCGGCGCACCCGGGCAAGACCTCCCCCCGCGGTCACGTAATAGAGCAACCCGTCGTCACCCCAGGCGAGCCCTCTCCACCGGGCGGAGTCCGCCACCGTGCGCACGGCCCCGGTCGCCAGCGTGACCACCTTGAGTGGTCCCGGTCCTCCGGTCGTGAAGGCCAACTCCTCGCCGTCCGGTGACAGTGTCGGATCGGTGGCGGAGGTCGTTCCGGAGATGGGGGTGGCCTCGAGCTGGTTCCTGTGCCTGACCCAGATCTGCCACGTGGGCCCGGCGTCCTCACCGAGGTAGGCGAACGTCTCACCGTCGGCGGATATGGTCACCGACGATCCAGCCCACGCGGTCCGATAACCCTGACCCTGGGGGAGTGCCACGCTCACGCGATGCGTGGGAGGCGCCGGCGCTGTGCGCGTGGCGAGGGCGATCACGGCGATGAGGGCGCTGAGGGCGACCGCCGACGCGCCTATCGCAGCCGCTCTCCATGCGTTCCGGCCGGCCGCCGGCGCCGCTGCGACCGACGTTTCGCTTCCGAATGAGGCGTCGTCCAGGGCACGGGAGAAGTCCGCCGCCGTCGTGAAGCGGTCCGCCGGGAGCTTCGCGAGCGCCTTCCGGATCGCGGCGTCGACGTTCGGCGGAACCGTCGGACGACGAGCCGCGGGAGGGTCGAGATCATGGGTGAGGATCTTCGCGATGATCGCCTGTGTCGTCGGTCCGGTGTGGGGCGGCTCGCCCACCAACATCTCGTACGCCATGCAGCCCAGCGCGTACACGTCGCTCCGCCCGTCGAGCACGTGATCGGCGGTGGCCTGCTCGGGGCTCATGTAGTGCGGGGTACCGAGTGAGAGGCCCGTCTCCGTGAGCCTCGACCCACCCGCGTTCGACACCGCGAGCGCGATGCCGAAGTCGGCCACCAACGCCTGGCCGTCGTGCAGTAGCACGTTCTCGGGTTTGATGTCGCGGTGGATCACCTCGTGGCGGTGCGCGTAGTCGAGGGCGCTCGCCACGGCCTGTGTGATCTCTACGGCGTCCTCGATGGGCAACTGGGTCTCGCGGTTCAGCCGGTCGCGGAGCGTCTCGCCCTCGACGTAGGGCATGACATAGTAGAGGAAGGAGTCGGCCTCGCCGGAGTCGAACAGGGGCAGGATGTGGGGATGCTGGAGGCCTGCGGTGGTCTTGATCTCCTGCACGAACCGCTCGGCTCCCAGCACCGCGGCGAGCTCCGGCCGGAGCACCTTGACCGCGACCTTCCGATCGTGCCGCACGTCCTCGGCCAGGTACACCGTGGCCATCCCGCCCTCGCCGAGCTCACGCTCGAGGACGTAGCGGCCGGACAGGGCCGCGTTCAGGCGGTCGAGGATCGTGGGAGGGTCGGCCATGACCCGACTACTGTGGCCCCATCACGGCCTGTGCGCCAGGGCTTCCTTCCAGATCTCCCAGTCCGAAGGGACCAGGACATCTGACACTTCAACCACCTGAAGTCCGCGCAGTTGCGCGGTTCCTGACCGACTCACCCCCTCGAGCCTTCCAGAGGCGTTCCTGCCTACGGAAACGCCACAACGACCGTAAGTCGGTGGGGTGTCATCGCGTAGCTGAACCCGCCACGGGCGCTGAGGGGCAGCCCCCTGGGAGTCGGTGGCTATCCAGCTCTCCTGAAGTAGAGAGCCAGGAGCAGGAGGCTTCCGGGAACGGTGATGCCCCACGGCAGCCCAAACAGCAGCTGACCCACCGAGTAGCCCGGGTGGAAGTAGGCGATGCAGAACAGTGGGATGACCAGACCGTTCGCCAGAAAGAAGCGCCGCACCCATAGCTGCAAGCCATGCTTCTCGAAGAGCGGAACCGCGATCAGGGTGGACAGGCTCAAGAAGATGTAGCCCAGCCCATCCACGTCCCAGAACAAGGAATGGGGAGTCTGGTTGAGCACGGCGAGAGGTCCCGGCGTGCCTGCCGGATCCTCGAAGGTCCAGGAGTATCCAGCCGGGATGACGGTGGCCAGCTGTACGACGTAATTCAGCGTGTTGTACGTCGTGTAGATGATGGCGAACGCGACCGCCGAATTGCTCCAGAACCGATCCTCGTCTCGGGCGATCGCGTGGAGCACGAGCATCGCCAGCAGGAACGGCACCGGCATCATGAGCGACGTGACGAAGGCGAGGACGGAGTCCGTTACCGGCCCCACCACGTCGAGGATCTGGAGGAACGCGCTCACCATGTACCCAGCGGCACCAATGAATGCCGTGATTGCCCCCCAGAAGCCGATCCGTACGAGCGTCTTCCTGGTCTCCGGCGTCACACGTCGCCCCCTTGGAATCGTGGTCTACCGCTCGGAAGGTCTCGCGAACCGTAAGACGGCCAAACTCAATCGGGCAAGAAACAAAATCGTAGCCTTCCCGGAACCACGAGGCCCGCTTCCCCGTGCCTTGCCCCGTGTTTTACGGAACATTTGCGTATCGTAACCCGTCAGAGTATACTTCCCGTATTACGAAACGCAATCGTTCCGCAAAGAGATCCCGATGTCCCGATCGACCAAGCCCGAAACCAGGAAGCCAATCCGGGGCCGCCCAAGAAGCCAGAAAGCCGACGACGCGATCCTGTGGGCTGCTCTGGATCTACTGGCGGAATCTGGATACGGCCGCTTGACCATGGAACAAATCGCCGACCGAGCCGGCGTCGGAAAAGCTACGCTCTATCGGCGGTGGAAGAGTTGCGAGGAGGTCGTGGCAGCGGCAGTGGCAGGATTCGTCGAGGGGGAGATCAAGATCCCGGATACCGGCTCCGTGGAAGAAGACCTGCATCTGCTGGTGGAGCGTGCCGCGAAGACCTATCGCGGGCGCCCTGGGAGGATCATGCCCGGTCTCTTGGCGGCCGTGGCAGAGAGCGACGCCGTAGCTCACGCGGTGCGCACGGGCTTCCTGACCCGCCGGCGTGAAGCGCTCGCTGCCGTCCTGAAGCGCGGGATTGCCAGAGGCGAGCTGGCCGGCGACGTGGATGTGGAGCTCGCACTGGACTTTCTCGGTGGCCCCCTCTTCTACCGCCTGCTGGTGACCGGCGGGCAGTTGGACGAGGCGTTCGTCCGCGGGGTCGTCAAGACAATCCTCTACGGGCTGAAGAAGCCCTGAGGTACTGAATCTCGAGGAGGAATCATGAAGATCCACGCCATCAAGACGGGAACCGTGCAGGTGCACGAGCGTCAGCGTACTGGAACCGGGCGGGGACCGCTGCGCTTCGCGAATACTCTGTTCGACTCCAACTGGTCCGAGCCTCTGCCCATCCTCGCCTGGGTCGTGGAGCATCCTGAGGGCATCCTGGTCGTGGATACTGGGGAGACGGCTCGCGCAGGTGAATCCGGGTACTTCCCTGCCTGGCACCCGTATTTCCGCTGGGGACTCCGCGAACAGGTCCACCGGCAGGAGGAGATCGGCCCACAACTCGAACGCCTGGGCATCCGCTCGCGCGACGTACGCTGGGTGGTGATGACGCACCTCCATACCGACCACGCCGGAGGCCTGAGCCACTTCCCCGACTCGGAGATCCTCGTCTCGGCCCGCGAACACCAGGACGCGCAGGGGTTCGTGGGCAAGGCGCGTGGGTACCTCCCGAATCGTTGGCCAGTCTGGTTCGCGCCGACCCGTGTGGAGTTCCGGCCCGAGCCCTTCGGGCCATTCGTGGAGAGCCACGTCCTCACATCCGCGGGGGATGTCCACCTCGTTCCCACACCGGGGCACACGCGCGGCCACCTGTCGGTTGCGCTGGATCTGGGCGACCAGGTCGTCTTCTTCGCGGGCGACACGTCTTACACGGAAGCCAATCTCCACGGGGGAATTGTGGACGGCGTATCCTCTCTGGGTGGCGGCGTGGACGCGGCTGCTCGATCCCTGCAGCGCATCCGGGACCTCGCCTCGATGCGCGATGTCGTCTATCTCCCCTCCCACGATCCGGAGTCGGCCTCGAGACTGGCCGAGGCTCTCACCTCGGCAGTGCACGCGTGATGGTGGAGCGACTCGCTCGCCGGCAGTTCGAGGCGCGCCCTACCGGAAGCCTGGCCGCTTGGCTGGCCTGGCCTTTCCCGGCCGCAACCCGTGAGAGGCACGACTGCGTGCGCGTCGTCACCTGGCGGTGCGTGGACGGTTCGGGCACGGAGGTGTGCAGCCTCCTAGAGACCGTTCACGGGCCCGCACGGCGCGGGGTTGTGGCCGGCGTTCTGGACCGCAAGTCCATCGGTGTCCGCTACGCCGTCCAGCGCACGCCGAAGTGGAAGACCCGACAGGCAGACATTCGGGTGGAGTCCGGCGGCTTCACGCGCTCATGCATACTCGAGAGGGATGGCAAGGGCAGTTGGCGCATCGATGGTGAGCAGATACGGTGACCTGTGGGAGCGGCCCAGCGAATGGTCTCTCTGAGGGTCATGTGAGTGCGTAGGGCACCACAAGACGCCGCTTGTTACAGGACCCTGAGCGTGGCTCGATGGTAGCAGTTCACCCACAGTCCCAATGGTATGCGGGCGTGTCGTGACCCGCGTCGCCGCGGTTGCGTGCCGGAAGGAGCGCCGCGGAAGTGCACCAGCCTGCCCAAGACTCGACCACTCGCTACCTCTCCCGCCCGGGGGGCCGCATCGCGTACGACGTCCGGGGCGACGGACCCCTTGTGGCCTGCGTGCCGGGAATGGGTGAGCTCCGGTCCTCCTACCGGTTTCTCACGCCGGCGCTGACGGCTGCCGGGTACCGCGTAGCGACGATGGACCTGAGGGGCCACGGCGACAGCGACGTCACCTTCGACGCCTACGACGACGTGGCCGCCGGCTCCGATGTACTGGCTCTCATCGGGGAGTTGGGGGGCGAG
>JAJDNI010000160.1 GCA_022340755.1 Gemmatimonadota bacterium
ATGGATCTCCTGTTCGCCAGCCGCCCGCGCCAGCGCCTCGACGTACTTCTCCAGAGCCGCCACGGGGTCCGCGGCACCCCACACGCCCCGCACCACCGCCACACCGTGGGCACCCGCCGCGACGACCTCGGTCACCCTCTCCACCGTGACGCCACCGATGGCGATCACGGGCACCCCCCGCGCCGCCACGACCGCCCGGCGCACGCCTTCCGGACCCCACCCTTCCCGACCGGGGTGGGTGGGGGTCGCGTAGGTCGTACCCGCGAAGATCCAATCCGCGCCGTCCAGGGCGCCCTGAGCCGACTCCTGCGGCGTGTGGGTCGAGACTCCCAGCCGCGCCTGGCGGCCCAGGATCCGACGCACCTCCGACACGGGAAGCGAGCGTCGGCCGAGATGGACCGCCCGCAGACCGGCGATCAGCGCCACGTCGGCGCGGTCGTTCACCACCAGCCAGGCCCCGCTGTGGGCGGCGCCTTCTCGCAGCTCAGACGCGACGGCAAGCAGCCGGCCGCCGCCGGTTCGGGGACCCCTCACGTGCAGAGCGATCTGCTCGGACCCGACAGCGAGCAGAGTCCGGGCGACCCCCGGGAAGTCCGACGCCGCCAGGACGTCATCGTCCGTCACCACATGAAGACGCGGGAGGCGACTTGAGGCGCTCGTCGATGGGGACATCACGGTGAGGAACGAAGCCCGCTACAGGAAGCGCTGTCCCACGCTCACCCCGCGCCCGTGGATCCAGTCACGAGCCGGCATGCGTCTCCTTCCGGGCGGCTGCACCTCATCGACGAGCAATGCCCCCTCGCGACTTCCGACGACGAGACCGTGCGTCTCGTCCGCATGGATCACCAAGCCTTCTGGTGATGCCGCCCCGGACACGGTCGGTGGGCCCCCGTTGCCCCGTCCCACGGCCTCCCGTGCACCCGAGGGCCGGGCTTCGGCGAGCGAGGGGCGAAAGAGCTTCACCGGCGCGCCGGCCAGCTCCGACCAGGCCCCCGGTACGGCGTCCATGGCGCGAATGTGCCAGACCAGCTCGGAGGCGCATCGGCTCCAATCGATCCGCGCGGTCTCCCGGTCGATCTTCGGCGCGAAGGTCGCCAGATCGTGGTCTTGCTCCGTCTCCTGGAGCTGATCTGCCGCCATCAGCTCCAGCGCCTCCAGGAGAGCCTCAGCGCCCAGCTCCGAAAGCCGGGTGGAGAGCTCGGTGGCCGTTTCCTCCGGGAAGATGGGCTCGCTCACCTGGTGCAGGATGGGGCCCGCGTCCATGGCCTGCACCATGCGCATGATGGTCACGCCCGTCCGCTCGTATCCGCGCGCAATGGCCCAGTTGATGGGGGCAGCGCCCCGCAGCTCCGGGAGGAGCGATGCGTGGACGTTGATGGAACCGAGGCTCGGCACCGCCAGCACTTCCGGACGCAGGATGTGCCCGTACGCGACCACCACGGAAAGGTCCGGCTCCAGGGAACGAATTCCCGCGAGGAACTCCTCGCCCCGGGGCCGCTCGGGCGTCAGCACCGTCAGCCCGAGCTCGCCCCCCACCTGCCGCACGGCGGAGGGGACGAGCCGGCGTCCCCTGCCCGCGGGACGGTCCGGCTGGGTCACCACGCCGACGATGTCGAAGCCCTCGTCGTCCAGCACACGCAACGAGGGGACCGCGAACTCCGGCGTTCCCCAGAAGAGGATCTTCACGTCGTTCTCATTTCCCGGCCTTTTCGGCCTCCGCTCGTAGCTTCTTCCACTTCTTCAGGAGCATGCGTCGCTTCAGCGGTGTGACGCGATCCACGAAGAGGATTCCGTCCAGGTGGTCGATCTCGTGCTGGAGCGCTCGAGCGTAGAGGTCATCCACCTCGAGCGCGACGGGCAGGCCCTCGGGGTCGTAGCCCTCGATGCGCACGCTCACCGGGCGCTCGACGACGTCTTCGAGGCCGGGAATGCTCAGGCAACCCTCCGGCTGCCTGTCGGTCTCCTGGCTCTGCCACGTGACCCTGGGATTCACGAGCGCCACGCGCGCGTCGGGTTCGTCCTCGCGGCGCAGGTCCACCACGAGAACCCGGCGCAAGATGCCCACCTGCGGCGCGGCCAGCCCGATCCCGTCGGCGGCGTACATGGTCTCGAACATGTCGCTGACGAGCGTCTCCAGCTCCTCGTCGAAGGTGTCCACCTCCTCGGCCGACTGGCGGAGGACAGGGTCACCCATGATGACGATGTCACGCAGTGACACGACCTACTCTTCCTTTGCGCCCTTCGGAGCGAGCACCTGGGCCACGCGGCTCCGGTCCACGGTCAGACGCGTGTTGTCGCCCGTGCGCACGGTGAGCCGATTGGGCTCGGCGTGCACCACGGTGCCGATGATGCCACCGTTGGTTACCACCTCGTCCCCCTTCTTGATCTCCTTCAACATCTGCTCGTGCCGCTGACGCTCCTTCGACTGCGGCCGGATGAGCAGGAAGTAGAAGATCGCGAAGATGAGGAGCATCTGCCCCATGAAAATGATGCCGGCGGATCCGCCTTGTCGCGGCACCATGAGGAGCGCCAGTGAGGCCGTCGTCACGTCGAGTCTCCGTTCCCTTCAAGTGGTTCTGGTCGCCGGGCTTCAAGCGCCGGCGCGGCGATAGCGTTCGAGCCAGTCCTCTCGCCAGGCATGGAACGAGCCGTCGGCGATGCGCCGCCGCGCCTGCTCCACCAGCCCCAAGAGGAACCGGAGGTTGTGGATCGAGAGGAGGCGCAGGGCCAGCCACTCTCCCGCCACCACCAGGTGGCGAAGATAGGCGCGGTCGTACCGAGCGCACGTCACGCAGTCACACGCGGGATCCACGGGCCGCGTGTCCTCCCGGAAGCGGGCCGCCTTCAAGTTCACCTGCCCCTCTTCCCACGTCCAGGCGGTGCCGTGGCGGGCGTTCCTGGTGGGAGCGACGCAGTCGAACAGGTCGCACCCCCGCGCCACCGCCTCCAGGAGGTCACCGGGGTATCCGACCCCCATGAGGTATCGCGGCCGATCCCGCGGAATCTCCCCGTCCAGAAGCTCGAGCGTCCGCCACATGTCCGCCTTGGCCTCTCCCACGGAGAGGCCGCCGATACCGTACCCCGCCCAGTCGCCGATGTCTCGGACCTGGTGCACGTGGTCCCGGCGGAGATCGTCGTACACGTTGCCCTGAAGCACGGGGAAGAGCGCCTGGACCGGGCACGAGCCTTCGTCCTCGAGGGAGCCGAATCGCCGCCGGCACCGCTCGAGCCACCGCAGCGTCCGCTCGTTGGCGGCTCGGGCATGCGCATGATCGGCGCCCCCCGGAGGACATTCGTCGAACGCCATGATCACGTCGGCCCCGAGAGCCCTTTGCACCTCCATCACCGACTCGGGCGTGAAGGTGTGCCGGGACCCGTCGATGTGGCTCTGGAAGACCACACCGTCGTCCCGAACCTCCCTGATCTGCGCCAGAGAGAACACCTGGAAGCCCCCGGAGTCCGTAAGGATGGGGCCGTCCCACCTCATGAACGCGTGGAGCCCACCCAGAGTCCGAACCAGCTCGTGGCCCGGACGCAGATAAAGGTGGTACGTGTTCGCCAGCACCAT
>JAJDNI010000162.1 GCA_022340755.1 Gemmatimonadota bacterium
CTCGAAGAACACAATCCGGTGGGACCGATCCGTGGAGCCCTCGGACGTGAGCCCAACAGTGAACGCCGTGAGCCCGTCGGGTCGAAAGCCGAGGCGCGTCCCCTCCAGGTGAAGCGACGAGCGGACCAGGAGCGCGCCCCCCGTCAGGAGCGTGAGGGAGAGCGCGACCTCCGCCGTCACCAGGGCACCACGGATTCTCCCCGACCGCACGGACGCCGTGCTCCCCCGTCCACCTCCACCCAGAAGCCCCGCGGTATCTTCCCGCAGCACCGTCCAGAGCGGGACGGATCCGAAGCCGACGCCCACAAGGGCGCACACGCCCGACGTGACGAGGACCAGCCACGCGCTGACATGGAGGGCGCCTGCGCCCCCGGGGAGAGAGCGGCCGAGGCGGGTCACCACCAGGTCGCCCAGTCCCGCCAGCGCGCCGGCCGACAGAACCAATCCGAGCCCGCCAGCCGCCGCCGCCAGGAGGAGCCCTTCTGTCACGGACTGCAGCGCGAGGCCTGTCCCTCCGGCCCCCAGCGCCCTGCGCACGCCTATCTCACGCTTCCTGACCTCAGCCCGCAGGAGCAACAGGAGCGCGGCGTTCACGCACGCCACGAGGAGCACCAACAATGCCGTCGCCTGAACGACTTCCAGGCGCCGGCGAACTGTCGCCGTGTAGGTCGCCCGAAGGCGACGGACCCGGACCTGGACCGACGCGTCTTCTTCCCCCGCCCTCGCTGCGCGCGCGCGCTCGGTGAGGATCACCGCCGCCTGAGCAGGAGGCACGTCCGACCGCAGGCGTCCCATGTAGACGGGCCCGGGGGAAGCGAGAGGAACCAGGACATCTGTGTATCCGTTCAGGTACCAGAAGTCACTGGGGAGCACGCCTATCACCGTGAACGAATAGAGCTCTCCCGCTCTCCCGTCGGAGGGATACAGGCTTAGGGTTTTGCCCCCGACCCCGGGATCCCCACCGAAACGGCTCATCCACACGTTGTGGCTGATGACAGCCACACGCGCATCGACGTCGTCATCGGTGAAGGTCCGGCCCAGCATCGGTCGCACCCCGAGGACATCGAAGAAGTCCGGAGAGACCCACGCGCCCAGCACGACGTCTGCGGGACCGCCCCCCACCAGGGTGAAGCCGTCGAGATTCCAGGACACGGCCTTCTCGAAGACGTCCGAGCTGTTCTTCCATCCAACGGCGCTCGTAGCCGGAGACACGGTGACGATCCGGTCCACGTCCGGGTACGGGAGAGACCGCAGGAGGTACGCCTGAACCACGGCGAACGCCGACCCGTTGAAGGCTACCGCGACTCCCAGGATCCCTGTGATCAGCGCGGTGAATCCGGGCGCTCGACGCAGGGTACGCACTGCCGCTCGAACCTCGAGGAGGATCCGGCTGAGGGCACCCATCGGGGGGCGGGTGAGCCGAGTGGGACGGATCGACGCCGGGGCGGCCTGCACCGGGCCCGGCAGGGGGCGCACCGTCTCCCCGAGAATCCAGAGCCAGACCCTCACCCAGCCCCGGAGGCCCCGCTGCAATCGAGCCTCGTGGAGAAGCCGCAGAAAGGCGTCCTCCATCTCCCGCCCGTACGTCCGTCGGAGTCTACGATCGTACCGGAGGAGAAGGAGCCGGTAGACGCCACGAGCGAGGATAGCGCTCAGCCTGGCGGCTGGTCCGTCGCTCATCCGCCCGACGCCGGGCTGGGGACGAGGTCCTTTCCTTCCACGAGGTGAGCCAACCGACTCAGCCGTGCCGCCTCGGCGCGCAGGGCCTCCCGCCCGTCGCTCGTCAGGGAGAATCGACGCGTCCGGCGAGCGTCGCCGTCGGCGGAGGAGACCTCGACCCACCCGGCCTCTTCCAGACGTTGGAGGGATCCATAGATGGTTCCGGGTCCCATGCCGAGCCCAGAGTGCTCCTCCGCCCGCTTCATCACGGCATAGCCGTGCAGGGGGCCATCCGCCAAGGCCAGCAGCACGTGAAACACGGCCGGGGTGAGGGGCTGATCCTGCGTCGTGGCTTGGCCCATGATCTTCACTTCCGCGTATATTACCGTCTACGTAATATTACTGCTACAGTAACAAACCGCCTCCGCCGTGGGAAGAGGAGGGTGCGGAGGTGGCGCGACGACGCCGCGGTATGAGACAATGCGCCTCGTGACGGCTACTCTTGCCGTGTAGCGACTCTCTGATCGATCCCCCGCCTCGGAGCCGTCCCATGAAGAAGCTGACCCCCATCATGACCGTCGAGGCCATCGAGCCGTGCCTCCCCTTCTGGACGGAGCGCCTGGGCTACGAGGTCACCGCCACCGTGCCCCACGGCGATGCCATGGGCTTCGCCATGCTGCAGAAGGGCGCCGTCGAGTTGATGTACCAGAGCCGCGCCAGCATCGTGGACGACCTGGGTCCGGTTGCGGAGGCCGCCGGACACCCGGGGTTGGTGGAGCGTCTCGCCGGCGGCACCACAACCCTCTTCATCGAAGTCGACGACCTCGACGCCGTGGCCGCCGCGCTGGAGGGAGCGGACGTCGTAGTCCCCCGCCGCCAGACCTTCTACGGCATGGACGAGATCTTCGTGCGCGCACCGTGCGGGACGCTCGTGGGGTTCGCCTCGCCGGTGAGCGAGTGAGCGGACGGCGCCCCGGCCGCAGACCGGGGCGCCCTTACCGCCTCATCCCCGCGGCCAGAAGTTGTTGGAGCGATCCACGTCGGGCGCATATCCGTCCGGGTCGAGCTCCACCCGGGTCACCGCCCCCACCGAGGGTGGCAGATCGATCTCCGCGTCGGCGTGGCCATCGAGCCAGTAGTCGACCGGGATGTTCCTGTCGATGACCCCCTCGCCGGTGGTGGTGATGCGCACTTTCGTGGGATAGGGGGCGAAACCCCGTGCCACGATCTTCACCACCGCTCCTCCGCCGTTCATGGGGGTCACGGAGAGGACTTCCTGGTCCAGCGTCCACGTCTCGTAGTAGAAGGAGGTCCAGAACCAATCCAGGTTCCCGCCGACCGCGTGCTGGAACGTCTCGAAGAAGTCCCATGGCGTCGGGTGCCTGTACTTCCACTCCGAGATGAACGCGCGGTACGCCTTCTCCCAGGTGTCCTGCCCCATCATCTCCCGCAGCGCCACCATCAGCGTCGCCGGCTTGCTGTACGACGCCACTTCGTAGCCCGGACCGGGAGCGTACCAGTTGCCGTTGCGCATCATGCTCTGCTCCTGGTCCGCCGCCGCCGTGCGCAGATAGTCCTGCGCCTCCACACGGTGATGATCCACGCCGGGCCAGTACTCCATCTCGCTCTGATCCTCCAGGAACGTCGTCGAGCCTTCGTCCATCCACGCGTGGCGGGTCTCGTTCGTCCCCACGATCATGGGGATCCACATGTGCGCCAACTCGTGCGTGGTGACGCTGAAGAGATCCTGGGCGGTGCGTCCCTGGTACGGGCCGATGAGCGTCATCATGGGGAACTCCATACCGCCCCCGATGATGTCCGCACCCTCCACCGAAGTCATGTGCGGCCAGGGATATGCGAGCCCCGTGTACTTGGAGTGAAACTCGATGGCCTCCTTGCCATACTTCCACTGGTCCTCCCACAGGGGTGCCCGTTCCTCGCGCCAGAACGAGTTGATGAGCACCCGGTCGTCCTTCCCGTCCCCGTTGCGGTCCGGTACCACAGCCGAGGTGGCGTCCCATCGCTGGACGTCGGAAGTGGTCCACGTGAAGTCCCGCACCGAGTCGGCCTTGAAGCGGTACGTCAGCCATCCCGACTGGGCGGGTGCCGTGGCGTTCCCGCTCTTCACCTCGGTCGTGGAGGCCACCACCACGTCCGTGTCGGCGACGGCCGCCTGGCGAAGTCGGTCCAGAGTCGTCGGGGAGTACACTTCGTCCGGGTTCTGAAGCTCGCCGGTGGCCCACAGCGTCCACCCTGCAGGCACCGTGAGCGATGCAGTGTAGTCACCGTAGTCTTCGTAGAACTCGGCGATGCCCATGTAGGGCTCGGCGTCCCAACCTCGCAGGTCGTCGAAGACGGCCATCTTCGGGAACCAGTATCCCACGAGATATACCTCGTGGTTGGAGTAGCCCATCCGCCCGGACCCGTTCTGGGGCAGCGTGAACGACCACTCGAATCCCAGCGTCACGGAGTCGCCCGCCTCCACGTCTTTCGGGGGGCGGATGGTCATGATGGTCCCGTCGACACGATACGAAGGCGCGGAATGCGCATCGCCGACCTCCAGGGTGTCGCCAGCCACCACCACCGCCTTGAGCTTCACACCCCCCGTCACCGGCTCCGGCTCATTGCGGATAACCCCCTGCCCGTAGAGGTTCTGGTAGAGGTTCACCACGAGTCTGCGAAGGGCGTACGGCGAGCGGTTGTGATATCGGATGGTCTCCTTCCCTTCGAGCAGCGCAGTGGTGGGCTCCAACTTGGCGGACAGGTCGTAGTCGGCCCACTGGGTCCAGTAGTTGGGACCGGGGCTTCCGTCCGCGCTGCGGGTGCCGCGGGCCAGGGCGTTCCGGTAGTACGGCGGAGGCACTACCGGCGCCGGCACGGGCCGCCGCACGGTGTCCGGAACGTTCTGGGATCGGGCCGCAGGGGGCGCCACGCACACCATCCCCAGCGCCACCGCTACCACCACACCTCCGCGAAGTCCGCCCTTGCTCACCATCGCCTTTCTCCTCTCCGTCACGAATTGCGCTCCAGGTAGAACCTCATGCCCGCCCAGTCCGTGGCGGCGCTGAACACGTCGAAATATCGATCCACGTCTTCCCTACCCAGGAAGGGAGTCAGCTCCTCGCGGACCTCCATGTCGAAGCGCTGGGCGTCGCCGTCGTCTCCACGGTCCAGCGCTCCCCGCACTCGCGCCTCCAACCGCGCGAGGCGCTCCTTCATCTGCCGCACCCTGTCGGTCACGCCTCCGTAGAGCCCGAAGTGCGTGGCACCGAAACGCTCGGGTCCTATCGCGGCGATCTCGTCCAGCGTGGGCTCCCACGCCCTGGGGTCCACGGATGGGGGCGGCGTCGGTGGATGGCTGGGAGCATCGTCCGCCAGGACGATTCCCATGGCATCGCCCGAGAACAACGTGCCGTCGCGCTCATCCAGATACGCGAGATGGTGGGCGATGTGACCGGGCGTGGGAACAGGGCGGAGGTGACCGCGGGGGCCCGCGTCCCCGGGAGACCAGGCCCGTATGCGGTGAGCCGGAACGGGCAGGACCTCCCCCCACAGGCGGTCGTGTTCCTCGCCGAACGTGCGCCGCGTGCTCGCCACGAGACGAGCCGGGTCCACCATGTGGGGAGCGCCGTCGATGTGCACGTGCACCGCCGCCCGGGGATAGGCCCCCATGAGGTGGCCGGTGGCGCCCGCGTGGTCGAGGTGCACATGGGTCAGAATGATGTGTCGGAGGTCACCGCTCCCGATGCCCAGGCGGCTCAGCTCCTCACGCAGCCGCTCCAACGTCGTGGACGGCCCCGGATCCACGAGTGCAGGCTCGCCGTCGGGAAGGACGTAGACTGCGATGGCACCGGGGAGCCCGAGATGATTGAGGTCGATGCACTCGGTCATGTCGGCCTGATGGGTCTCTCTAGTGAGGAAGGGAGGCGCCCCGACAGGAGCACCCCCTCGCGGGGGGCCATGCCCCGGAGGCCACCGCGAGTCGGATCGGACGTCTCAGCCGCGTTCCGCAACAGGGACGAAATCGCGAGCATCGGGACCCTCGTACACCTGACGAGGCCGAGCGATCTTCTCCTTACCGTCCCTGTGCGTAGGCTCGATGATCGGCTGCCCCGCTTCGGAGCGAGGGCTCGCTCCCAAGGCGAATGTGGATGCCGGGGGCGGGAGTCGAACCCGCATGCCCGTGAGGACAGCGGCTTTTGAGGCCGCCGCGTCTACCATTCCGCCACCCCGGCAGAGTGACCGCAAGAAGCTACGCGCCCGGAGGGTTTGCCTCAACGCCCCGGAGGCCCCGAGTGGCGCCCGGACCCATGCCTCCCCCGGCGACTTTCCTTATCGTTAGAGGTTGTCCTAATCCACATCGGCGGCGGCCCCCGTCGCCGTGCGGCGTTCACCTCGATGACCGACTGGAGCCCACAGTGGCAGCGCCTTTTTCCGACCCCTTCGGCGCGCTCTCCTCACTGTCCCTGAGCGAGGGCGACACCCATTACTTCGACCTGGCCCGCCTGCAGGCCGAGGGCCTGGTCTCTTCGCTGGACCGCCTTCCCTTCTCCATCCGCGTTCTCCTGGAAAACGCCCTCCGTCACGCCGGTGGCGGCTATGTGTCCCGGGACCATGTCGCGGCGGTGGCGGGGTGGAGTCCCACCAACGCCGGCGCCGACGTGCCCTTCATGCCCGCACGGGTGGTCCTCCAAGACTTCACGGGCGTACCCGCCGTGGTGGACCTGGCGGCCATGCGCGACGGCATCAAGGCGCTGGGTGGAGACCCGGCTCGCATCAATCCCGTGGTGCCCGCCGACCTGGTCATCGACCACTCGGTGCAGGTGGACTACTTCGGCACCGGTGACGCCTTCCGCCTGAACGTGGAGCGGGAGTACGAGCGCAACCGCGAACGGTACTCTCTCCTACGCTGGGCGCAGGAGGCCTTCGCCGACTTCTCGGTGGTGCCTCCGGGCACCGGAATCATCCACCAGGTGAACCTCGAGTACCTGGCCTCGGTGGTGCACCGGCGCCAGCACGGCGACGACTGGGTCGCCTATCCCGACACGTGCGTCGGCACCGACTCCCACACCACGATGATCAACGGCATCGGGGTGGTGGGCTGGGGCGTGGGCGGCATCGAGGCCGAGGCCGTCGTGCTGGGACAGCCCTACTACATGCTCCTCCCTGAGGTGGTGGGGATGAAGCTCACGGGGACGCTCCCGGAGGGTGCTACTGCTACGGACCTGGTGCTCTGCGCGACCCAGATGCTACGTGAGCACGGCGTGGTGGGGCGGTTCGTGGAGTACTACGGCCCCGGCCTCTCCACCCTGACCCTGCCGGACAAGGCGACGCTGGCCAACATGTCGCCGGAGTACGGTGCCACCATTGGGTTCTTCCCGGTGGACGCCGAAGCTCTCCGCTACCTCCGCGGCACCGGACGCAGCCCGGAGCTCGTGGAGCGGGTGGAGCGGGTCTCCAAGGCGCTGGGCCTCTTCCGCACCGACGACACTCCCCATCCCGAGTTCACCTCCACCCTGGAGCTGGACCTGTCCACGGTGGAGCCCAGCCTTGCGGGCCCCAAGCGGCCTCAGGACCGCATCCGTCTGGTGGACATGCCCACTTCTTTCGCCAAGGATCTCCCGGCCCTGGTGCCGGCGGGCTTCTCCCTGGACGCGGGACAGGGCGGTACCGCCACGGCGACGAAGACGCGCCGGGAGGTGGAGGTGGAGGGAGAGGGTTACGAGGTCGGGGACGGCACCATCGTCATCGCTGCCATCACCAGCTGCACCAACACCTCGAACCCGTCGGTGATGGTGGGCGCCGGGCTGCTGGCGAAGAAGGCCGTGGAGCGGGGGCTCAAGACGGCGCCCTGGGTGAAGACGAGCATGGCGCCGGGCTCCAAGGTGGTCACCGACTACCTCACCGAGTCGGCGCTCCTTCCTTACCTGGACCAGCTGGGCTTCAACCTGGTAGGCTACGGGTGCACGACATGCATCGGTAACGCCGGTCCCCTTCCGGAGAAGATCGACCAGGCGATCATCGACAAGGGCCTGGTGGTGTCAGCGGTGCTCTCCGGCAACCGCAACTTCGAGGCGCGCATCCACCCGCGGGTGAGGGCCAACTACCTCGCCTCTCCGGTGCTGGTGGTGGCATACGCTCTGGCCGGGCGCGTGGACCTGGACATCTACAACGAGCCGCTGGGACGCGACGCCGAGGGCAAGCCCGTCTTCCTCGCCGACATCTGGCCCTCGCCGGAGGAGGTGCGGGAGACGGTGGCCGCGGCCCTCAAGCCCGAGATGTACGAGAGCCGCTACGGCGAGGTCTTCCAAGGCGACGAGAAGTGGCAGGCCCTGCCCATCCCCGAGGAGAGCGCCCTGTACGAGTGGGACCCCGGCTCCACGTACGTCCAGAACCCCCCGTTCTTCGCCGGCATGTCCATGGAGATCCCCGCCGACGCCGATATCACCGGCGCCCGCGCGCTGGCGCTCCTGGGCCAGTCCGTGACCACGGACCACATATCCCCGGCGGGCGCCATTCCCAAGCAGGAGCCGGCCGGCGTGTACCTGCGGGAGCACGGAGTGGAGCCGCGGGACTTCAACACGTTCGGGTCCCGGCGCGGAAACCACGAGGTCATGATGCGCGGGACGTTCGGCAACGTGCGCATCAAGAACCTCATGCTGTCCGGAAGGGAGGGCGGCTACACGGTGCACGTGCCCACGGGCGAGGAGATGAGCATCTACGACGCAGCGATGCGCTACGAGGCGGAGGGCACGCCCCTGGTCGTCCTGGCGGGCAAGGAGTACGGGACCGGGAGCTCGAGGGACTGGGCCGCCAAGGGTACCTTGCTTCTGGGCGTGCGTGCGGTCATCGCGGAGAGCTTCGAGCGCATCCACCGCAGCAACCTCGTGGGCATGGGGGTGCTTCCCCTCGAGTTCACCGGTGGCGAGTCGGCCCAGTCGCTCGGCCTGACCGGCCGGGAGCGCTTCGACCTCGAGGGCATCGCCGGCGGCCTCGGGCCGCACTGCACGATCGCGGTCACGGCAACCGCAGAAGACGGATCCACGAAGCGGTTCGAGACCAGGGCCCGCCTGGACTCCGACGTCGACGTGGAATACTACCGGAACGGAGGGATCCTCCAGACCGTTCTCAGAAGGATGGCCCGCGGCGAGATGTAGCGACGGGATCCGATCTCCAGGGCCCGCCCGCCGGTGTGGCCGGCGGGCGGGCCCTTTGCGTTTCAGTATCGACCCGACCTGTCACGCGCCGGCTGTTCGGTCGGCGTCCTCTCCGAGCCGGTCCTGTCGCCCCGGATCCAGGGGACGGACGACCCGTCGGTACCCCTCGGCGCTCACGATCCTGATCGGCGTACCCGCCGGGATCCACCCGGATTCGGCCACGACGTCGAGCCTCTCCTCCTCGAACAGGGCAGTGCCAGAGGGCCGGAGGTCCGTGATGGCCGCGCCTGTTCGGCCCAGCGACTCTCCGCGGGCGCGGTGGCGAAGTCCGGAGCCAGCCCCGGAAGCTGCGCGATGGGGCAGGAAGATCCCGCCGGCCCCTGGTCGCGCATCCGGAGGAAGAGAGCGGAGAAGCACCCACGCGATGAGCAGGGTCACGACGACGGCGGAGGCGAGCACGAGTCCCGCGCGCCACAGGTCCCCGCCGGACGGGTCGGGGCCGAACATGCTGAGATAAATACCCGTCAGCACCACCAGCATGCCGAGGACACCGACCACCTTGAAGCCCGGGACCACGAAGATCTCGAGCCCCAGAAGCACGAGACCCACCCCCACGATCACGACGTCCCCCACCCCTGCCAGGCCCGCCAACACATGCGAGCCGAAGAAGAGGCCCAGGGCCAGGAGCCCTGCCGTGCCGGCCATTCCGAACGTCGGCGTCCTGATCTCGGCCAGCAGACCGAGGAAGCCGAGGCAGAGCAGGACGGGAGCGACGAGGGGGCTCGCCATCAGGCTCGCCGCCTGGTCCATCCATGCGAGATAGGATCTCGTGGACACAGGGAGAGTGACGGGCCAGACGAACAGTGCCCCGAAGAGCACCACCGGAAGCGCGGACGATCGGGAGCTCATAGGGCCTCTCCGTCGTCGGGACACGAGGTCCCCTGATGTCAGTGAGCGGTCAGTAGAGCCCGCGCGTAGTACGCCCTGCGGATGGCCAGGACCCAGTTGCCTTCATCGAGGGCCTGGCGCCCCCCCTCGGCGAGCCTACGCAGGCGCTCGGCATCTTCAGGGGAATACGCATGGGAAGGCTGAATCCTTCGTAGCCGCCCCTCCACCTCGTCCACCAGGGTGCGCGCCACCGCCTCCGGTCCGATCTCGCGCAGGGCATCGCTTCCCCTCAGCACATGCACCAGCGCCGCTGGGAGGTCGCCCTGATCCCGCACGGCGCTCGCGGCGTCCGCCTCCAGCTCGCCCTGTGCCAATCCGGTGCGCACCGAGCGCGGCAGGGCTGCAGGCGGGAGCGACCGAGCCTGGTGGAGCGCCTGACGGAGCGTGGCGAGGTCTTCGTTGGCGACCGCGGCCACGCGGCCCGGGGGCAGGGACGCCACCAGCGCGGCATAGGTCGCTTCGCGCACCTCTCTCCCCTCGGCGGGCGGGAGGTCCCACGAAGATGTCCAGGTCGCCAGGGGGGTAGGCTGCGCGCCCGGCTCCTGCGTGGAGGCGTCAGTGGCCCACGCGATGGGGTCCGGAAGGGCCACCCCCAGGGCGAGCGCCGGCTGGGTCTCGGGTGCCACCACCCCCGGCAGAAGGTCCGTCGGTGAATCACATCCGGCCGCAGCGAGGACCGCGACGGCGGCGCCGACGAGCCACCGGCCGGAAGGCCGGCGGGAAATCCAGGGGAAGTCCGGGGTAGGCTGTCTGCGATTCACAATCTTCATGATGGCGGAGGTCTGGCCGGTCCGCCACCCCCGAGGTGCGTTGAGCCGGGTTGACCGGTCCCATCGGCTCCGGATAAGCTTGGCCGCCGGACCCGGTTGAACACCCACACCTCCGCCGTGTCAGCCCGCGAACCCTCCAGGAACACAGGGAGCTCCGATGCTCGAGAAGGAACTGGTCCACTACGAGGAACAGGACAAGATCGCCATCCTCACCCTCGATGACCCTCCGGCGAACACCTACACGCACGAGATGATGGCTCAGCTCGACGCCGCCATCGTCCGGGCCCGATTCGCCGACCATATCGAGGTCATCGTGATCACCGGCGCCGGGGAGAAGTTCTTCTGCGCGGGGGCGAACATCGGCATGCTGAATTCAGTGACGCCGGGCTTCAAGTATTGCTTCTGCCTCCATGCCAACGAGACCCTCAATCGCCTCGAGCACACCCCCAAGCTCGTCATCGGCGCCCTCAACGGGCACACGGTGGGCGGTGGCCTGGAGATCGCCATGGCGACGGACATGCGCATCGCCCGCAAAGGCGCCGGCAAGGTCGGGCTCCCGGAGGTCTCCCTGGGGGTGCTCCCGGGGACCGGCGGCACGCAACGGTTGGTGCGCATCGTGGGCAAGGCGCGGGCCATCCAGCTCATGGCCGAAGGAGCCACCTTCGACTTCGAGAAGGCCGCCGAGCTGGGCTTGGTGAACAAGGTCATCGAGGCCGAGAGTCGCGACGACTTCCTGGCCAAGGTCCTCGAGTACGCCAACGAGTTCACGACGCCCAACAAGGCCACGAAGGCGGTGGGACTCATCAAGCGGTCGGTACAGACGGGCTCGGAGCTCCCCTTCGAGCTCGCCCTGACGTTGGAGCGGGAGTTGCAGCAGCAGCTCTTCGCGAGCGAAGACGCGAAGGAGGGTCTGGCGGCCTACATCGAAAAGCGCCAGCCCCAATTCAAGGGGCGCTGAAGCGCATGGAATGCTCGGAGCGGGGTCCGGATTCGTCCGGGCCCCGTCGTCGTTTCCCCCCCTCCCCCGCCAGGCTCGGCCCGACATGAGCGATACCGTCCGCAACCGCCTCTGGATCGCCAACGAGTGGGTGGACGCCCGCGCCGGCGCCGCCTTTCCCACCCACAACCCCGCTACCGGTGGCCTCATCACACGAGTGGCGGAGGCGAGGGCCGAGGACGTCGACGACGCCGTCCAGGCCGCCCGGGAGGCGATGGGCAATCCCGAGTGGCGGCGTATGAATCCCCACAAGCGATCCAAGCTCTTGTGGAAGCTCGCCGAAGCCCTGGAGGCCAACGCCGACGAGGTGGCCGCGCTGGAGACCGCGGATAACGGCAAGCCCTACTTCGAATCGCGGAAGGTGGACTTGCCCAGCATCGTGGAAAACTTCCGGTACTTCGCGGGCATGGCGGACAAGGTGCAGGGAAGCACCATCCCGGTGTCGGGTCCGTTCTTCAACTACACGATGCGGGAGCCCGTCGGCGTGGTGGGCATCATCACGCCGTGGAACTTCCCGCTGTCCCTGGCCGCATGGAAGGTGGCCCCCGCCCTGGCGTGCGGGAACGCCGTGGTGCTCAAGCCGGCCGAGCAGACCCCGTTGACTGCCCTGCGCCTCGGCGAGTTGGCCGCCGAAGTGGGCTTCCCGCCGGGAGTTCTGAATGTCGTCCCGGGCTTCGGTCCGACGGCCGGAGCGGCTCTGGTGCGCCACCCGGGCGTGGACGCCATCGCGTTCACGGGCTCCACCGCCGTCGGCAAGACCGTCATGCGGGATGCGGCGGAGACGCTGAAGAAGGTATCGCTCGAGCTGGGTGGTAAATCGCCTAACATCGTCTTTTCCGACGCGTCGTTGAAGGACGCCGTGCGGGGGGCGTCCACCGGGATCTTCTACGGCATGGGCGAGGTGTGCGCCGCCGGTTCACGCGTCCTGGTGGAGCAATCGGTCTACGACGACTTCGTGGAGCAGCTCGCGGCCCGAGCCGATCAGATGGCGGTGGGCGACCCCATGGAGTCCACCACGCGCCTGGGCGCCATCGTGAGCGAGGAGCAACTCGACCGCGTCATGGGCTATGTGGAGGCCGGTAAGAGCGACGGTGCGCGCCTCGTGACCGGAGGCGAGCGCACCACCGTCAACGGCAAGGGCAACTTCGTCACCGCGACGGTCTTCGCCGATGTGGACCCTGGCATGAAGATCGCGCAGGAAGAGATCTTCGGACCGGTGGCAGCGGTTATCGCCTTCGAGGACGTCGATGACGCCATCGTCAAGGCGAACCAGACCATCTACGGCCTCGCGGCGGGGATCTGGACCCGCGACGTTGGTAAGGCCCATCGTGTGGCATCGGAGATCCAGGCTGGAACCGTCTGGATCAACACCTACAACCAATACGACTCGGGCTCGCCGTTCGGTGGCTACACGCAGAGCGGCTTCGGGCGGGACCGGGGGTGGGAAGCCGCCTTGGAGAAGTACACCCAGGTGAAGAGCGTCTGGGTGGCCCTGGACCGATGAAGACGGCGAGTCGGCCGAGTCTCAGGAGCGGATATCATATGCGCGAGGCCTGGATCATCGACGGCGTGCGCACTCCCATCGGTCGCCTCGGCGGCTCGCTGGCTCCGGTGCGTCCCGACGACCTGGCGGCCCTGACCATCGAAGCCCTCCTCGCCCGTACCGGCATCGAGGCCTCGTCGGTGGATGACGTGATCTTCGGTTGCATCAACCAGGCCGGGGAAGACAATCGGAATGTAGCGCGTATGGCGCTACTCCGCGCCGGCCTTCCGGTGGAGGTGCCCGGCCAGACCATCAACCGATTGTGCGGCTCCGGAATGCAGAGCGTGCTGTCGGCGTATCACGCCATCGCCGCAGGCGAAGGTGACGTCTTCATCGCCGGTGGCGTGGAGAGTATGAGCCGGGCGCCGTACGTGATGCTCAAGCCCGAAACCGGGTACGCCTACGGCAACCCCAAGGTGGCCGATACGGTCATCGGCTGGCGCTTCGTGAACCCGGTGTTCCCTCCCGAGTGGTCCATCGGTCTCGGGGAAACGGCCGAGGTGGTCGCCGAGGACTTCGGCATCACGCGGGAAGAGCAGGACGCTTTCGCCCTCCGTAGCCAGCAACGGTACGCCGCAGCGATGGCGGACCGTCGCTTCGACCAGGAGATCATCCCCGTCAACATCAAGCGACGGAAGGGAGATCCCATCGTGGTGGACGTCGATGAGCATCCGCGTCCCGACACGTCCATGGAAGCTCTGGCCCGGCTGCGGCCGGCGTTCAAGAAGGACGGCACCGTCACTGCTGGGAACTCGTCGGGGATCAACGACGGCGCCGCCGCGTTGATGGTGGTGAGCGCGGAACGCGGTGAAGCCCTGGGGTTGGAGCCCATGGCCAGGGTCGTCGCCGGAGCCGTCGCCGGCGTGGAGCCGCACCGGATGGGTCTGGGCCCCATTCCCGCGACGCGGAAGGTCCTGGCGCGGGCGGGATGGGAAGTCGGTGATCTCGATCTGGTGGAGCTGAACGAGGCGTTCGCCGCTCAGTCGATCCCGTGCGTTCGGCAGCTGGAGCTGGATCCGGAAAAGGTGAACGTGAACGGCGGTGCCATCGCGCTGGGACACCCCGTGGGTTGCTCGGGAGCGAGGATCATGGTGACCCTGCTCCACGAGATGAAGAAGCGGGACGCCCGGCGGGGGCTGGCCACCATGTGCATCGGCGTGGGCCAGGGCATCTCCACGCTGGTGGAGGCACTATGAGCGAGACGAACGACGTGCGCCGGGTCGCCGTTCTGGGCGCCGGCACCATGGGTCACGGCATTGCGCAGGTGTGTGCGGGCATCGGGTGCTCCGTGGCGCTCTACGACATCGACGAGGCGGCGGTTCGAAAGGGTCTCGAGCGCATCCGTGCCAACCTGGACAAGGGCGTGGAGCTGGGAAAGGTCGCGGCCGACGAGCGTGATGCGGTCCTCGAGCGCATCGTGACAACCTCGTCCGTCGCGGACGCGGTGACGGGCGCCGACCTGGTGGTGGAAGCTGCGCCCGAGTCGTTCGAGCTGAAGGAGACGATCTTCGGTGAAGCCGACGCCGGCGCTCCCGATCACGCGATCCTCGCGACGAACACCTCGTCCCTCTCCATCGAGAAGATCGCCCGCGCGGTGTCGGATCCGGCACGCTTCATCGGTCTGCACTTCTTCAACCCCGTGCACATCATGAAGCTCGTCGAGGTGGTGTGGGGGCCCGACACCTCCGACGCGACCCGCCTCGCCGCCGTGGCGTTCGTTCGCCGCCTCGGCAAGGAGCCGGTAGTGGTCAAGGACTCCCCGGGCTTCGCGTCGTCGCGCCTGGGCATCGTGCTGGGGATGGAAGCCATCCGAATGGTGGAAGAGGGAGTAGCGGCTCCGGAGGACATCGACCGCGCCATGGAGCTCGGATATCGTCATCCCATGGGACCGCTCAAGCTCACGGATCTCGTGGGCCTGGATGTGCGTCTGGGGATCGCCGAGTACCTGCACAATACGCTGGCCTCGGAGGCCTTCCGGCCACCCGAGCTTCTGCGGCGGATGGTGGCGGCAGGGAAGCTCGGCAAGAAGAGTGGACAGGGCTTCTACGATTGGGGTGGGAGCTGATCATGGCTGATTCCGTGGGCGCTCCGACCTCCCCCCTCGTGGTGGAGAAGCGCGACGACGCGGTCGCCGTCGTCACGCTGAACCGCCCGGAGAAGCTCAACGCACTGAATGCCGACGTGCGGCGACTGCTCATGGAGGCGTTCGATGCCCTGGCCGTGGACGACACGGTGAAGGTCGTGGTTATCCACGGCGCGGGCGAGAAGGCGTTCGTGGCCGGAGCCGACATCAACGAGTTCGCCGAGCGCACGGCCATGGAGCAGCGAGCGGTCTACACGCGCCGTCGCATCTACGAGACGGTGGCGAGCTTCCCGAAGCCCGTCATCGCGGCGGTTCACGGCTTCTGCATCGGGGGCGGCTCCGAGCTCGCCTTGGCGTGTGACGTGCGGGTCGCCGATCGGACTGCCCGCTTCAGCCAGGCCGAAGTGCGCATCGGCCTCATCCCCGGCGGGGGCGGCACGCAGCGGCTCGCTCGCCTCGTCGGCCGGGGTCACGCCCTGCTCATCTCGTGCACCGGCGACTTCGTGGAAGCCGAGGAGGCCCACAGGATCGGGCTGGTGGAGGTGCTCGTGGACGAGGGGCGCCACCTGGAAGCCGCGCTGGAGTTGGCGGGCCGCATGGCCCGCTGGAGCCCCGTGGCACTTCGCTTCGCCAAGCAGGCTGTTAACGCCGCGTTCGAGATGCCCCTGTCCGCCGGCCTGGAATACGAGAGGGAGCTCTTCCTGGCCGCGTTCGGAAGCGAGGACGGTCGAGAAGGCGTGCGGGCCTTCGTGGAGAAGCGCAAGCCCGACTTCAAGGGGCGCTGACGCCGCGCCGACACGCCTCGCGGACGTACGCCACTTGTATGGTCCTCGGCGCCGGGGACGTCACATTTCCGGGCGCGCACTCGTTGCTCCAGCGGGTTTCCTTGCTCGGTGGAGTCGTGTGACAATGATCCGGCACGCCGCCGCAACTTCGGCTCTCACCATCGCCGCCGCCACGCTCGCCGCCCTTGCAGCGTGCTCCGACCCCGGCGGGGTGTCCGACCTGGTGGTGGACTCGGCCGTGGTCTCTTCCGGGAGCGTGACGCCTGCGGAGGGCCGTACCTACGAGTATGACTTCGGGGAGGTTCTACCGGACAGCGTGCTTCTCGCTCTCTGGCAGGCGGGCATCCAATTGGAGACGGCATGGCGGCCGATCGCCTACCGCTGCGAGGATGCAAGGGGGCCACGCCTCACGGTACAGCTCCTGTCGGCCGACGATCGCATGTCAGAGCATGATTTTACCCTCGGTACCGGACGGCTCGGCTGCTCGGAGTGGCTCATGCGCTACGTCGTGTCGGCCCATCCGGGCTGACCCGAGTAGCCCTCCTCGACCCCTGAGAAGTCACGGCCGGACCTGACCGTTGGCAGGTCGGCGACGTCCGCCACGGCCGCCCCACCACCCTGCCCTCCATGCGCCCCGGCTGTTGGGACGCTATCATGCGCGCCGTCCTCATCACCGACCGAGAGCCGATCCATGACCCTTCGCACCGCTCGCGGCCTCGCCGTCGCGTACCTGGCCCTCTTCCTCCTCGCCGTGATCTGGCCCGGCGCGCTCGTGGCTTCGCGCATTCGTCCCTTCGTGCTCGGCCTTCCGTTTGCGTTCTTCTGGTACGCGGCTTGGATCTTCTTCTCCCTGCCCGTGCTGTATCTGCTGGACCGCGTCGAGCGCCGGCATCGTGACGGAGGTGAGGGCTGATGGAACGGTGGGTGTGGGTCACGGTCATCATCGCCGTCTACCTCCTGGCGAACCTGGTCATCGGCCTCATGGCGGGACGTCGGTCGACGAAGAGCGTCACCGGATTCGTCGCGGCCGACCGGAGCTTTGGTCTGGTGATCATGTACTTCGTCACCGGCGCCACGGTGTTCAGCTCCTTCGCCTTCCTGGGAGGTCCGGGTTGGGCCTACTCGCGAGGGGCGGCGGCGTTCTACATCCTGGCCTACGGCGTGTTGGGAATGGCGCCCTTCTATTGGGTCGGTCCACGCATCGCCGATCTGGGCCGTCGCCTCGGCCACGTCACGCAGGCTCAGCTCATCGCGGGGCGCTTCCCGTCCCGGAGCCTGTCTGCGCTCATCGCCGTCATCAGCCTCATCGCCTTCGTCCCCTACATCACGCTCCAGATCGAAGGGGCGGGCATCGTCATCACCTCGGTGACCGACGGGCACATCCCGTTCTGGCTCGGTGGGCTCCTCGCCTACGGCATCGTCATCCTCTACGTGCTGGTGTCGGGCGCAGTGGCCGTGGGGTGGACCAACACGTTCCAGGGCATCTTCATGGTTGTCATCGCCTGGGCGCTGGGCATCTACCTTCCGTACCACCTGTACGGAGGCATCGGCCCCATGTTCGAGGGCATCGCCAACGCCCGCCCGGAGCTCCTCGTGCCGCCGGGCCTGACGCCCACCGGGCAACCCTGGAGCTGGGGATCGTACTCTACGTACATCCTGGTGAGCGTGATCGGCTTCATGATGTGGCCGCACCTCTTCATGAAGGCCTACACGGCCAAGAATGACGACACGCTTCGGCGCACCGTCATGCTCTTCCCGACTTTCCAGCTCTTCCTCATCCCGGTCTTCCTCATCGGCTTCAGCGGAGTGCTCTTCCCCCAGGCTCCGACGGACCCGGACTCCATCCTTCCCTTCATGATCCTGCACACGCAGCTCCCCGCCGTGGTGGTGGGACTGTTCTGCGCGGGCGCGCTGGCCGCCTCCATGTCCACCGGGGACGCCCTCGTCCACGCGGCGGCGTCCATCCTGGTGGAGGACGGCATCTGGCCGTTTGTCCCGATGACGGAGCGAGCGCGGCGCATCCTCATGCGAGTCCTGGTGCTTCTTACCGGCGCGGTGGCGTATTATCTCGCCCTCAACTCCGGCACGTCGTTGGTGCAGCTGCTGGCCACGGCCTACGGTGTAATCTCGCAGTTGGCGCCGCCGGTGTTCGCCGCGCTCTACTGGCGCCGCGCCACCACAGCGGGCGTCATCGCCGGCCTCGTAGCGGGCATCGTCACCGCCGAGATCTTCTTCTTCCACCCTGCTCTCAAGCCTCTCGGCATCCACGAAGGCATCCTCGGTCTCGTGGTGCAGGTCCCGGTTCTCGTCGTCGTCAGCCTGCTGACATCCCGCCAGAGCCAGGAGCACCTGGACGAGTTCTTTCCGTCGGGCGCGGAGGCGAAGCGGACTGCGGAGGCCGGGTGAGCCGAAACGAAGACCGTCTCTCGAGGCTGCGCGAACAGATCCGGGAAGTGGACCGGGAGCTGATCCGGCTCGTGGGTGCTCGCCGGGACCTGGCGCTCGAGGTAGGGAGGGTAAAGGAGGCGGAGGGTCTCCCCGTGCTGGACCCGGCCCAGGAGGCGCGGGTCATCCGCCGTGCCGCGGAGCTGGCCCGAGAGATGGGCGTGGACGAAGAGCTCGTGAGAGATATCGTCTGGCGGATCATGGCCGCCGCTCGCGACGCGCAGGAGGGGAGAAGCCGCTGGGGACCACCGCCGCCGGAGTGAGTCACCTATCCAGCCCGGCAGCCGACGCTCCCGTGACGGCGCGCCGGCTATGCTCGTCCGCGTGGATCGTGCGCGGCTAGTCTGCCTTTCGTAGCGTGCGGCTCTTGCCGAGCGCGGCGACCACGGTGCCCGCCGTACCTACGGGCACCCGCACCGGATACGTCTCGTTCGGTGGCGTCACGCCCTGGATGAGGTGCGGGTTCAGATTCCGGATCACCCTCGGCTTCACGCCGACGATGCGAGCGATGGCCCGGAGGGACGTCCCTCCGGGTACGAAGACCCGATCGTAGCGATAGGGCCGCACGTCGGTCTCGAAGCCCGCGGTATCGGCGTCGCGCGCCAGCAGGCTGGCGGCCACCAGGCGCGGAACGTACTCCCGGGTCTCTCTCGGCAGGTACGCAGACAGTTCCCAGTACAGGTTCTCACTGTGGGCCTTGCCGTCGGCGTGTCGGGCCAGCACCCTATCCACCCGCCCCGGCCCCGCGTCGTAGGCCGCAGCGGCCAGGTACCACGAGCCGTAGCGGTTGTGGAGCCAGCTGAGGTAGTCGAGGGCGGCATCGGTGGCGCGCACCGGGTCCCGACGCTCATCGACCCATTTGTCGACGCGCAGCCCGTACTGCTGGGCCGTCGGCGCCATGAACTGCCAGAGGCCCACGGCGGATGCCGCCGAGGTCGCCCGGGGCTTGAGCCCGGACTCCATCATGGCGAGGTAGAGGAGCTCTTCCGGCATGCCCCGCGCCCTCAAGCGGTCGCGGATGAGCCCCTCGTAGGCCCCGCGACGCCGAAGCACCTGCTCGAACTCGGCCCGCTGGCCCGTCCGGAACCGGTGCATCCACGTGCGAACCCGATCGTTGACATGGAGAGGGAGCACCGCGCCCTCGGGCGCGTCGGTGGCCGACGACCCGGTCTCCGGCTGCCCGCGCTCCCCGCGAGGCAGATCGATCCGGGCAAAGAGGAGGGGCACGATGAGCAGGGGAAGCGCCCGCCGGCTACGCCACAGGGAAACGCGTGAATCCACCCCGCCGTTGGCGGCTCGCCGGGGACGCCCTTCTATGCGCGGGCCCGAGGGCCCTCGATGTCGGATGAGGTTCACGGTCGGCCTCCGTGGCTTTTCGTCGTTCTCCGTACGGATGGACCCGTCTTCAAGTTCCCACCGGGGTTCACGAGCCGTGTAACGAGCTCTGCGAGGGGAGAGAAAAAAGAGGAGGTCCGGTCCCGCCAGGTGCGCGGGGCCGGACCTCCACAGACGTGTCCGCGACTACTCGGTCGGGTAGACCGAGACCACCGCCCTGCGATTGAGACGCTCGAACTTCACTACGCCGTCGATGAGCGCGAAGAGTGTGTCGTCGCGACCCTTGCCGACGTTTCGGCCAGGATGAAAACGCGTCCCACGCTGCCGCACCACAATGGTGCCGGCATTCACGGGCTCGCCGCCGTAGCGCTTGACTCCCAGATACTGGGGGTTGCTGTCGCGTCCGTTGCGGCTCGAGCCGACGCCCTTTTTATGTGCCATCTGCCGGTATCCGTCGAATCTCGTGGGGTCTCGTCGGCGGCGCTCAGGCGAGCGCGACCTCGTCGACCCGGATCTCGGTGAACCCCTGCCGATGCCCTTGCTTGCGGCGGTAGTTCTTCCGCCGCTTCCGCTTGAAGACAATCAGCTTCTTGGCGCGACCGTGACGGATGACCTCTGCGGTCACGCTCGCGCCCTCAACCGTGGGGCTTCCCACGATCACCTTGTCGGCGTCGTCGCCGGCGAGAAGCACCTGGTCGAAGGTCACCACGTCCCCCGGCTCAGCCGAGAGACTGGGAATGCGAATCCTGGTGCCAGGCTCTGCCCGGAACTGTTTCCCGCCGGTCTGAAACACCGCGTACATACTGGTTCCCGATCTTGGTCGGATGTCGAAAGCGGAGCCTGTAAATTTCTTCCGCCTACCCCAGGGGGTCAAGACCCCCGGCGCTCAGACCACGGAGTATCTGTCCGTGACGTCGGTTTCCGCTGGGCCCGACAACAGCCGGAACTCGTCCTGGCGCATGAGGGGGTCGTCCCGCATCTCCAGGTCCATGTGCGTGCGCTTCTTCAGCCGACGCAGGAAATCGGGCTCCTCCTCCACTACCTGGAGCGCCACTTCCGGGTGCACACGTACCACGATGCGCTTCTCGTCACGAGCCGTCGCGGCTCGCCTGAGGCTGCGCTCGATGCGTCGAACCACCGTCGCTGGGGTGTACACCCGTCCGGCCCCACCACAGGACGTGCATACCTCCGTGAGAGAGTGGAAGAGAGGTGGGCGGACCCGCTGGCGGGTCATCTCCACCAGACCCAGCGAGGAGACCTCGAACGCCTTCGTGCGCGCCCGGTCCCTTCCCAGGTGGCTGCGCAGCTCGTGCAGCACCTTGTCCCGGTTCTCCTGGGACTCCATGTCGATGAAGTCCACGACGATGATGCCTCCGACGTCTCGGAGCCGCAGCTGCTTGGCGATCTCGCGGGCAGCGTCGAGGTTCGTCTTCAGGATCGTCTGCTCCGGGTCCTTCTTCCCCTTCCCGGTGAAGCGGCCGGTGTTGACGTCGATGGACACCAGCGCCTCGGTGGGCTCGATGACCACGTGACCGCCGGACTTGAGGTCGACCCTCCGCTGGAAGATCTGCTGGATCTCCTCCTCGACACCAGTCTTGTCGAAGAGCGGCTCGTGACCCGAGTAGAGGTGCACCCGATTCATGAGATCCGGATCCACGCTCTTCACATATTCCACGACCTCGTTGTAGACGCTTCTGTTGTCGATGCGCAGCGCGTCGAACTTGTCGCTGAAGAGATCACGGATGATCCCACTGATGAGCTTCGCCTCACGGTGGATCGCCGCGGGTGGCTTCGACGAGTCGGCACGCCGCTGAATCTTCTCCCAGAGGGCGTGCAGGCGCTTGAACTCGGCCTCGAGGGTCTTCTGTGTGACCTCCTCGCTCACCGTGCGCACGATGATGCCGCCGCTGTTCGCCGGAAGCACCTCCCGGGCCATCTTGCGCAGCTTGGAGCGTTGGTCCCTGCCTTCGATCTTCCTGCTCACCCCGACGTGGGACGAGAAGGGCATGTAGACCAGGAACCGTCCCGGGAGCGAGATCTGCGCCGTGAGGCGTGGGCCTTTGGTGCTGATGGGCTCCTTGGTGACCTGCACCAGGATCTGTTGGCCCTTCTGAATGTGCTCCTGGATCGGTGGGTACTTCTTGGATCGACGTCTGCGACCGTTCCCGTTTCCGTTCCCGTTGTCGTCGTCCAGATCCTCGTCATCGAGGTTCAGGTCGGACACGTGGAGGAAGCCGGCCTTCTCCGTCCCGATAGCGACGAAGGCGGCCTGGATGCCGGGGAGGACCGCCTCGACCCGACCCAGGAAGATGTCACCCAGAATTCTGTCCTGGTCGGGGCGGTCCAGCATGACCTCGACCAGCTGCTTGTCTTCGACGAGCGCCACCCAACTCTCCTGGGGGGTGGAGCTCACGAGAATCTCTCTTTTCAAACCTTTGCTCTCCGGTGCGTTCGCCGGCACCGCCTACCCAACCCGAACCCCGCACACGTCCCGCGTCCGCCGCCCCGACCAGATGTCGGCGGCATGGCGGACCACGGCGACTGCGCGTGGCTCAGGCACGTCGGGCGCGGCGACGAAGACGTCGGGAGCGTTCTCTACTCCCCTACGTCGACGCCCGCCGCCCGGGCCGGCCTCCTACGTCACTCAGTGTGGGTCCCAGCAGGCTCCAGCGCCTCCTGGAACAGTGAATCCTCTTCGGGATCGGCCATCGCTTCCGCCAACACCTGGCGACCGATGACCAGCCTTTGAATCTCGCTCGTACCCTCTCCGATCTCGCAGACCTTGGCATCGCGCATCATGCGCTCCGCCGGGTAGTCGCTCGTGTATCCGGCGCCCCCGAGGACCTGGATCGCTCCCAAGGTGGTCCGCATGGCGAGCTCGGAACAGAATAGCTTCGCCATGGCGGCCTCTTTCGAAAAGGCCTCCCCCCTCTCCTTCAACCAGGCGGCATGGTAGGTGAGGTGTCGCCCGGCCTCGATCTCCGTGGCCAGATCGGCGAGTCGGAACTGCACCTGCTGGAAATCCCAGATGCGCTTTCCGAACTGCTTGCGCTCGGCCGCATAGCGTATCGCGGTGCGAAAGGCCCCTTCCGCCAGGCCCAGTGACAGCGCCGCAACGCCGATGCGGCCGGCATCCAACGTCTTCATGAAGTTGATGAACCCCTGCCCCTCCGCGCCCAGCCTCTGCTCTTCCGGCACCCACGCATCTTCGATGAGAAGCTCGCGGGTGTCCGATGCGCGCCACCCCATCTTGTCTTCCTTCTTGCCCGCCCGGACGCCGTCGGTGAACGGAAGGTCGCCCTTGTGCCCGACACCGAGGTCGCGGACCCGACCGACGTCCACCGTAGGCTTGCACACCAGGAAGCTGCTGATGCCCCGGGCCCCGGCCTCGGGGTCCGTCACGGCGGTCACGGTGAAGATCTCTCCCACCCCCGCGTGGGTGATGAAGATCTTCGACCCGTTGATGCGGTAGCCGTCCCCGTCACGCACCGCTCTCGTGCGGGTACCCGACGCGTCGGAGCCCGCGCCGGGCTCCGTGAGTCCGAACCCTCCGAGCACCTCGCCCGAAGCGAGGGGGGGGATGAACCGTGCCTTCTGCTCCTCCGTCCCGAACGTGAGGACGGGGGACGTTCCCAGGGTCGTATGCGCCGAGACCGTGATGGCGTGGCTGGCGTCGTGCTTGGCCAACTCCTCCACCACGATCACGTAGCTCAGCTCGTCCAGGCCCATGCCGCCGAGCTCACGTGGCACCGGAACCCCAAGCAGGCCCATCTCCCCCATGGTCTTGACGTTCTCCCACGGGAACTCGGCCGTCTCGTCGAGCTCGCGGGCGACGGGGTCGATGGCCTCTTCGGCGAAGCGACGTACCTGCTCCCGCAGGCGCAGGTGCTCCTCTGTCAGGTACCGATCCATGGCTTCAGGCTCTGGGCGGTCGGAAACTTCCGCTCCGGCTGACCGCAACACCGATCACATCCGTCGCAGCGCCGGGGAGCCTGCTCCCCGAAGTAGCCGAGAAGCGCTCTCCGACGACAGCCGCGGGTGCCGGCATAGCGGCGCACGGCGCGGAGCTTGGCGACGGCGGCACGACGCAGGTGGCGGGCTACCGACAGGTCTACCCGCGTCCGCACGCCGACTTGAACCGGTAAGAACCCTGAAGGTGGGGCATCGGTTCCTTCTCCTTCCTCCGGCCTGCCCGACACAAGGCGCACCCCCCCGCAGCGCTCGAGAGCTGCCAAGGCCGCCGCCGCGTCCTGGACAGTCGAACCTCGACCCAGAGCCCGGGCGAGCTGCGTGGACGTCGTGCTGACGACACCGTCGCCGGCGCTCCCGGCCCTGAGAGCGGCCAGAAGACGACGAAGCGTCCCGGCCCGGGGCTGGGCTCGGTCGACGAATCCGGCGGCCAGACGGCCGTCTCCAGGACCCGAGAGAGCGACGCACATGGCCGGCTCTCCGTCCCTGCCCGCCCGACCTGCCTCCTGGTAGTACGCTTCCAGCGTACCCGGGAGCTGGAGGTGCACCACGAGCCGCACGTCCGGCTTGTCGATGCCCATCCCAAAGGCGTTCGTCGCCACTACGGCGCGGCACGCTCCCCCCATGAAGCGCTCCTGGACCAGCGTGCGCTCCGCGGCTTCGAGGCCGGCATGGTAGGCTTCCACGCGGATGCCCAGCCCGGCCAGTCCATCGCGAACGTCCTCCACGGCCCTGCGCGTGGGGGCGTACACGATCGTGGTGCCCCCCACCCTCCGGAGCAGACGATGGATGTCGCGCACCCGTTCGGCCAACGACCCACCCTGCCGGACCCACCACGACAGGTTCGGGCGATCGAACGAGCGTACCTCCACGTGAGGATTCCGGAGGCCCAGGCTGGTGCTGACGTCCTCGCGCACCCGAGGCGTGGCGGTGGCAGTGAGGGCCATCACCGGGCAGCGCAGGCGCCCACGAAGACGGCCGATCTTGCGGTACGATGGCCGGAAGTCGTGGCCCCACTCGCTGATGCAGTGCGCCTCGTCCACCGCGAGGAGGCGTACGTCCGCCGGCCGGAGGGCGGCCAGAAAGCTCGACATCTCCAGCCGCTCGGGGGCCACGAAGAGCATGTCGAGCCGGCCGGAACCGGCGGCGGCCAGTCGACTTCGCTTCACGGACGAGGCAAGGCCCGCGCTGAGGTGGGCCGCCCGCAGCCCCGCGCGCCCGGCCCGCGCCACCTGGTCCTCCATGAGGGAGATGAGGGGCGACACCACAAGCGTGAGGCCGCCGAGGGCCAACGCAGGCACCTGATAGCAGACGCTCTTCCCGCCTCCCGTCGGGAGGATTCCGAGGGCATCCCTCCCCTGCAGCACCGCACGGACGAGATCCTCCTGCCCGGGGCGGAAGGAGGGATATCCCAAATGGCGGCGCAGGATCTCGACGGGCTCGGTGGACACGGGTTGGAAGGTCCCGCATGCCCCGGGTCGAGGGGATGGCCGATAGGGACCGCTCAGAGGGTGCTGTGCTCGTCCCTCTCCACGTCGGCGTCGTCCGGGGTCTCCTGGTCGTCCACCTCACCACGCTCCCGCGGTTCCTTCTCCTCCGGAAGCAGACGCAAGCCGGCACCCACCGCGAGCACCACGAGCGCGGCGATGACGAGGATTCGATCGTCGAGGAAGATCCCAGCGAGCCCCAGCACCGCGCCAACGGCGAAGATGCGGACCTTCCACTCGAGCCAGCGACTGGCTCGCCCGCTACGACGAGGTCGGAAGAGTCCCATGCGAAGCGTCCTACCTCGTGCGGCCCTTCGAGCCGTGGCGGTCGAGAAAGCGTCGCACTCCTTCGCGACACTCCTCGGTCATGCGCGCTTCCACGTTGACCTGGGCTCCGCGCTCGATTCCCTCGTCGACGCTCAGATCCCCCTGCTCGTAGAGGAGCGCCTTCGTGAGCCCCAGGGCGGAGGCCGGGCGGCCGGCGAGGTCGTGGAGGTATGCGCCCACGTCGGCGTCGAAGCTCTCCGCGGGGATCACGTGGTTGACGAGTCCTATGGTGTGGCCTTCCGCTGCTGTCACACGGTGCCCTCGGGCCACCAGCTCGAACGCCCTCCCCTCGGTCACCTTGCGTCGCAGGATCGCCATGACCATGGCCGGCACGAATCCCAGATGGACCTCCGGATAGCCGAGCTCCGAAGCCTGGTGCGCCAGCACGATGTCGCAGGCGGTGGCCAGGCCGCATCCGCCGGCCAGAGCTCGCCCGTGCACCACCGCCACCACCGGCTTCGGGAAGTGGCGCAGCGCCGAAAGCAGAGCTCCGAGAGAGCGTGCGTCCGCCAGGTTGTCGTCCCGGCTCATCCCGGATACCTGCTCCAGCTCTTCCAGATCGCCGCCGGCACAGAAGTCGGGGCCGGCGCCCCTGATGGCCACCACCCTGGCGCCCTCGTCGCTCCGGGCCTCCTCGAGGGCGTCCTTCAACGCCCGCACCAGCGCGGCGTTCAGCGCATTCCGCTTTTCGGGCCGGTTGAGGGTCAGGGTGGCCACGCCGGCTTCCGTCTCGCGCAGTACGATCTCGTCGCTCATGACCCCTCCGGAGTCCATCCATCGGGAACCCTGCCCCAGCCGGCCGTCCGCTCCGCCACGGAGTCGGGCACATCGATCTCCATGCGGAGCAGCCCGGCGCTCAGCACCTTCCCCTGAGCGTCCGAGCGGAGGGATACGGTCCCACCTCCGTCGAGGGCGCCGCGGAGAACGAAGTTGAGCGCACACAGGTTCGGAAGCTCGTATCGCTTCACGGGTCCCACCACCCAGGATCCGAAGTGATGCTTCACACGATCACTCGTAACTTCTTTTTCTATAATACGATAAATCTCTTCGTCGTAGGCGACGACCCCGATGTTCGCGGAGTCACCTTTGTCGCCGGAGCGGGCGTGGGCGAGCTGCACCAGGGGAACGCGCCTCATACGGGCCTGACCTCGACGCGCACGTGTGGGTCCACCACGTCCTTGCGGATCAAGGCCGGCCAGTACGCCATGATCTCCTGGACCCTGGCCCGACCCCCTGCGTATGCCGTCACCGAAGGCGGCCCGGTGAGCACCAAGGGGGCCATCTCCCGGGAGAATCGCTCGACCGACCTCCGATCCGCGGATCGAACGGCCACGCGGAGCTGCACTTCCGGCACGTCGGCCGGAGGAGCCCCGGCCAACGGCCCGTGGGCAGCGTTCCAGCCCACGAGCTCGGTGTTGATGGCATCCAGCTTGAGCCCGAGCCGCTCGAAGCGTCGGCGTAATTGCGCGTCGGCGGCCTGGGCCTTCTGCAGCGCATCGGGCCACGAGTACAGGAGGGTCCCCGCGGCCATCCACCCGGCTGCATACGCGACGGAAACCTTGTAGAAGTCCGTGGGAGGCGCACCTCGAATGCCCTCCAGTCGCACACGATCGCGCCCTTGGTCGGAGAGCCGGATGGTGGTGAAGTCCGCCACCACGTCGGGAGTGACGACGCGGTGGGGATCCCCGATCTCGTAGACGATCTGCTCGGTGACGGAAGCCCGGTCCACGCGTCCACCGCTTCCGGGGTGCTTCGTCACCGTGAAGGCACCGGAAGGCTCCACCTCCACGACGGGGAAGCCGGCGATGTCCAAGCGAGGGATGCTCCACCACTCTGCCATGCAGTTGCCACCCGTCGACTGAGCGCCGCATTCCACGATGTGGCCCGCCAGGATCGCCGCCGCCATGCGGTCGTGGTCATGCAAGGCCCAGTCGTGATGGTGGATGAGCGCCGCCGCCGCCAAGGCGGGATCCGCCACCCGCCCGGTCACCACCACGTCCGACCCGAGCCTCAGCGCCTCCACGACGGGTGCGGCCCCCAAGTAGGCGTTGGCGCTGCGCACGCGATCCGCGACGGACGACAGCGGCGCCCCGGTCTCGAGATGTGCCATCTCATGGCCGGTCTGGAGGAGCTCGTCGAGGCGCGGCATGAGATCATCGCCCCGGACCAGTCCGATGGTGGTCCGGCCCGACACACCAGCCTCCTGCCCCGCTTCCTCCAGCGCGTCCGCGCACCCCTGTGGGTTCACGCCGCCGGCGTTGGCCACCACGCGAATCCCCCGCTCCACGCACGCAGGCCAGATTCGCTCCATCAGTGCGACGAAGTCCCGGGCATAGCCCGCGGACGGGTCGCGGCTCCGCAGCTTGCGGAGTATGGACATCGTCACCTCGGCCAGGTAGTCCAGCATCAGGTAGTCGAGGGGACCGCCTTCCACGAGCCTAACCGGCGCCTCGAGATCATCGCCCCAGAAGCCTTGCCCGCCCCCCAGACGGACAACGTCCCGCTCAGCCATTCCACCGCCCGGTCGAGGACACCACCTTGCACCCAGGGGGAACGGGGCGTAGCCCCCGGGGGCGGTGGGGCGGGCGCATAATGCCACCCAATCCCCTCACCACGTCCCCTCCGGCAGGTGGAAGGCGCCCACGTGGGGGCCGGGGTTACGGAGGGCGGCACGCAAGAGCAGCCGCAGAGCCGGTCGGAGCTCCTCGGGCAGCACGACCTCGTCCACGAATCCGCGCGCTCCCGCGAAGCGGGCGTCGAGCTGACGGTCGTACTCGGCCCGCACTTCGTCCATGCGGGTCGTCACGTCCTCGTCGGGCACCTTGCCCTCCGCCCGCAGCCGGTCCAGCTGGGCACTGAAGAGGGCCATGACGGCGCTCTCGCCCTCCATCACCCCCATGCGTCCCGTGGGCAGCGACAGGATGAAGTCCGGGTCGAACCCCTGTCCGGCCATCGCGTAGTAGCCGGCGCCGGACGCGTGGTTCAGCGTGACCACGAGCTTGGGGACCGTTGCGGTAGCCATCGCCTCCACGAACTCCGCGCCGGCCCGGATGATCCCGGAGTGCTCCGCTTCGGGACCCACCATGAAGCCCGACACGTCCTGCACGAAGAGCAGAGGAGTGCGGTGACGGTTCATGGTCTCGATGAAGTACGCCACCTTGCGGGCGCTCTCGGCGTACACGATCCCCCCGAAACGGGGGACGCCACCCCCGGCGCTCTTGATGAGGCCCCGGGCGTTGGCGATTACTCCCACCGGGATCCCCTCCACGTAACCGGTGCCGCAGATCATCTCGCGGGCGTGCCCCGGCTGGAACTCGTCGAGCCCTTCCCCGTCGAGAATTGCCTCCAGCACCGCGTGCGCGTCGTACGGCTGGCGATGGTCGTCGGGCATCAGGTCGTAGAGGTCGAAGGCGCTCCGCTTCGGGGCCGCGACCTCGCCGGTCTGCAACGCGTCCGGAAGGGGCAGCTCCGAAACGAGCTCGCGAAGGCGCGACAGGCACGTCTCGTCGTCGGGAACGCGATAGTGGGCGACGCCACTCACCTCGGTGTGGACTCTGGCTCCCCCCAACTCCTCTGCATCCACCGTCTGCCCGGTGGCGCCCTTCACCAGGTTCGGCCCCCCGAGACCCATGAAGGAAGAGCCCTCCACCATCAGGATCACATCGGAAAGGGCCGGCAGGTACGCGCCCCCGGCGATGCAGGGCCCCATGACCGCCGCAAGCTGGGGAATACGCAGATAGCGGCGCATCACCGAGTTGTAGTAGAAGAGGCGGGCGGCCCCGTACTGGCCGGGGAACACCCCCCCCTGGTAAGGGAGATTCACCCCCGCCGAGTCCACCAGGTAGACGATGGGAATACGGCAGCGCATGGCGATCTCCTGGGCGCGGAGCATCTTCTTGATGGTCTCCGGCCACCAGGAGCCCGCCTTGACGGTGGCATCGTTGGCCACGACGACGACCTCTCTCCCCTCGACCACCCCCACGCCCGTCACCACTCCCGCGCCCGGGGCTTCCCCGTCGTAGAGGTCGTGAGCCACCAGCAGCCCGACCTCCACCCAGGGCGCATCCTCGTCCAGAAGGCGGGACACGCGCTCACGGGCGGTGAGCTTCCCCTGACTGTGCTGCCGCTCGATGCGCTCCGGACCACCACCCAGGCGCAGGCGCTTCCGGAGTTCCAGCAGCTCCTCGGAGAGTTCGGCCAGGCGGCCGCGGTGCGTCGTCACGAATCGCGCCGGCGCACCCTCAAGCCCGCTCGCGCTGCGCGAACCACTCGCGCACGTAGCCGATGGCGTCCTCGGTCGAGGTGCCCGGACCGAAGAGCCGCCCGATGCCCTGCGCCTCCAGGGCGGCTGCGTCCTCCTCCGGGATGATTCCTCCGCCGGTGAGGAGCACGTCGTCGGCCCCGGCTTCGTCCAGGAGCGCCTTCACGCGGGGGAAGAGCGTCATGTGCGCGCCGGACAGAATAGACATCGCCACCACGTCCACGTCCTCCTGCACGGCCGCGCTCACGATCATCTCCGGGGTCTGATGTAGGCCCGTGTAGATGACCTCGAATCCGGCGTCGCGGAACGCGGCGGCAATCACCTTGGCGCCCCGGTCGTGGCCGTCGAGGCCGGGCTTCGCGACCAGCACGCGGATATTTCGGCTGTCGGACATTCAACCGCTCCCTATCGATTCGAGACTGCCAGGCGAGAATCTAGTCCCGTGACGCCCTCGTTTCGAGCCATGGCCTGAGCTCGGCGAGGGCACCCACGGTGGGTGCCTGCTCCCCGTGGAGCGAGAGCGGGTCGAGCAGCACCGCCTCCATGCCCGCCCGGATCGCTCCAAGGTAGTCCACGGGGTAGAGGTCACCCACGTACAGGCAGGCTTCGGCCTCCAGCCCGAGCCGGCTGCTGGCCTCCAGGAAGATCCGGGGGTCGGGCTTCTCTACTCCGACGACCTCCGAGTCCACGACGAACTCGAAGTAGCGGCGGAGACCGACGTCCTCGAGGACCCCCTCGACGCGCCCGTCGGCGTTGGAGACCACCGCCAGGCGGTACCCTCCGTCCAGGAGGGACTGTAGCGCGCCGGGAGTGTCCGGCTCGACCCAGGTCCACAGGTGGCTTCTGGCATGCGCCTCCCGGAGCCGGAGCGCCAACTCCGGGATCGCCGCGTCGTCCGCTCCTCCGTCCCGGAGGAGTCCGTCGAAGTACTCGCGCCAGAGCTCCGGCTCCGTGCCGTTGTGTCCTTCGGCCACGCCGTCCTGGAGACGTCGGCGAGCCAGTCTTTCGGCTCTGCGGAGGCGCTCCAGGTCCGTGGGCACTCCTCCAGCATCGAAGATGTCCAGAAGGCGTCGCGGATCCACGTAGACCAGGGTATTGCCGGCGTCGAAGACCACCGCCCGCAGTGTCGCGCCACCCGTCATGGCCCTCTCCCCTCCGTAAGGCGCCTCATGGCCGCGTGCACGGTGGGCTCCTCTCCCCATATCCGGAAAAGGCACGTCCTCACCACGGGTCTCAAGGCTCACGAATGCCTAGAAGAACACCGGCTCTTTATACGAGCCGAAGACCTCCTCCATGGCGTGCCGGATCTCGTAGAGCGTACAGTACGCGCGCGCGCAGTCCAGGATGCGCGGTACCAGGTTGTCGCTCCCACGGCAGGCTTCGCCGAGCGCCGACAGAGTGCGCTGCACCTCGGCCTCGTCTCGACGCTCCCGCAGCTCGGCCATGTGCGCGCGCTGCTTCTCCTCCACGGACGCGTCGATACGGAGCACATCGATCTCGATCTTCCCGGATCCCTCCTCGAAGTCGTTCACCCCCACCACAACCCGCTCGTCGGCCTCGATCTCGCGCTGCTGCCGCATGGCGGCGGCGGCGATCTCCTGCTGGAACCAGCCTGTCTCGATGGCCGGAACCACACCCCCGAGCTCGTCGATCTCGTCGAAGATCTCCAGAGCGTCGCGCTCCAGCTCGTCCGTGAGGGTCTCCAAGAAGTAGGAGCCCGCCAGGGGATCGATGGTATTGGTGACGCCGGATTCGAAGGCCAGGATCTGCTGCGTCCGGAGGGCGATACGCACGGCCTTCTCCGTGGGCAGAGCCAGCGTCTCGTCCATGGAGTTGGTGTGAAGAGACTGCGTGCCGCCGAGCGCCGCCGCCATGGCCTGGTAGGCCACGCGTACGATGTTGTTCTCCGGCTGTTGCGCCGTCAGGCTGACGCCCGCGGTCTGAGCGTGCGTGCGCAGGCGCCACGACTCCGGGTTCTTCGCCCCGTAGCGCTCTCGCATGCCCCGGGCCCAGATGCGCCGTGCGGCGCGGAACTTGGCGATCTCCTCGAAGAAGTCGTTGTGGACGTCAAAGAAGAAGGACAGGCGCGGCGCGAAGGAGTCCACGTCCAGCCCGGCTGCGATGCCGCGCTCCACGTATTCGAAGCCGTTCCTCAGCGTGAAGGCCAGCTCCTGCGCCGCCGTCGCGCCGGCCTCGCGGATGTGGTAGCCCGAGATGGAGATGGGGTTGTACTTGGGCGCGTGTCCGCTGCACCAGGAGAACATGTCCACGATGCAGCGCAGCGCCGGCTCCGGAGGGAAGATCCACGCGTGCTGGGCCTGGTATTCCTTCAGGATGTCGTTCTGTACCGTGCCCCGGAGGATCTCCGGCGTGACGCCCTGCTTCTCCGCGGCCGCCACATAGAAGCAGAACAGGATGATGGCGGGGCCGTTGATGGTCATGGAGACCGACACCTGATCGAGCGGGATCCCGTCGAAGAGGGTCTCCATGTCGGCTAGGCTCGAGATCGCGACCCCACACACCCCGACCTCACCGAGCGAGCGTGGATGGTCGGAGTCGTAGCCCATGAGCGTGGGGAAGTCGAAGGCCACCGAAAGCCCCGTCTGCCCATGGTTCAGCAGGTACTTGTAGCGCTGGTTCGTCTCCTTCGCCGTCGCGAACCCGGCGAACTGGCGCATGGTCCACAGGCGGGTCCGATACATGGTCGTGTAGGGACCGCGCGTGAAGGGAAATTCGCCAGGAAAGCCCACCGCCTCGTCGTAGCGCTCGGCTTCGATCCGGTCCAGCGGCGTATAGAGGGGCTTCAACTCGCGGCCGGAGATCGTCGTGAAGAGCGCCTCCCGCTGCGGCGTGTCACCCACCGCGGCCTCCCACGCTTCGAGACGGGCCTTGAGCTCGGCCACCTCCCCTTCGCGCGCGCGGAGCTCCGCCGCGAGCTCTGCGGCTGTGGTCACGTCTTTTTCGGTGGTCGACATGCGCTGACTCCTGGTCCCACGAGTCATCCCCACGGCCCCACGGGACCGGGCAGGATTCGGACGATCTTTTCGCTATACCTCAGCCCGAAAGATGGCCCACGCCCGCGAGAAGGGTCAACGCGGGGTCTCCGACCCGAGAAGCTCCTCCAGGACCGTCCGCGCCACGGAATACGGGGTCTCCGCGCCCCGCTGGATGTCGTCGAGCCCCCGCTCCAGGCGCCCCCCGGAATCGGCGCTGCGTCGGGCGAGCAGTCGAAGCTCACGGTCCACGACGTTCTGCACACGGATCCGGGCACGCGCCCTCCGTCGGACCTCCATCTCCCCGCTCTCCAGCAGCCACGCGCGGTGTCGATCGGCGGCGTCGAGGACTTCTTCGAGCCCCTCGCCGCTCTGCGCCACGGTCTTCAGGACGGGGATATCCCAGCCCGCCTTGGCATCGTTCAGCTGCCTCGTTCCCTCGGGATCCGCCGGAGCCGATGGCGGCGCGTCGCGCCGCTTCAGGCGCCTCAGGTCGACCCCGTGGTGCGCGGGCACGTCCCTGAGGGCGCTTCCGCTCCGAAGATGGATCGCTTGCCGGATCTCCCTGACCAGGCGCTCCGCGCCGGGTCGGTCGGCCTTGTTCACCACGAAGACGTCCGCGATCTCCATGAGGCCCGCCTTCATGGCCTGGATGGCGTCCCCCGACTCCGGCACCAGGACGACGACGACGGTGTCCGCCGCGGCCGTGATCTCGAGCTCGGTCTGACCCACGCCTACGGACTCGACCAGGACCCGGGCGAAGCCGAAGGCGTCCATGAGGTCCATGACCTCCTTGGTGGTCGTGGCGAGCCCTCCCAGGGAGCCGCGCGTCGCCATGGAGCGGATGAAGATCCCCGCGTCCGTCGCCAGATCGTTCATGCGGATGCGATCGCCGAGTAGCGCTCCGCCGGAGAACGGAGAGGTGGGGTCCACCGCCACGATGCCCACGTCCTCTCCCCTTCCCCGATAGGCAGTCGCCAGAGTCGCTACGATGCTCGACTTTCCCGCGCCCGGGGGTCCGGTGAATCCTACGCGCGCGGTGCTCGGCCCGGCCTTGAGCACTTCGTGGAGGAAGTCCTGGAACCCGGCCCGTTCGTCTTCGACCAAGGAGATCGCTCGGGCGAGCGCCGTGGTCTTCCCGGCGCGAAAGCGTTCCAGGAGATCTTGAAGTGTCTCGTTCAGCGCCATTCGTTGCGTCGGATCCCGCGCGCGTGACGCAGCGGGTTTTCGAGGAGATGGGTCGGCAGGAAGAGGATCACCACGAACATCATGAGGGAGGTGAGGAGGCCGCCCACAAGCATCCACCACGAACGGAGGGGGATGAACAGTATGGCGGTGATGACCGCCGTGGCGGTGGCGAAGATGCTGAGCAGCAGCCTGCGCGCCTGCAGATGGATGACGCGCTCGTGCATCTGCAGGTCCCGAGGATGGACGCGCACGCGGAGCTCCTCCCGCTCGGCCCGGCCCACGATGTCACGCACCGAGCGGACCGCCGTCTGCGCCTCCTCGATGAAGCTCCGCGCCATCTGAGTCGGCTGGTGTCCGGTGGACCTGAGGAGGTCAGCCTGGTTGTGCCGAACAACGCCGCGGATGAACGAGAGGCCGTCGAAGCTCTGATCGTAGTGGAAGGCGAGGCCCTCGATGAGCGCCGCGGTCCGGAAGAAATACACCAGCTCCTGCGGGAGTATCAGCGGCCAGGTGTAGAACGTGTCCAGCACCTGACCGATGAGCTCCTCGATGATGCGCTGTCGATTCGTGGTCTTCGCCTTGTCCACGATGCGCAGGATCTCGGTGGCCGCCTCTCGGATCTCCCCCCGAGACACCTCGGGGCTGATCATCCCCAGGTGGTACATCTCGTTGATGACACCGTCGATGTCCTCGCGGCCGACCGCCAACGCGATGTTGAGGATCGACTCCCGCGTCCACTTCGGGACCTCCAGGACGGCTCCCCAATCCAGCACAACCAGGGTCCCGTCCTCCTGAACCAGCAGGTTGCCCGGATGGGGGTCGGCGTGCATGAAGCCATCCACCATCATCATGCGCATGTAAAGGGCGGTGAGGGTCTCCATCACCTGCCTGAACGACAGCCGCCCGCTTTCGAATGCCTCGTGGAGGCGGTCGATCTTGGTACCGGGGCAGTGCTCCATCACGAGGATCCTGCGGCGCGTGAAGCGCGGCAGCACCGTCGGTGCGCGCACCTTGCGCTCGGAGCGGAAGAAGCGCTGGAACCGCTTGATATTGTCCGCCTCCTGGCGGAAGTCCATCTCGGCTTTGACGCGGACGCTGAACTCCCGAACGACGTTGGTGACCGCCCGCACGTGGTGGTTCGGGAAGAGAATGTTCAGCCAGAACAGGATCCGGTACGAGATGTCCAGGTCCAGCGCGATGGCGGCCTCCACCCCCGGGCGCAGCACCTTGATCACCACGTCCCGCCCGCCGACCCGTGCCCGGTGGACCTGGCCGAGGCTCGCCGCGGCCACGGGTTCGTTCTGGAAGTCCTGGAACAGCTCATCGGCGGACGCACCCAGCTCCTCCTTGATGACACGCACGATGTCCTCGGGTCGATCCGCCGGCACCTGATCCTGGAGCTTGCTGATCTCCGAGAGATAGGGTTCGGGAAGGATATCCGCCCGGGAGCTGAAGAGCTGCGCGAGCTTCACGAAGGTGGGGCCCAGGCGGGCGAGCCGAGTGGTGAGCTTCTGCGCCCGGCGCCGATGCGCCTCCTCGGTCCTGACGCGCGACGCTCCGAACAGGATCCAGCGTTTCCGATCACGGAGGAAGGCCACCACGAAGGGGCTCAGCCCCAACACTACCGAGAGACCGCGGAATATGCGCTTCACGCTACGTCAGGATGGAGGTGGCAAGCCCAAGGAGGAGGAGGAAGCCGCACAGATCCGTGCACGCCGTCACGAAGACCGACGACGCCACCGCCGGGTCGAAGCCCAGGCGGTCCAGCACCGCCGGCACGAATGAGCCCACGAAGCTGGCGATGATCTGGTTGCCCGACATGGCCAGGAACACCACGAGGCCGAGCCTCGGGTCCGCCCCGTCCACGAGGAAGGCCACCACCGAAACGAGGGTCCCCAGCACGAGACCCTGCACGAGCCCCACCATGAGCTCCCTGCCCACCACGAGGCCGTGCTTGCGCCCGGTGCCCCGCGCCAGGGCGATGCCTCGCACCGTGACGGCCAGGGCCTGGGTGCCGGCGTTGCCTCCCATGCCCGCCACAATGCCCATCACGGACGCGAGAATGACCTTGCTCACGATGGTGCCGCGGAAGAAGTACACCACCGAGGCATTGAGGGTGGCGGTGAGGAGATTGATGAAGAGCCACGGGAGCCGGGCGCGCACGGACTCGTACCACGTATAGCGCACCGCCTCCTCGTCACCGCCCACGCCGGCCAGACGGAAGATGTCCTCGGTCTGCTCCGCCTCGATCACGTCGATGACGTCGTCGAAGGTGATCCGTCCCAGCAGCACCCCCGTCTCGTTCACCACGGGGATGGACGCGAGGTTGTACCGGGAGATCAGGCGGCCCACCTCCTCCTGGTCCATCTCCGGCAGTACGGTAGCGGTCGGAGGCTCCACCAGGGACTCCACCACGTCCTCGGGGTCGGCGGTGACCAGATCGTCCAAGCGGACCGTGCCCAGCAGGTGGTGCTGCGCGTCGACGACGAAGACCGAGTAGAAGTCTTCCACCTCCCGGCCGAGGATGCGCACCCGATCCAAGGCCTCCGCCGCGGTGAGGCTCACCTGCACCGAGACCAACTCGGTGGTCATCAGTCCACCGGCGGTCTCCTCGTCGTAGAGGAGCAGCTCGCGGATGTCCCCGGCTTCCTCTACGGGCAGCGCTTCCAGGAGACGGCGGCGCTCGTCGGGCTCGAGCTCCGCCACCAGGTCCACGGCGTCATCGTCGGCCAGCTCCTGGATGAGCTCGGCGCCCTTGGACGGATCCAGGGATGCCAGCAGGTCCGCGCGCTCGTCGCCCTCCTCCATTTCGGCGAGCGTTTCGGAGGCCAGCTCAGCCGGCAGCGCCGACAGGACGAGCACCTGATGCTCGTCCTCCAGGGACTCCACCAGGTCGGCCAGGTCGGACGGGTGCATCTCCGCCACGGCCTCGTGCAGCGCCTGCACGTCCCCGGCAGCCGCGAGCTGCGCCAGGCGCTCGTGGACCTCGTCGATCTCTTGCTCGGGGGTGCTCATGGGGCGTCGGCGATCGGGGTCAGCGGAGGCACGCTCCTGGGAGACGGAACGGAGTGGCGCGGTCGAACGGAGACACCTGGGAAGATCCTCAGGGCGCGGGCGAGGGGCAAGGCGCGGAGAGCCGGCGGACTTCCCTCTCAGACCAGATCCGATTCCTCCAGCACCACCCGCACCAGCGCCTCCTGCCGGACGAACATGGGGCTCGTCACCCGTTCGGGTCCATCGGGATGATCGTACCCGAGGACGTGTAGCGTGCCATGCACGGTCAGCCGCACCAGCTCCTCGGCCAAGGCCACGCCGTATTCCCCCGCCTGTCTGGCGGCCTGGTCTGCTCCGAGGTAGACGTCGCCCACGGGTACGGCGGCGTCCCCCATGGCGAACGCGATGACGTCGGTGGGGCCGTCGCGGTCGAGATACGTGCGGTTGAGCTCGGCGATGGCCTCATCGTCGAGGAGGGTGACCGAGACCTCCCCCGCCCCTCGTCCCTCCGCCCGCCACGTGCGCCGGACGGCGGCTTCGAGCAGGGAGGCGTCCACGAGAGGCTCGCCGTCACCCACGCTGACCTGCACGTCGAGGTCGCGGACGCCGCTCACGCCTCTGGCTTGCTCGGCTCGGGGGAGGCCTGGGCCTGAGGCACCTCCCCCGACGGCGCGTCCGTAAGGTGCTTCGTGGCCGGGTAGTCGATACGCCGATGCATGACACCTGAGAGGATCTTGACGAACTGCTCCTCGATCTGAGCGACCTCCCGGAGCGTGAGAGGGGCCTCGTCCAGCTGCCCGTCGT